>NZ_JBVHZJ010000001.1:298053-298353 GCF_055574655.1 Streptomyces sp. NPDC029956 | reverse complement strand
ATCACGCGCAGTCACCTCGCCACCTGGCGGGGGGAGGCGGGTGATGCCGCGGGCGCTGTGGAGGCCTTCGCGGCGCTGTTGGGTGATCACACGCGGGTGCTGGGCGGGGATCATCCCGACACTCTCATCACGCGCAGTCACCTCGCCACCTGGCGGGGGGAGGCGGGTGATGCCGCGGGCGCTGTGGAGGCCTTCGCGGCGCTGTTGGGTGATCACACGCGAGTGCTGGGAGTGGACCACCCTCAAACGCTTGTCACGCGCAGCAACCTCGCCACCTGCCGGGGGGAGGCGGGTGACGCC
>NZ_JBVHZJ010000001.1:204185-297955 GCF_055574655.1 Streptomyces sp. NPDC029956 | reverse complement strand
CCGCAGGGGCTGCACAGGCCTTCGCCGACGTACTGATCGACAAGGTGCGGGTGCTGGGACCGGACCACCCCGACACCCTCACCACCCGCAGCAACCTCGCCATCTGGCGGGGGGAGGCGGGTGACGCCGCAGGGGCTGCACAGGCCTTCGCCGACGTACTGATCGACAAGGTGCGGGTGCTGGGACCGGACCACCCCGACACCCTCACCACCCGCAGCAACCTTGCCAGCCAGTTGTGGGATGCAGGGGACGCGCGGGGGGCCGCGCAGGCCTTTGCCGATCTGCTGGTTGACCGGATGCGCGTGTTGGGCGCGGACCACCCCGACACCCTCACCACCCGCAGCAACCTCGCCGGGATGCGGTGGGAGGCGGGCGACGTCCATGGAGCCGCGCAGGCTCTTGCCGATCTGCTGGTAGACCGGATGCGGGTGTTGGGTGCGGACCACCCCGCCACCCTCACCACCCGCAGCAACCTCGCCACGTGGCGGTGGGAGGCGGGGGATGCGGCCGGGGCGGCGCAGTCCTATGCCGACCTACTGGCCGACCAGGAACGCGTGTTGGGCGCGGACCACCCCGACACCCTCACCACCCGCAGCAACCTCGCCCTTCTGCGGGGAAAAGCGGGGGACGCTGCCGGGGCCGTGCGGGCCCTTGCCGACCTGCTGCCGGATCGCACAAGGGTGTTGGGCGAGGACCACCCGGGCACCCTCGCCACGTGGGACAACCTCGCTTTCTGGCTGGGAGAAGCACAGGACGCCTTCGGAGCGGCACAGGCATATGAACAGCTTCGTGAGGCCTTCCGAAGGGTCCGCGGTGAGGACGATCCCTCTACATTCGCTGCCTGGGGCACCTTCGCCCATTGGCTCGTCCGGGCGGGGGATGCTGCCCGCGCCGTCACCGAGACCGAGCAGCTCCTGGAGCGCATGGCGCGGGCACTGGGGGAGGATCACCGCGACACGCTCAGTTGCCGCAACAACCTCGCCGCGACCTATCGAATGGCCGGTGATCCAGGGTCCGCCATCCCCCTCTTCGAGAGGACCCTCACCGACTGTGAACGAGTGCTGGGGGAGGACCACCTCGATACGCTCATCTCCCGCAACAACCTTGCCGCGACCTACCGGATGGCCGGTGATCCGGGGCGGGCCACCGCGCTCTTCGAGCGGACCCTCACCGACTGTGAACGAGTGCTGGGAGAGGATCACCCCTTGACCCGGCGGGTGCGTTCGAGCCTGGAGGACATGCCGTCGGTGTAGCGAGCTGCCAGGGGTGCGACCGCCCGCGGCGTCGATGAACACGACGCGCGGCGCAGTCGTGCGACGACTCCGGCCTTGAGCACCACAACGCCGCCCACGCCCCCTGTCCGCGCGACGAACCGTGGGCCCGCGCCCATACTGAGGAGGACGGCAGCCGTCCTGGGGGTGTGCGGCTACGAGAATCGTGGTGGCGATGCAACAGATGCCCTTCGACGACGTGACCACCGCCGCGGCCCGGGACGCGGGCGGGTGGCTGGGGGCTCTGACGGTCGCCGTGGTGGCCACCGGCGCCGACGGGGCGATCGTCCGCTGGGACCACGCCGCGGAGGAGCTGCTCGGCTACACCCCGCACGAGGTGCTCGGCCGGCACATCGCCGACCTGCTCCACCCGGGTGCGGACCGCGGTCTCGGCCGGTCGCTGTGGGAGGGCGCCGCCACCGGGCGCGGGGTCACCGGCACGGTGACGGCCTGGCACAAGGAGGGGCGCCCGCTGGACCTGGAGATCTGGGCGGCACCCGTGCCGGCCCGGCACCGGGGCGGTACGACGGTGCTGGTGTTCGCCGCGGAGGCGGAGGCCGCACGCCGGATCCGCGGCTCGTCGGTGGTGTGGGACGGACTGTTCTCCCGCTCCCCGGTCGGCATCGCGGTCCTGGACACCCAGCTGCGCTTCCTCCGTGTGAACCCGGCGCTGGAGGCGATGAACGGCCTTCCGCAGGCCGCCCACATCGGGCGCCGTCTCGTCGAGATCCTGCCCGACGTCAACGCCCCCGACATGGAGCGCTCGATGCGCCGGGCCCTGGACGAGGGAAGACCCGTCCTGGACTCCCGCCGTACGGGCCGCACGCCTGCCGACCCGGACCACGACCATGTGTGGTCGGGGTCGTACGTCCGGCTGGAGGACGCCGACGGGCGCCCGATCGGACTGGCCGCCACCCTGATCGACATCACCGCCCAGCAACAGGCGCAGCTCGAAGCCGAAGCGGGTCGGCGCCATCTCGCCCTGGTGAACGAGGCCACTCTGAAGATCGGCACCAGTCTGGACCTGGAGCGCACCGCGCAGGAGCTCGCCGACGTCGCCGTGCCCGACCTCGCGGACGTCGTCACCGTCGACGTCCTGGAGAGCCTGGCCGTCGACGGCGAACTCGGCGCGGGCCTGGTGGGCGGTGCCACCCTGCGCCGCCTGGCGAAGGCCCCGCTGACGGGATCGTCCGTCGCGGCCGCCCTCGCCCCGCTGGGACGCACCCTCACCTTTCCCGTCAACGCGCCCTACACCCGGGCACTCGGCGATCGCCGCCCCTATGTCGTCCCCGAGTTCGACGAGCGGGCCGTCGCGCCGGCGGCCGCTCACTCCAGCACCCCCGCGGAGCTGCTGAGGCAGGGCGTCCACTCGTTCATGATGACCCCGCTGCTCGCCCGTGGCGTGGTGCTGGGACTGGCCACCTTCTACCGGACCGGTCCGGTGGGCCCCTTCACCAAGAGCGAGGCCGACCTCGCCGGTGAACTGGCGGCCCGCGCGGCGGTCTGTGTGGACAACGCACGCCTCTACCGCCGTGAACACGACACGGCCACCGTGCTGCAGCGCAGCATGCTGCCGCAGCACATCACCCCGCCGCCGGGCATCGAGGTCGCCCACCGCTACCTGCCCGCCAGCGACGTCAACGAGGTCGGCGGCGACTGGTACGACGTCATCGCACTGAAGGACGGCAGAGCGGTGCTCGTCATCGGGGACGTGATGGGGCACGGCACCTCGGCCGCCGCGGTGATGGGACGGCTCTCCGCGAGTGTCAGGGCCCTCGCCCGCCTCGACCTCCCCCCGGAGGAGATGCCCCACCAGCTGGAGGCCGCCCTGCGCGACCTCGCCGAGCCGATGATCGCGACCTTCCTGTCCGTGGTCGTCGACCCGTCGACCGGCCACTGCAGCATCACCTGCGCGGGTCACCCGCCCCCCGCGGTCGTCTTCCCCGACGGCACCGCGCGCCTGCTCGACGTACCGGCGGGCCTGCCGCTGGGCGTCGGCGGCTTCGCCTTCACGACCACCGAGATCACGCTGCCCCCCGGCAGCGTTCTCGTCCTGTACACCGACGGTCTCGTCGAGTCCCGCAGCAGCGACATCGACGCCCGCCTCGCCGAGCTGACCGACCTGCTCGCCGAACCCGTCCCGTCCCTGTCCGCCCTCTGCGACCGCCTGCTCACCCATCTCGTGCCGGCCTCCGCGGACGACGACATCGCGCTGCTCGTCGCCCGCGTCGCCACCGGGACCTGAGCGCCGCGGGACAGCCACGCGGCGCCGGCCACGCGGCGCCGGCAACGCAGCGCCGGCCACGCGGCGTCAGCAACGCAGCGCCGGCCACGCGGCGTCGGCAACGGACGGTCAGCCGCGGACCGTCCGTCGCGAAACCCCCGTGGCCCGCCCACCGCGCAGCCGCGCGCCGTCAGCCGTGGAACCTGGACAGGGGGCCGGTCCCAGGCCGCCCTGTCGGTCCAGCTCACCCCGACCGAACGCCGTGTCCGGCGGACGGAGCCCGGCCGCCGGCCGTCCCTGACATTTCGATGCGGAATCGATGCGAGTTGTGAGGCGGCGCCCGTCGGCCGGAGGGTGAGGGAGAACGGGGCCGACGGGGTCCCGTCGGACCGCCGCATTCGCCGGCGGTGACGCAAGCCCAGGCCCCGCGTACGGCCAGGTGCCGCCGCCCGCGCCACCTCCGGAGGAGGAAGCGCCATGACCGCACAACCCATCACCCCCGACCTCGCCGGCCCGACAGAGCCCCCCGTGCGCCGGCAGTCGCACGGTGACGACGCCGAGGACTGGATCGCCCGTGGGCTCGTCGAAGGCGACGAGCGCTGTCTCGACGCCGCCTACCATCGCTGGGGACGGCTGGTGCACACCCTTGCCGCCCGGGCCATGGGGGACGCCCGCGAGGCGGAGGACGTCACCCAGCAGGTGTTCGTCGCCGCCTGGCGCGGGCGGGCCAACTACCGCCCCGAGCGGGGCACCCTGCCCGCCTGGCTCACCGGTATCACCCGCCGGAAGACCGCCGACGCGCTGTCCGCCCGTACCCGCAGGAACGCACTCGCGACGGCCCTCGGAGGCTCCCTGGAACACGAGGGCGAAAGGACCGGGGAACCCGAGGAGGTCCTCGACCGGATCGTCGTCACCGAGGAGCTCGCGAGGCTCCCCCGGGTCCAGCGCGACGTCCTGGAACTCGCGTACTTCGCCGACCTGACGCAGGTGCAGATCGCCGACCGCATCGGCATGCCGCTGGGCACCGTCAAGAGCCACGCCCGCCGTGGCCTCCAGCGCCTGCGCCACAACCTCGCCCTCGCCGCGATCAGTGGCTGATCCGACCCATCCGGCCGGGCGAGGGCTCCGAATCACCGACCGCGGAAGCACGCCGTGGCCACTACCGGCCGACGGCCGTCACACAAGGCACAAGGGGTGGAGACGATGAACGGACGTCGAAGCGTCGCCGTGGTGGGGGCGGGGGTCGCGGGTCTCACCGCTGCCCACGTCCTCTCCCGGGCGCACGACGTGGTCCTGTACGAGTCCGAAGGCCGGCTGGGAGGTCATGCGCACACCCATGAGCTGCCGGCCCCCGGGGGAGGGACGCTCCACGTGGACACGGGCTTCATCGTCCACAACGAGCGGACCTACCCCCATCTCCTGCGTCTCTTCCGCGAACTCGGTGTCACCACCCAGGACTCGGAGATGAGCATGTCCGTACGCTGCGACGGATGCGGCCTGGAGTACGCCGGCGCGCGGGGGATCCGCGGACTCCTCGGCGGCGGCAACGCCCGCCGGGGACGCCATCTGCTGATGCTCGCCGACGTTCCGCGCTTCCACCGTGCCGCACGCCGGCTGCTGACCGCCGACGACACCACGCGTACGTTCGGCGACTTCCTGCGGGCCCACCGCTTCTCCTCCTATTTCGTCGCCCACTTCGCGATCCCCCTCGTCTCCGCCGTGTGGTCGTGCGCGCCCGACACGGCTCTGCGGTATCCCGCCGCGTACCTCTTCCGCTTCCTCGACCACCACGGACTCCTGTCGGTGACCGGCTCCCCGCAGTGGAAGACCGTCACCGGCGGCTCCGCGGCGTACGTCGAGAAGGCCGCCAAGTCCGTCGCCTCCGTCCGGACGGCGACCGAGGTGCTCACCGTCCTGCGCGGCGCCGACCGCGCGACCGTCGTGACCGTCGACGGCGAGTCGGCGGAGTACGCGGCCGTGGTCATCGCCGTCCACCCCGACCAGGCCCTTCGCCTCCTCGCGGAACCCACCGAGCAGGAGCGGCGCGTCCTCGGCGCCTTCACCTACTCCCACAACCCGACCGTCCTGCACCGCGACACGACCCTGCTGCCGCGTTCACCGCACGCCCGGGCCTCCTGGAACTACCTGCTGCCGTCCTGCACCGCCCGGCCGGGCGCCGTCCAGGTCAGCTACGACATGAACCGGCTCCAGCGGCTCCGTACCGGCGAACCCCACATCGTCACGCTCAACCCGGACACCCGCCTCGACGAATCCACCGTCCTGGCCCGGATGACGTACGAGCACCCGGTCTACACGCCCGAGTCCGTTGCCGCCCAGCGGCTGCTGCCGACCCTCCGCACCCCCGTCACCGCCTACGCGGGCGCTTACCACGGCTGGGGTTTCCACGAGGACGGATGCCGCTCCGGCGTCGAGGCCGCCCGGCACCTGGGGGTGGACTGGTGATGACCGCCATATCCCCGCCGGTCGCCCCCGGCCTGTACGAGACCGAGGTCGCCCACACCCGCGTCACCCCCGTCCGCCACTCCCTTCGCCACCGTACGTACATGTGGCTGGTCGACCTCGACGACCTTCCCGTCCTGCCCGCGGCGCTGCGCCCCCTGGCCCGCTTCGACCCGCGCGACCACTTCGACGGCGACGCGCCGACCCTGCGAGCCGGCCTCGACGCGTACCTCGCCGCCAACGGGGTGGAGGACGCCGACGGGCAGGTGCTGATGCTCGCCCACGCACGTGTCCTCGGCTTCGTCTTCAACCCCCTCACCCTGTACTGGTGCCACGACCGGGCGGGCCGCCCCGTCTGCGCCGTCGCGGAGGTCCACAACACCTACGGCGGGCGCCACTGCTACCTCCTCCGCCCTGACCGGCAAGGGCGTGCCGAGGTCGCCAAGGACTTCTACGTCTCGCCGTTCCTCGACGTCGAGGGCGTGTACCGGATGCGCCTGCCGCTCCCCGGTGACCACCTCGACCTCACCGTCCAGCTCCGGCTCGCGGACGGCTCCCGCCCGCTGACCGCCACCGTGCGCGGTGCCCACCGGCCGGCCGGCACCCGAACGCTGCTCGCGGCCGCGCTGCGGCATCCCTGGTCGACTCTCGGAGTCTCGATCGCCATCCGCCGCCACGGTGTCCGCCTGTACCTCAAGGGGCTTCCCGTCAGGCCGCGCCCCCGCACCGGCCCCTCCCTCAAGGAAGGCAACCCATGACCAGCCCTTTCCCCCCGGCCGCCGTCGCCGCCCCCGCGGGCACCGTCCAGGCGGACGCCGAGCACTGGCCCGACGTCGCCCGACTGCCCCGGGCCTCCGCCGTGCGCACGGCCATCGCCCGCCGCCTCGTCGAGCGGGCCGTCTCCGGACTGCCCCTGCGCGTCCGGACCACCGGTGACGGGCTGTTCGTGCCGCAGAGCCGCGACGGCGACGGCGTCGCTCCGGTGCCGACCCTCACCCTGCACGACGCGGACGCCTTCCACCGCCGGATCGGCGCCGACGGGCTGATCGGGTTCGGTGAGTCGTACATGGCCGGCGAATGGGACGCGGACGACCTCGTCGGCGTGCTCACCGTCCTCGCCCGGCACGTCGACGACCTGGTCCCCGCCCCCCTGCGCCGACTGCGCGGAGCCTGGGTCCGGCGCAGGCCCGTCGCCGACCGCAACACCCCCGACGGGGCGCGGGAGAACATCCACCGCCACTACGACCTCTCCAACGAGCTCTTCGCCCTCTTCCTCGACCCGGGCCTCAGCTACTCCTCGGCGGTCTTCGACCCCTTGCCGGAAGCACCGGGACTGCTTCCTGACCCACACTTCACCGCCGCCCAGCACCGCAAGATCGACCGGCTCCTCGACCTGGCGGGGACCGGTCCGGGCACCGAACTCCTCGAGATCGGAACCGGCTGGGGCGAGCTCGCGATCCGCGCGGCCGCCAGGGGCGCCCGCGTGCGGACCGTCACCCTCTCCGAGGAGCAGCTCGACCTCGCCCGCAAGCGCGTCGCGGAGGCCGGGGCCGGCGACCGTGTCACCGTCGAACTCCTCGACTACCGCGACGTCCGGGGGCGCTACGACGCCGTCGTGAGCGTCGAGATGATCGAAGCCGTCGGCGCCGAGTACTGGCCGGAGTACTTCACCGCGCTCCGCCGCCTCCTCGCCCCCGGCGGCCGCATCGCACTCCAGGCCATCACCATGCCGCACGAACGGATGCTCGCCACCGCCCGCACCCACACGTGGATCAGCAAGTACGTCTTCCCCGGCGGTCTGATCCCCTCCCCGGAGGCCATCGCCCGCGAGAGCGCCGCCGCGGGCCTGCGCATCACCCACGACACGGGATACGGCGACCACTACGCCGAGACCCTCCACCAGTGGCGCGAGCGCCTGCTCCGTGCGGAGACCGACGTCGCCGCCCTCGGTTTCGACCAGGTCTTCCGGCGCATGTGGGAGTTCTACCTCGCGTACTCCGAGGCGGGTTTCCGCTCCCGCTACCTCGACGTCCGCCAGCTGCGGCTCACCGCCGAGGCGCCGGAGGCGACCCCATGAGCACGACCGGCGTGGACCCCGCGGCCCTCGGGGTCGTCCTGGCCGCCTCGGCGGCCACGGCACTCACCGTCATGCTGGTGGCCTTCGCGATCGGCACCGCGAAGCGCCTCCACCGGATCGTCGACGTCGCCTGGGGACTGGCCTTCGCCGGCATCGCCGTCGTCGCCTGGATCCTGTCGTCCGGCCACGGCGACGACATCCGTCGAACCCTCGTCGCGCTCGCCACCGTCGTCTGGGGGCTGCGACTTGCGGCCCACATCGCCCGGCGCGGCCGCGGGCACGGCGAGGACCCGCGGTACGCCCGGATGCTCGCCCGCGCCCGCGGCAACCCCACGCTCTACGCGCTGCGGACCGTGTACCTCCTGCAGGGCGCACTCGTCTGGCTCGTCTCCCTGCCCGTACAGGTCGCGGTCCTGCTGCCGGAGCCGCCGGGGGTGACGGTCTTCCTGGGCCTCGCCGTGTGGGCGGCGGGCGTCACGTTCGAGGCGGTGGGGGACCACCAACTCGCCCGGTTCAAGGCAGATCCGGCGAACCGGGGCCGGGTCATGGACCGGGGGCTGTGGAGCTGGACGCGACACCCCAACTACTTCGGCGACTTCCTCGTCTGGTGGGGCCTGTACCTGACGGCCTGCGCCACCTGGGGGACCGCGCTGCTCACCCTCGTCTCCCCGCTGGTCATGAGCGGCCTGCTCATCTGGGGCAGCGGGAAACGCCTCCTGGAAGCCCACATGGCCGAACGTCCGGGGTACGCGGCCTACCGCGCCCGCACGAGCGGCTTCTTCCCGAGACCTCCCCGCAGCAGGGCTCCCCGCAGCGGAGTCTCTCGCAGTCAGGCGGACCAGGCGCCACCGGCGGGTGACGCCCGGCGCTGACGGACGGGCCGCTACGGGCCGTACAGCTGGGAGATCAGGTCCAGGGCCTCCCGCAGTCCCGCCGGCCGGACGGTGCCGGGCGTGGCGGCCGTGCCGGTCCAGCCCGGTCCCGCCAGCAGGACCAGGGGAGCGGTCCGTGCCCCGCTCACGCCGAACGTCGTCGCCGCCGTCCGCCGGGCCAGGGAGCGGCTCGCCGTCGACCGGGTCTGGGACCAGAGGGCGACCGCGGCCGGGCCCATGCGCCGCACCGCCGCGTCCATGGCCTCCGACGGCACCGCGGCCCCGAGCATGCGGAACGGCAGTCCCCGTTCGGAGAGGCCGGCCGCGAGCGCCTCCAGCGGGAGCGAGTGCTGCTCCGCCGGGACGCAGGCGAGGGCGACCGGGGCCCTGGCGGCGGTGGTGGCCGGCCCGGTGACCACGGTGCGCCGCAGAGCGGTGGAGACGTGCCAGGACAGCAGGTGCTCCACCTCCACGTAGCGGTCGCCGGACGACCGCCATTTGCGGCCCACCGCGTGCAGGGTCGGCGCCATCACCTCCTCCCACGTGGTGACCAGGCCGTACTCCGCGAGCGCCTCCTGCAGCAGCCGTTCCATCGCCGGGCCGTCGAGACGGAGGGCGGCACGGGCCAGCCCGCGGGACTCCGGCCTCGCACGGCCCAGGGGCAGCCCGCCGCCCGGTCCCGCACGGCGAGTCCCGCCCGGAGCCCCCTCGGTCGTCGTGCCCGCCGCCGGATCCTCCTCCAGCGGGGCGTCCGATGGCTCGGCGGCCACCGGACCCGGCCCGGACCGGGCGAGCCGGGCGGCCCGGGCGGCCTCGGCCGGCGGGACGCCCGACGCCGTCCGGCGGCACATCTCCTCCAGCATGGCCACGTCCGCCGGGCTCCATCGCCGGTGCCGTCCGTCCGTGCGGACGGCGGGGCCGATGCCGTACCGCTGGTCCCAGGAGCGCACCGTGGTCGGCGAGACGCCCAGGCGCCGTGCCACCGCGCCCGTCGTGATTCCCTGTGCCGAATCGGTCATGTCACCCACCAGGCGATGCGGAAACGATGCGCGTGCGAGGAACGTCCGGGCTCGGTGTGCCGTCAGGACGGCCGCGTCCCGGCGGCGGCCGGAAGCGCGTCATGAGACCTCGCTCCGCACGGATCACCCCACCGGCCTCCGTCCTCCGTGCCCCCGGCCCTTCGGCCGCCTCGCCGACACTCACCCTTCCCCGCGCGGGGGAGCGCCGGATGCATGCGCGCGACGACGGTCGTCCCGGCCGGGCCGGAGGAACGGCCGCGCGTGGAGCGTGCGTCGGCGACCGGCTCACGGCGGGCCCTCGCCTCGTCGCCGTTCCTGCTCCAGCAGGGCCGACAGGTCCTTCAGACGGTCAAGGCCGTGCACGGCGCGGGAGATCCGGGCGTTGTGTTCGAGCGTGCCGCGATGACGGTGCAGGAAGTTCCAGTAGCCCGCCGTGAACGGGCAGGCGTCGGCCCCGACCCGCCGGTCCGGGCGATAGCGGCACGGCCGGCACAGGTCACTCATGCGATCGATGTAGGCACCGCCCGATGTGTACGGCTTCGTGGTCATCCTGCCGCCGTCCGCGTACTGCGACATGCCCACCACATTGGGCAGCATCACCCAGTCGTAACCGTCGACGAAGCAGCGGTGGAACCAGTCCGTCACAGCGGCCGGATCCCAGCCGCGCTGGAGGGCGTAGCTCCCCAGCACCATCAGCCGCGGGATGTGATGGGTCCATCCCGTGTCCCTGACCTGACGCAGCACCGTGGCCAGACACCGGGCCGACACGGCATCCGCGTCGAGGTCGTTCCACCAGTCGGGCAGGGAGCCGGTGTGGCCGAGCTCGTTCGACGTGCGGTAGTCCTCACCGAAGTACCAGTAGAGCTGCCAGACGTACTCGCGCCATCCGGCGATCTGCCGGACGAAGCCCTCGACGGAGTTCAACGGCGCCTCGCCCGCGCGCCAGGCGGCCTCCGCGCCCTCCAGGCACTCGACCGGGTCGAGCAGCCCCAGGTTCAGGGAGGAGGACAGCAGGCTGTGGCTCATGGCGCCGTCCTCGGCGAGCATCGCGTCCTCGTACGTGCCGAAACCCGCCAGCCGGTGGCTCAGGAAGCGTCGCAGCGCGGCCAGGGCCTCCCGACGGCCGGCGGGAAACCGCCGAGGCCCGTCGCGGCCGACGAAGGCGACGTCTCCCTCGCGTTCCCAGCGGTCGAGGTCGTGGCGGACCTCCTCGTCGATGGCGTTCTCCCGCGGCCGGTACGGGGCGTCGACCCCCAGCGTCCGCCGTCCCTGAGGCGGCTGTTCCCGGTTCTCGTGATCGAGGTTCCACGTGCCGCCCACGGGCCTCTCGCCGTCCATCAGCAGATCGTGGTCACGGCGGACGTGCCGGTAGAAGGCCTCCATCCGCAGTCCCCGCTGCCCGCCCGCCCACTTGCGGAAGTCGTCCTGACGGAGCAGGAATCCGCGCGGTGGAAGCACGGCGACGCCGTCCAGGGAACGCACGAGGGCCAGCGCCGCCCGGGACGTCGGATGGTGCACCGTCACCGGTCCGTCGCCGACCGCCCGCCGCAGACCCTCGCGGTACGTGTCGGCCCGTACGTACGTCACGCGGTCGCCGAGTTCGGCGGCGCGGTGCCGCATCGCCGAGAGCATCAGATGGGCCTTCGCCCGGTGGAACCGCCGACGGCGGAAGACGGCACGGGACTCGATCATCACGACGGGTGCGTCGCGCGAAGGGCCTTCGCCGCCCGAGGCGTCGAGGAACCGCGGGCCCAGCTGGTCGCCGAAGAGCCAATGCGTACGGGTCATACCGGTCTCGATCCGCTCCGCCTCCGTGGGACGCCTCGTGGCGCCCCTCCCCGACTTCGCCGTGCGGGCGTGCTGCGGATGCGGGTCCCTCGCATCCCCACGGGCCGCCGCGGGAGAAGTACAGAGGGCCGAGCAGGTCGGACCGGACAGGCGGTGCGTACGGCAGCGCCTGTGCCGGGAGACCGCACACCAGGGCGTTCGGGAGGTCGTGAGCATGGCCGGGAAAAAGGTGCTCGTCGTGGGTGCGACGGGAATGATCGGTGGTCTGGCGGCGGAGACGCTGATCGGCCGTGGCTGCTCCGTCGCCGTGGCCGGCCGCGACGCACGTGAGCTGGCGGAGCGGTCGAGACGGTGGGCCGACTGCCCGCACCGTTCGTTCGACGCCTATGACCTCGAGGGCGGGGCCGCGCTGGGGCCGTGGGCCGCCGGCGCCCTCGGGGGACTGGACACGGTCGTCGTCGCGCTGGGGGTGGCCGGATTCGGTCGCGCCGAAGAGATCACGGAGGAGGCCGCGGAGCACCTCATGACGGTCAACGCGCTCGCACCCATGGCCGTCGTGCGAGGGGCGCTGCCGGTCCTGGAACCCCCTGGCGCCGTCGTGGTCGTCACGGGAGTGATCGTCGACAGGCCGATGCGCGGTACGGCCGACTACACGGCGGCGAAGTCGGCGCTCGCGGCCTGGCTCGGCGTGGTGGAACGAGAACAACGCGACCGCGGGATCTCCGTCGTGGACGTGCGCATGCCTCACCTCGAGGGTGGATTCGCGGACCGGGCGGTGATCGGCAGCCCGCCGAAGCTGCCGCGCGGCGCGGACGCCGCGCAGGCGGTGGCGCGGTACGTGATCGCTCCCATCGTCGCCGCCGACGCGCAGGCTCCGTGAGGAGGCGGACCCGGCCGGCTTCGGCGTCCGAGCGGGACGCCGCCCGCCACCGGGCGCTCAGCGCGCGGCGGCGGGCGGCGCCCCGCTGGTCAGAAGGCGACGGTCCGGAAGATGAAGAACAGGGCCCCCATGACGGCACCCAGGGCGATGAGGGAGAGCCAGAACATCGGGTGCTCCCAGATACCGCCGTCGGGGCGCTCCTGGTGGGCCGAGGACGTGGAGCCTTCCGCGGGCGGGGTCTCCTGGGGCGGTACGAGCGGCTGGGTCATGGCCTCTCCCAGGGGGTGCGGGACGGCGCTTCGCCGCCGGGGCTTCCACCGTCCCTCGATTCCCCGGAGCCCGCCACGCGCGTCGATCGTGCGTCGAAGTCGCGGCCCCCCGGTCCGTTCCGTCACGGAGGTGCAGGGGCAGGTGGGGGTGAGGCCACGCCCCCGGCCCCTACACCTGCTCCGCCGTGGCGGCGGTGCCGTCGAGGAAGCCGCCCGACTGGTGCTGCCACAGCTTCGCGTAGGCGCCCTCCGCGGCGAGCAGCTCGTGATGGGTGCCCTGCTCGACGATGCGCCCGCTGTCGAGGACGACGAGCTGGTCCATGGTGGCGACCGTGCTGAGCCGGTGCGCCACCACGAGCGCCGTCCGCCCGTCCATGAGGCGCCAGAGCGCGTCCTGGACGAGGATCTCGCTCTCGGAGTCCAGGGCGCTGGTCGCCTCGTCGAGCAGCAGGATCGGCGCGTCGCGAAGAATCGCCCGCGCGAGGGCGACCCGCTGGCGCTGGCCGCCGGAGAGCTTCACTCCGCGCTCTCCGACCATCGTGTCGAAGCCCTCGGGCAGCGTGTCGACGAACTCCGTGACGTGCGCCGCCTCGGCCGCACGGCGGATCTCGGCGTCGGTGGCGTCCGGACGGGCGAAGGCGATGTTCTCGCGCAGTGTGCGGTGGAACATCGCCGGGTCCTGGGGCACGTAGGCGATGAGGCCGCGCAGTTCGGTCTGCCGGAGTCGGCTGATGTCCTGTCCGCCGATCGTGATCCGGCCGCCGTCGATGTCCGTCATCCGCAGCAGCAGCCGGGTGAGCGTGGTCTTCCCTCCGCCGGACCGGCCGACGAAACCCACCTTCGCCCCGCTGGGCACGGCGAGTTCGAGGCCCTCGAAGAGCGGCTTCGTCCCCGCGTGGGCGAAGGTCACCTGCTCGAAACGCACATCGGCGCCGTCGGAGAGGAGTGGTTCGGGCTTCTCCGGGTCCCTTACGGTCGGCGGGGTCCGCAGCAGTTCGGTGAACTGCGCGGCTTCGGTCATCGAGCTTTCCAGGCGGCGGTAGATCTGGTTGAACTCGAACATGATGCGCGTGGCGTTGGAGTAGTAGGTGAAGGCGACGACGACGGCCTCGACGCCGTGTTCCCCGGCGCCGAGCGAGAGCGCGAGGACCAGGCCGAGGACATTGGTCAGCACGGACATCGGTGCGATCAGCGTGTCGATGCGCAGGTTGCCGTAGTCCCATGACCGCAGGGTGAGGCGGCGCGATTCGGCCACACGGGAGCGGTGTTCGGCCGCCTCACGTTCCTCGGCGGCGAACGACCGGACCGTGTCCATGTTCATCAGGCTGTCGGCGACGTGGCCCGACACCCGGGCGATCGCCTCCTCCCGCCGGTCGACGAGCTTCTGTCGGCGACGGATCAGGGGCCGTACGCACACCGTCGTGACCGCGATCATCGTCAGGAGCCCGACCACGAGCAGGGGTTCGTACGTCCACAGCACCACCGACGCGAACACCAGGGGCACGAACTTGCCCATCACCGAGAAGGTGAGTGTGTCGACGAACTCCTCGAACCGCGAGGCGAAGCTGAGGACCCGCTTGGTCAGGGAGCCGGCGAAGTTGTCGTGGAAGAAGGCGGCGTCCTTGGCGAACAGCGCGTCCATCCCGATCACGTACAGGTGCTCGATGCCGAGGGCGTCCAGACGGTTCAGGCAGTGCAGCCCGACCCGCCACAGCGCCTCGGCGAGCAGCAGCACACCGGCGAAGCCGAGGACGTAGGGCAGCATCGGGCCGATGCTGATGCCGCTGTCGGTGCCGCTGCCGGAGGTCCCGGCGATGCGGCCGACGAGCTTGGCGACGATCAGCGGCACGATGTAGAAGATTCCGATGTTGCCCAGTGCCGGTAGCAGCATCGCGGGCACGGTCCACCACTTGAGCCGGGTCAGCTCCTGTGTGTAGTAGCGAAGCGCGAGAAGGACCGAGCCCCTGCCCGGCGAACTCTTGCGCGATTCGGGTGTTCCCATCCAAACCTGCCTTTCGGATCAAAGGAGACAGGAGGGGAAGTTTTCCGTGTCGGAACTCGCGCCGTCCAAAGGTTTTCCCGGGTCGAATCCAGCAGGGCCCCAGTGTCTCCCTCCGCGCTCCGGACGGAGCAACGGGGACGAATTGTCCCCGCGTTTGACAGGCCGTCGGCCCGGAGGCGAATAATCCGGCCACAACGCCGACGCGGAGGGGCAGGAACGAAAGGGATGGACGTGAACGTGTACCGGGGGCGCCTTCTCCGGCCGGGGCCGGCGTCATGACGGGCCGACGCCGGCAACGGCTCGCCGGACGGGTGCTGGGTGCGGCGGGGATGACCGCGGCCGTGGGCGCGATCGCGCTCCTCGGCACCGGATACACGACAGCCACCGTCGCCGGCGATTCGATGAATCCGACCTACCCGTACGGCGATCGCGTCTTCTTCGAGCGCATCGACGCGGGCGAGGTCAGGCGGGGCGACGTGGTGCTCCACCGGTCGGAGGACCGAGGCGAGATCAGGCCCCTGCTCCGTCGTGTGATCGGCATGGGCGGCGACCACGTCCGGCAGAGCCCCGGCGGACCCGTGACGGTGAACGGCGTACCGCTGACGGAGCCGTACGTGAAGGACGGCGATCCGTCCGGCGGACCCTTCGCGTACGACGTGGTGGTCCCCGAGGGGATGCTGTTCCTGCTCGGCGACCACCGCGCGAACTCCTTCGACTCCCGCTTCTCTCTCGACAGGCGGTCGGGCGGCGTCGCGGCCACCGCGGTCGAGGCACGGGCCCTCGACAACCGCACGGGACTGCTCCTGCTCGTGCTGACGGTGCTCCTCGGGCTGCTCGCCGTCGTCGCGGGGATCGCCGTCGAGATCGCCTCCCGCGTCTCACGACGGGACAATCGGTCCTTCCACCCGCCCGTCCCGACTGCCCCGTCGGTCCCCGGCCGATGACGGTCGGGGACCATCGGCGGCTCGTCGGGAGATGAGCCGCCGCCTCCGTTCGGCGCGCGTCTCCGTCAGGCGCGCGCCCCGCTCGCGCTCGCGTGCACCCGCTCGATCGCCGCCCGGACCTTCGCCTCGCCCATGACCCCGGCGCTCATTCCGCCCACCTCCGTACCCCGCGCGCTCAGTCCGCCCTACGCCGCGCCACCGCGCTCCTTCGCCGCGCCACCGCCCGCAGCAGCAGCCCCATCAGGCACACCGCGGTGACCACCCACACCGCCGCGAAGAGCCACAACGGGCCGGACGACGAGGACGCGGCCGCGAGGAGGAACAGGGCCACGCAGGCGACGCCGAGGACGGCGGTGAACCAGCCGAGGCGATGCCGCAGAACCGCACCCCAGGTGCCTTCCGCGCCTCCCGCGTCCGCGCCGCCGTGGCCGAGCGAACGCAGCCTGCGATGGAGGGACGTGTCGCTGCGAAGGCCTGCTTCGATGCCTTCGAGGATCTTCCGTTCCTGATGGGTGAGCCGGGGATTGGGATCGTGCATGACGAACTCCCGTCGAGCGTCGAGCGGTCCGGTCGCGGTCGGTTCTCGCGGTTCAAGGTCGGGTCGCCCATGCCGTCACGACGTCACCGGTCACGTCCAGGTGGTGCGCAGACGGTCCCGGTGCGCCGCGAGCCATGTGCCGAAGTCCTGGAGGGCGGGGTTGAGGCCCCGGACGGCGTCGATGTCCCGGGCCTCCGTGAAGTGCTGCTCGCAGTCCGTGTAGTACTGGAACATGTTCCCCGACTCGTCCGCGCCCGGGAATCCCTGCGCACGCCATTCGTCCGGAGTGAGGGGGCGGTAGCGCACCGGCCGGCCGAGGGCCTCCGTCAGGGCCGCGGCCATGTCGGCGACCTTGAGGTGTTCGCCGGCGACACTGACCGTTGCGGCAATCAGATCCGTACCGCGTGCGAAGACGGCCAGGGCCGTCCTGCCGACGTCGTCCACGCCCATCCCGGAGAGCCTGGCGTCGCCCATCGGGTACGTCAGCCAGTGGGTCCCGTCCGCACCGAACTGCGGCGCGAATGAACCGAGCAGGTTCTCCCAGAAGAAGGTGGTACGGAGGAACGTCGTCGGCACGCCCGCGTCGAGGAAGAAGTGGTCCGCCTCCGCCTTGCCGTCGAAATGCGGCACCTTGTAGCGCTCCTGGAGCGTCGGCATCCGTTCGTCGTCGAGCGGCACGCACGCACGGGTGTCCTCGAGGGTCGACCAGATCGCGTGCTGCACCCCCGCGTGCGAGGCGGCCCGGGCCAGGGCTTCGGCCTGGGCCTTCTCCCGCTCGGCGGACATGTGCTCCCAGAAGTTCGTCATGAGGAAGGCGCCGTACGCGTGCTCGAAGGCGGGGCCGAGACTCGACGGGTCGTCCATGTCGCCCCGTACCACCTCCGCGCCCAGCCGCTTCAGCTCGGCGGCGGGCTCCCCGTCGGGGTGCCTGGTGACGGCACGGACCCTGAAGGCTCCGTCCCGGTCCGCCAGAACGGCCCGTGCGAGGCCTCCGCCCTGCTGTCCGGTCGCGCCGAACACCGTGATGATCTTCTTGGCGGTCATGGCCGGAATCGCCTCACAGCTGCGTGCGGAACCCGTGGAGCCCGAGGGCCCTCTTCTGTGCCTGTTCCCGGGAACGGCCCTCCGCATGCGGGGGCCGGTCGGCCACCTCCGTCCCCGGCGGGGGCCGGTCGGCCACCTCGGTCCCCGCGTCCCGCGACGAGGAGTCGGTCGAGGCGGCGGGCCCGACCCCTGCTCGCCGCCGTCGCTACGCGGCCCCGACCGGCGTCGGTGACTCCTTCGGCGAGCGTCCCAGTGCGCGGATCGCGGGTATGGAGAGCATGACGCCGATGAGGGCGATGCCCATGACCGAGGAGAACAGCAGCACCCGGTCCGCGCCGTACGCGTCCGCCGCCGGGCCCGCGAGGGCTCGTCCCAGCGGGATGACCATGATCGAGCCGGCCACGTCGTAGGCCGATACACGGCTCAGGACGGCGAGCGGGATGTGGGACTGCACGCTCGTCGCCCACATGACCCCCCAGAACGCGAACCCGCAGCCCGCCACGACGCCGGTGAGCGCCGTCACCGTGAACGACCAGCCCAGGGCCGGGGCCAGGGGGTTGAGGGCGAAGAAGAGCATCGCGCAGGCCCCCGCGACCAGCGGGCGCCTCGGGCGGACCCGCATGCCGAGAAGGCCGCCGACGATCGTTCCGGCGCCGTCGGCCGAGGCGATCCAGCCGTAGCCGCTCGCGCCGTGCTGTTCGGTGAGCAGCGCCGCGCCGAGCGGCAGCGCCGGACCGAAGACGAACAGGCCGTACACCGCCCAGACCGCGATGACCCCCCACAGCCACGACCGCGAGCGGAACTCGTGCCAGCCCGTGGCCAGCCGGTGCCACATCGGGTCGTCGCTCTCGTCCTTGGCCGTGCTGAGCCTGCGCAGCGGCGCCAGGCCCAGCGCGCTCAGCGCGTACGCCGCCGCGATGACCACGAACGAACCCGCCACGTTCCAGTAGGCCACGAGAAGGCCTGCCACGCCCGGCCCGAGCAGGGTGCAGATCGCCTCGGAGATCCGCAGCAGCGCGTTGGCCCGCTGGATGTCCTCGGCGACCTGGGGGACCAGGCTCGCCAGACCGGGCTGGAACATCGCGGTCGCGGCGCCGCTGAGCGCGAGCAGCGCCATGATGTGCCACAGCCGTACGTCCGAGCCGATCAGCAGCACCGCGAGCGCCAGCATGGCGACCATGCGCACCACGTCCGCGCCGACCATCATCACCTGCGGCGTGAACCGGTCGGCGAGCACGCCGCCGAACAGCACGAGCAGCACGATCGGCGCCATCCACGCGGCCAGCGCGTATCCCACACCGCCCGCCCCGTAGCCCGCACCGAGCACGGCGGTCGTGAGTGACACCATCAGCATGCCGTCGGCGAGCAGCGAGGTGCTGCGCGCGGTGAAGAACAGCCGGAAGCGACGTGATCGCCACGGGCTGGGAGGGGAGCCCTGCTCCCGCTGCGCGGTTGCCTCATCCATCGTCATGTCACATCCCGGTCCCGGCCGGTCCCTTCCCTGAGAATCTGCTGCCGGAGCCAGGCGCTGGTCCGGTCCGCCTCCGCCGGCGGGTTGTGGACGATCACGTACCGGCGCGGGGCCAGTACTCCGGGGCGGCCGGGGAGCGCGTCCATCAGTGCGGTGTGGGCCTGCGCGGGTGTCAGCGGGGCGTCGCCGGCGGCGATGTACGCCGTCAGGACCGCGTCCTGTGGCGTCGTGCCGTCCGGGGCGGTGACGGTGGCGGTGCCGGCGGCAGTGGCGGAGGAAACCGCAGTGCTGCCGGCCGTGACCGAGGCATCCGCGATGACGTGCACCGGCAGGCCCTCCAAGGCCTCGCTCAGCACCTGTGCCACGAGCGGCGGCGATGTCCAGGACCCGTCGGCCCGGCACCACCGCGGCCCGCGCTCGACGGGACGGACGCCCGTCACCTCGGTCAGTGACGCGAGCGGTACGTCGTCCGTGGCGGCTGCCTCCAGGAGCCGTACGAGACCCGTCAGGAAGGCCTCCGCCTCGTCCCGCTTGAACAGCGCGGGATCCACCCAGGTGCTCAGGTGGAGCACCGGTTCGATCGCGTAGACGAAGGTCAGGACGCGGGTCGGCAGGACTTGGTCCGGTCCCCAACCCAGTTCGAGGGCGGGGGCGGTGGCTTCGGCGTCCGCGGCGGGTGCCGTGTCCTCCGCTGTCGCGGACGTGACCGTCGCGACCGTCGCGGGCACTGTGCTGACGTCGTTGAAGACGACGTCGCGCGCGAACCGGCTGCCTCGTTCGTGAGTGGTCCGCCCGATCATCTCCCAGAGCGCCACCGCGTCGAACCGGCTGTGCCGGTACGCGTTGAGCGCCGCCCCCCAGGCCTTCTTGAGCAGGGCGTCGAAGGTCGGTACCCGGACGTCGAGGGAGAGCAGCGCGTCCTGGGACAGGGTGTTCACCGAGCGGGCGAGCCGGGGGTGGTGGCGGTTGGACGTCGGGACGGCGGCCACGCACGCGGGCTGGTCCGTGCGGTGGGCGACGAGCGCGCACCACGCGGTCAGCAGCACCGTGGACGGCATGCCTCCGGTGCGCTCGGCGACGCGCGCGAGGGCCCGCGCCGCCCGTCGTGACCGGAGGGTGAGCTGCGGAGTCCGCACCTCGGTCCCCTCGGCGCCCGGCTCCGCGAACATGGCCTGGGGTCCGGTGCGGATGATCCGCTCCCAGTACCGCAGAGAGCCCTCGGACCTGCGGAGCCCTGCCGGGCTCGCCTCCTCGGCGGCGAGGTCGAGCGGGGTGAGGGACGCCGGCGGCGGGAGGGTCTCGCCGGCGAGGAGGCTCAGCCACTCCTCCTTGAGGACCGCGAGGGCGCTGACGTCGGTCACGGCGTGGCTGGCCGCCATGGCCACGAAGACGGGAGCGCCGGACAGGGCGACGAGGGAGACGCGGAGGGGGAAGTCCCGGTCCAGACGGAAGCGTTCGACGCGGGCCCGCCGGGCCAGCGACTCGGCGTATCCGGCGAGGCCGTCGGGCAGGCCCTCGCGGTCGCGGTCGCGGTCGTGATCGAGGCCGAAGTCGAGGTCGTGATCGATGACGGTGACGGTGAACGTCCCCTCGGCCGCGACCACCTGCTCCCGGGGTGCGCTCCCGGCCGCGTGCGGGAACGTCGTACGCAGCGCCTCGTGCCGCACCGCGAGCGCCCGGAGCGCCTCGATCGCGGACTCCGTCCGGGTCCCCTCGGGAACGGGCCACACATCGTGGATGTTGATGTGCTCCGGCTCGTCCCGCAGCATGCAGCGGATCATGTTGGCCTGCCCCATGGTGACGGGACCCCGGCGCTCCTCGCCCCCGGCGTACGCCACGGTGAGCGTACGGGCGCTCCTCGGCGGGAACACCCGGCTCGGGCGGGCGCTCCCCGGGGGGACCGCCCGGCTCGCCCGGGTCAGGGCCTCCCACGCGTCGGTCAGCAGGGCGAACTCCTCCATGTCCTGACGCGCCTCGTCGAGGAGCTGCTCGCGGAGGGGCGCGAGGGTGTCGGCGGCGGTGGCGTACCGGCCGCCCAGGGCGCGGTAGGAGCGGTCGAGGACGTCGAGCCGTCCGGCGTTCTCCGACCGGTCGACCCGGGTGCTGTCCCTGGCGAACCCGGCGACGGCGGAGGCCAGGACATGGCCCTCGGCGTCGAGCATCGCGTCACCGGCCTCCTTCATCGCGGCGTACACCGATGCGAAGTGCGGTGTGGAGAGGAGGTACTTGGCGAACCGCAGGTGGTAGGCGAGGAACCCGGAATCGGAACGTCGTTCCTGCGTATGGAAGTTGACGATGTGCCGGTTGTGCAGGACGCCCGGCAGGCGGGCGTCCTGCACCAGATGGATGAGGAAGTAGTCGCTGCCGATGGTGTCGGTGGCGGGTGGCAGCGGCACCCGGCCGTACACCTCGCGGTCGAAGGCGATGTTGCACATGTCCACGCGCGTCGGGCTGACGCTCATGAGTGTGGTCCGGTCGCCGGTGTACGCGGCCGTTCCGGCGCCCCGGAAGGACTCCGCGATCAGGTTCCTGCGCCAGATCTCCGGGTAGTCCGAGGGGATCGTCAGGCCGACGACGGCCTCGTAGATTCCCGCGTCGAGCCGGCGGATCTCCTCGACGTCCACGGACATCTCGCCGACGAAGGAGCCGCCGACCAGGGCCACCGGCCGGTCCGCGCACGCGGGGTCGAGTCTGCTCCGGGAGACCAGACCGGCCACGTCGGCGGCCCGCAGTCCCAGTGCCGTGAGCTCGTGGTGGAGCGGGAAGACCGGTTCGCCGTCCAGGTACTGGTAGCGGCTGTCCGAGTCGCGGCGGTGGACCGACGTGCATCCCAGTGCCTCCGCGAGGAGGAAGGCGCGGTTGGTGCAGGCGCCGTAGGAGACGCGGTCCGGCAGCATCAGGCCGAGCAGGCGGTCCGGCGCGGGGAGCTCGGACCGGGCGATCGCCTCGCGCAGGAAGGACCGCTGCTCGTCCTCGTCGAGGTGGTGCGGGACCACGCCGGGGACCGTGGGCAGCGCGGCCATCACCTCGCGGTGCTCGGCGACGGCCGCGGCGTCGGAGGAGTCCAGGACGAGGAGCCGTACCTCGACGCCGAACACGCGGGCGCCGTACGCGGCCTCCTCGGCCACGGCCCGGATGGTCGCGGCGCAGGGCCGGTCGGTGGGCAGGGTCAGACAGACACGGCGCACGCCGGCTCCCCGCCCTGGCCGGGGGCGGCGGCGCCCTTGTCGGTGTCCGGAGCGGGACTCGCGTCCGGACTCGCGTCCGGGTTCGCTCCCGCGCCTGAGCTCGCTCCCGCGCTCGTCCGCTCGCCTCCGTCGGCCGGAGGGGCTTCCCCCGCGTCCTTCCACGAGGCGAGTCCCAGCAGGCGGGCGCCGAGGTCGTTCAGGGTGGCCGTCGGGTACCGCTTGGACTCGTGGAGTACGGGGTCGCCGACGAGGGTCCGGTTCCAGCGCGGGGTCCGCAGGTGCCGCCAGGAGTCGACGCGGGACCGCCTGAGCCGCTCGTGCTCTTCGAGCGCCGGCATCATCGACAGGTACTGGACCGCCCGTACCTGGTCCTGGGACACGTTGCGCGCCACGCCGTGGGCGAGCAGTCCGTTCCAGATCAACAGGTCGCCGGGGCGCAGATCCGGCCGTACGACGGGGTACTCCGTCCGGTCCACGGCGGGCCGCAGAGGGTCGCGGTCGGCCGGCTGGGCGACCTTCCACTCCTCGAACCGCCGGAACAGCTCCGGGTTGCACTGGAAGCCGCCCGACTCCGGCCGGGTGTCGTTGAGTGCGATGATCCCCTGCACCCGCTGCGGAGGGACGCCGAGCGTGGTGTCGATGTCCCAGTGCAGCTCGATGTCGAAGCCCCGGTCCGTGGGCTCGATGAGGGCGCGGTCGCGGTTCCCGATGTTGGGCGGGTTGAGGTTGAGCCGGTCCTGGGTGACCCACAGCTCCTCGCAGTCCCAGACGTCCACGAAGGCGTCGTAGACGCGCTGGGCCTGGCGGTTGTCCCAGAGCAGCTGGTGGTGGTACGCCTCCACGAAGCCGTAGACGTGCAGCTGCTGGTCCAGCTCGGAGCGGAACGGCCGGTCCTCGTACCAGCTCTCCGGCCTGTCCGGATCGAGGCCCTGGAAGTCCCAGGTGAAGTCGAGCAGGCGCTTGGCCGCCTCCGCCGGGATCGCCTCGCGGACGATGACGTAGCCGTACGTCTGCCAGTGCGCGAAGTCCTCCTCGGACAGCACCCGCAGCGGCCGCGACTTCTCGAGTTCCCGCAGCGTCGTCTGGGCGAGATAGGACTCGCCGTCCGCGCTGAAGTACGGCAGGTCCGAGGCCGCCCGGTGGAGGTGGGGGCGGCGGCGGGGGCGATGGGGTGCGGGCGTCGTCATCTGGTCCCTCCAGGGCGGGAGTGGGGGCACGCGTTCCGCGGCCGGTGGACAGCACGGAGAAACCCTCGGTGCGGAGCCGGGGGCGAGTGGCATGGACGGACGGAGGGCGGACGTCGGGGTGGGTGAAGGGCGGACGTCGGGGTGGACGGAACGGACGCACGGCGGCGCTTGACGCGGGGGGTCGGAGCCGCGCCGTTCAGAACGATTGGTTTAGACCATACTCGTTGTCAAGTGACGTCTCAATATGCAGAGTTGCATGTGACAGCCTCCCGGCTTTGGTCTAGACAACATGCGCGAGGCTGGCCTAGTGTCCCTGTGCGCAGTCCGGTCCCACAGGGATGTCGGCCGACTTCACCGCTGCTGCGCTTCGCGGTCGACGGCGACCACATCCAGGGGCGTTCACCCGTATCTCGGTTCGCCCACGCCCAGAGGGAGCGGTTTCCATGAGCACACCCAGCGCCACGGCCCTGCCGGACGGCGGCCTGAAGAGCCCGGGTGCGGGCCTGATCACCTTGGACCCGGTCAGGACCGCGCTCCTGCGCGGACTCGACGAACTGCTCACCGGGCTCGCCGCACGACTCTCGGCGCCCGAGGTCGTCGGCCCGCCGCTCCTCTCCGTCGAAGGCCTGGCGCGCCTCGACTTCTTCCGCAACTTCCCCCATCTCGGCGTCTCCGCGGGGCGGTTCGCCCCGGACGCGCTCGACGGACTCGCGGCAGGCGAGACGCCGGCGGAGCTGCCGCTGCGGCCGACCGGCCATCTGCTGCCGTCCGCGACCTGCTACGGACTGCTGCTCTCCCTGGAGGGCCGGGACGTCGGCGAGGAGGGCCTCCGCCTCTCCGCCACGGGCCGCTGCTTCCGCAACGAGACCCACTACGACGGCCTGCGCCGCCTGTGGGGCTTCCACATGCGCGAGGTCCTGTACCTCGGCACCAAGCAGGGTTCCGTCGAACACCTGGAGCGGGGAGCGGAGTTCATCCTCGAAGCGGCCGCGCTCCTCGGTCTCGAACTGAACAGGGCCGTGGCCGACGACCCCTTCTACGACAAGGGCGGCTCCCGGGCCAGACTGATGGCGCTCGACCCGGTCAAGCACGAGTTCTGCGCCCCCGACGGCACGGCCATCGCCTCCGTGAACCGGCACCGCAACTTCTTCGGTGAACGGCTGGACATCCGCGCGGGCGCGCACGGTCCTGCGTACAGCGCCTGTGTCGCCGTCGGGATCGAGCGGTGGATCCACGCGATGATCCTCGCCCACGGCACCCCGGAGAAGGCCCTGGACCGGCTCCGCGACGCCCGCGTCTGACGGGTGGGCGGCGACGGCCGAGTCCCTGTCCCGCTCGCCGTCCGATCCCCTTCCCCCTTTCCCCCTACAGCTGTGAGCAAGGAGCGACCTCTTCCCATGGAACGCATCGCCGAGTGGCTTCACCAGAAGAACCCCGGCCTCGACGGCCCGATCGCCCACGACGAGGACCTCATCGAGGCGCGACTCATCGACTCCATGGACTTCCTGGAGTTCATCGACCTCCTGGAGGAGCTCTCCGGGAGCACCATCGACCTCCAGGAGGTCACCATCGACGACTTCCGCACCCTCGGCCGCGTCCGGGAGCGCTTCCTGAGCGCCGCCGCCGGCTGAGCGTCCCCCGATGACGGGCGCTCCGGAGCCGGACCGGGCTGCGGGCCGGGCCACGGACTGGGCTGCGGTCACGGACTCGGCTGCGGCAAGGGCCACGGACCGGGCGACGGCCACGGACTCGGTCACGGCGCTCGCCATCGTGGCGACGACCCCGGAGGTGCTGGCCCACCCCGATCTGGACGAGGGCATGCTGGCGCCGTGGGAGCGGCGCCGCCTCGCAGGGATACGGCTGCCGAGCCGCCGGGACGACGTACTGGCGGCGCGCCTCCTCGTACGGCTGTGCCTCGCCCGTGCCACGGGCCTTCCGCCGGACACGACGGCCCTCGCCCAGCTGTGCCCCGGATGCGGCGGGCAGGGCCACGGACGCCCGTACCTGCGCGGCCGCCCCGGGGTGGGCGTCAGCCTCAGTCACGCCGACGGGCTCGTCGCGGCAGCCGTGGGTCCGGGTGCGATCGGCGTCGACGTGGAGCCGTCGGCGCGCCGCCCCGGCCCCGTGCACGTACTCCGCCGTCTCCTTCCCGAAGCGGACGTCGCGGAGGCCTCGGCCCGACCGGATGCGGGCCCGGCGCTGCTGCGCCTGTGGGTCCGGGCGGAAGCCCGGCTGAAGGCCGTCGGGAGCGGTCACGCCGACCAGGGCGATCTGAGGCTGTTCGAGTGGACGGACCGGCCCCGCGCGGCCGTCGCCGCCGCGGCCTGCACGACGCGGATCACGATCGCCTCCGCATGACGATCCCTGGCGGTCGATCCCGGCGGCCGTACACCGCCGAGAACGCGCCAAGGACCGCCCGGCGCTGCCGCGCTGCCCGCACACGGCGTCGTGACGGACCTGGGACAGCGCGCGCCGCCTGTCGAGGGCGGGCCGGGATCGGGCATCCGGGACGACTCGCCGGGTCCGCGCGGCCCTGCCACGGCTGTCAGACGCCGACACCGGCTCGGGTGTGGGAGGCGTGCTGTCACGGACGGCCCGTTCTGCCGCCGGTCGCACCGCCGATCGGCGGAGTTCCAGGCGCCCGGCCTGTGATCCTCACGACCTGAGGTCGTCGTGGGTGGTAGGTCGGTGGGATGCAGCCAGGCACTTCACCGACGGTCACGGTCAGTCCCTTCCTCCGGACCGCCGCCGCGTACGCGTGGCGGCTGCTCGTCGTCGGCGTGCTCGTCTACAGCCTGTTCGCGGTGCTCGGACGGTTCCACGAGATCGGCGTGGCCCTCTTCCTCGGGCTCGTGATCACCGCGCTGCTCCGCCCGCTCGCCGATCTGGCGGCCAGAGGGCTGCCCCGGTCCGTCGCCGTCGCGCTCACCCTCCTCGGCAGCATCGCGCTCGTCCTGGGCGTGCTCGCGCTGGTCGGGGAGGCGGTGGCGGGGGAGCGGACGACCCTCGTGCGCGAGTTCCGGGTGGGGGTCGCCCGGATCGAGGACTGGCTGGAGCGGCCGCCGTTCCGGCTGAACCCGGGGGCGTTGAGCGATCTCCAGGCCAAGATCGGGGACTTCCTCTCCAGCCATCGCTCGACCCTGGTCAGTACGGCGGTGAGCGGCGCCCATCATGTGGTGGCTGTGCTGACGACACTGGCCCTCGCCGTGTTCTCCGCGGTGTTCTTCATCCACTCGGGCGACCGTCAGTGGGCCTGGTTCCAGAAGCAGCTGCCCGGGTCGGTCCGCGAGCGGGTGACGGTCGGCGGGCGCGCCGCCTGGCGGACCTTCACCGGCTACACCCACGGGATCGTCCTCGTGGCGGCGGTGAACGCGGTGCTCGTCGGGATCGCCCTGTGGCTCCTCGGCGTCCCCCTCGCGGTGCCGCTGGCACTGCTGGAGTTCGTGGCCGCGTTCGTGCCGCTGATCGGCTCGCCGATCGCCCTGGCGGTCGCCGCCGTGGTGGCGCTGGCCTCGCAGGGGCCCCTGGTGGCTGCGATCGTGATCGGTCTGATCGTGGTGATCGGTCAGATCGAGGGTCATCTCCTGCACCCGCTCGTCATGAGCTGGGCCGTCCGGCTCCACCCGCTGGTGGTCGCGATCTCGGTCATCGCCGGCTCGATCGCCGCGGGCATCGTGGGCGCCGTGGTGGCCGTTCCGCTGGTCTCGGTGGTCTGGTCGGCGCACACGGCGCTACGGGACGCCCGCGCGGCGAAGAGGGAGGTCGGGGCGGCATTGGAGGAGGGCGATGCGGCGACGCAGGAGACGGGTGACGCTGCGACGCCGGAGGAGGGTGGCGCGGCGCCGACGGATGACTGACGTTGCGCCGAGGCCGGGCGCCGGGGTCGGTGCGAGGCGCGGCGCGCGGGATGACGACCGGTCAGGATGCGGGCGTGGATGCCCACTTCGCCGAGCGACGACCGTACGCCCGTCTCGTCCTGACTCCGGGAGATGTGCGAGCGTCCCGCGCCGGGGAGTCGCGTCCCGTTTGTGGTGCGGGGTCTTGCGCGGGACTTCCGGTCTCTCTACTCTCCGGGCCAATGGTTAGGAATATTTCCTAACCATTGGCCATGGAGGGAAAGGGAGTTGTCATGCGTCGACGAAGCGTCTCGCTTCTCGGGCTCGCGGGTCTGCTGGCGTTGCCCCTGACGGTGCTGCCGCAGGCACAGGCGGCCGACAGCCTGGTGTCCACCGGAAAGGCGGTGACGGCCTCGTCCGTCGAGACCTCGGCCTTCGGGCCCGGCCTCGCGGTGGACGGCAGCGCGGCCACTCGCTGGGCGAGCCTCGAAGGGGTCGATCCGCAGTGGATCCGCATCGACCTCGGGGGCAACCACACGATCTCGCGCGTCAAGCTCAACTGGGAGGACGCGTACGGGAAGACGTACCGGATCCAGACCTCGGCCGACGGCTCGACCTGGTCCGACGTCTACTCCACCACCGCCGGTGACGGCGCGACCGACGACCTCACGGTCTCCGGCAGCGGCCGCTACGTCCGCATGTACGGGACCGGCCGCGGCACCGCGTACGGATACTCCCTCTGGGAGTTCGAGGTGTACGGCGCGCCCACCGGCACCGGAGGCGGCGGCAGCACGGCCGTCCCCTTCGGCAGCCACCTCAAGCCCTACGCCGCCGGCATGCTGAAGCCCTCCGGCTCCCAGGCGGCCCTCGACCAGAAGGTCGTCGACTACTACAACAGGTGGAAGTCCGCCTTCGTCCGACAGAACTGCGGCAACGGCTGGTACCAGATCATCTCGCCCGACGCCGACCACCCGTACGTCGCCGAGGCGCAGGGCTACGGCATGGTCGTCGCCGCTACCATGGCCGGCGCCGATCCCGACGCGAAGAAGATCTTCGACGGCCTCGTCAAGTGGAAGATCGACCACCCGTCCTCCATCAACCCCAACCTGCTCGCCGCCGAACAGGACGTCAACTGCCGCAGCGTCAACGGCGGTGACGGCGCCACCGACGGCGACATGGACGTGGCGTACGGCCTGCTCCTCGCCGACAAGCAGTGGGGCAGCACCGGCACGTACAACTACAAGGACCTCGCGCTCAAGCACATCGCCGCGATCAAGAAGGACGAGCTCAACCCGACGACCAAGCTCCTGAAGCTCGGCGACTGGAGCAGCTCCGGCGACCAGTACTACTACATATCCCGTACGTCCGACTGGATGGTCGACCACTTCCGCGCCTTCCGTACGGCCTCCGGTGACACGACCTGGGACGCCGTGCGCACCGCTCACCAGACCCAGATCGCGCGCCTTCAGTCGACGTACGCCTCAGGCACCGGGCTTCTCCCCGACTTCGTCGTCGACACCAACACCACGCCCAAGCCCGCCCCGGGCCAGGTCCTGGAGGACCCCAACGACGGCGCGTACTGGTGGAACGCCTGCCGCACCCCGTGGCGCATCGCCGACGACGCGGTGACCAGCGGCGACGCCACGTCGCTCGCGGCCGCCCGGAAGGTCAACAGCTGGATCAAGACGAAGACCGGCGGCGACCCGAACAAGATCGCCATCGGCTACAAGCTCAACGGCACCCAGATCTCGGCGGGCAGCGAGGCCGCCTTCTTCGCCCCGTTCACGGTGGCGGCGATGACCGACTCCGGCAGCCAGGCCTGGCTGGACGCCCTGTGGAACAAGATGCTGGCCACCCCGATCGACACCAGCAGCTACTTCTCCGCGAGCATCCAGCTCCAGGTCATGATCACGGCCTCAGGCAACCACTGGGTCCCGTAGCGGTACGGACAGCGCCTTGAGGCAGTCCGTCAGGGCCGCCGTGGTGGCGCCGAGCGGGAACCGCGCGGCGAGCTGCCCGTCGGGGCGCACGACGAAGCCGGTGGCGCCGTCGGGGAGATAGATCCGCGCGAACTCCCCGGCGGCGTCGCGGTACACCGGCGCGCCGACGGCGGGCGGAGCGTCGGGGTCGGTCTCCAGGGGGAGGACGACGACGACGTCGAGCGGCAGCCGGTCGCCGACGGCGGCCCGCGCCGCGTCGACCGCCCGCGTCAGGCCGGTGGAGCCGGCCCCGTACAGCACGGCCACGTGTCCCGGGCGGTCGCGCAGGACGTCGAGCAGCCGCAGCGGGTGGACGGCGATCGGTGTGGTCAGCCCGCCGCAGTCCGGGGCCAGGTCGCCGGGCTGCGGCGCCTCGACCGGCCCGTACGGGGAGCCCGCGAGCGGGCCGTCCCGGTAGCCGACGAGCAGTTGGGCCTCGCGGAGCAGCGTGGTCGTCAGGTCGTCCCGGTCGTTCTCCATGCCTCGGGTGGCGTGCCGCACGGTCCTGCCGACGACCTCCTCGCCCACCGGGCGGCGCTCGGCGTCGTAACTGCCGAGCAGCCCGGGCCCGGCCTCGCCCCGCACCACGAGGGCGAGCTTCCAGGCCAGGTTGGCGGCGTCCTGGATGCCGGTGTTCATCCCCTGGGCGCCGGTGGGCGGATGGATGTGGGCGGCGTCGCCCGCGACGAAGACCCGCCCCTGGCCGTAGCGGCCCACGATGCGGTGGCTGATGCGGAAGACCGACGACCAGCGCAGATCGGAGAGCCGGGCCGGGCCCGGGGCCAGCCGGTCGACGACGGCCTGGAGCTCGGACAGCCCGGGGCCGCGACCGCCCTGGAGACCGTGGGCGACACCGTCCGACGAGGAGGGGGCCCGGGGCGGCTGCCCGGCCGGCACCGGGTGCGCCGCAGCGTCCGGTTCGGCCGGTTCGGGCGGCACCTTCATCGACATCCGGTAACGGCCGTCACCGGGCAGCGGGATGCAGACGAGGACGTCGTCGAGGGACCCGTCGGCGGCACGGTGCTCGCAGCGGAGCGCGTACCCCCGGGGCAGGTCCCAGTCGGAGTCGGCCACGACGTCGCCGAGCATGTACGCCTCCGGGAAGGCACCGCCCTCGTACGACAGTCCCAGTGTCTTGCGGACGACGCTGTGGGCCCCGTCGCAGCCGATCAGATAGGGGACCCGCAGCTCCTCGACGGCTCCCGACGTGCCGCGCAGCAGCGCGGTGACCCCGTCCGGGTCCTGGACGAACGAGACGAGTTCGGTCCCGCGCTCGATGGACGTCCCCAGGCCCGCGACGTACTCCTCCAGGAGCCGCTCGGTCTCGTACTGCGGAAGCGCGGCGAAGCCGTACGGCACGTCGGGGGGCAACTCCAGCGCGATGCGCGCCGCTTCCGCTCCGTTGACGTACGTCAGTTGGCCGCGCATCGGGACGGCGGCCTCCAGGACGGCACGGACCAGGCCCATCCGGTCCCACAGCTCCAGGGTGCGCGGCTGGATCCCGACGGCCTTGGCGTACGGGAGTCTGGTCGGGAGCCGGTCGACGAGCCGACAGCGCACCCCGTGCCTGCGGAGCTCGGCGGCGGCACTCAGGCCGACGGGACCCGCGCCCACGATGAGTACGTCGGTGGTCGTGCCGGTGTGCGCCACGGGTGCCCTCCAGTGCCGGCCGGCCTCTCGCCAGGTTCGGTCCTCCATGGTCACTCGCGGCCGCCCGATCGGCGAGCCGTGTGGTCCGGACCGCGTACGCGCGCGCGTGGCGCGGCCGTGACGGCCGGTGGATCCCGCGCGCCGGCTCGCGTCGACCTGGGGTCGGCCCGAGGCGGTTCGGCCTCGCACAGGTCTTCACGCGGAGTTCGCCGGCGCGGGAACGGTCGTACTCCGGGCCGAACCGCACGGGCGGCGGAGAACCTGAGTCGACGCGCCCCGAAGCCGGGGCGGTGAGGGGCACCCGAACCGGGGTACGGGACCGGCACCCCTACGGCGCCGGCAGCAGCGATAGCGTGCCGGGCGGGAATCCCTCCGGGGGCGTAGGAAAGAGCGAGGATCTCATGGCACGGGAACAGTTCCGTCCGGCCGTCGTCTCCCACCCGGTGGGTCAGGTGGTCGGGGGCCGCGAGGACGTGCGCGACGACGGGTGGGCCGACGTCGAGTCGGTCATCCGGCTGGACGCGGAGATGTTCGGCCCCGAGGCGCTCGCCGGCCTGGACGCGTTCTCGCATCTGGAGGTCGTCTACCACTTCGACCGCGTACGAGCGGACGCCGTCGAGACCGGTGCCCGTCACCCGCGCGGCAACACCGAGTGGCCGCTGGTCGGGATCTTCGCCCAGCGGGGCAAGAACCGACCCAACCGGCTCGGGCTCTCCCGCTGCGTGCTGGTCCGCACGGACGGCCTGGACGTCCATGTGCGCGGCCTCGACGCCGTCGACGGCACACCGGTCCTCGACATCAAGCCGTACATGGCCGAGTTCGCCCCGCAGGGCCCGACCACCCAGCCGGCCTGGGCGGACGAGATCATGAGGCACTACTACTGAGCGGCCGAGGGGGCGGCGATCATGCGGCGCAGGGTGTTCGAGTAGCGCGACCCTCCGTGACCCTCCGCGGCACGACGACCGGGGAGCGTCGCGGGCGGGGCCGGCGTCCCGGCCCCCACGCGGCGGGCTTCAGTTCTCCACGACGCCCCGGACGACGCCCAGGTCCAGGAGGTCCGGCGGGCGCAGCCGGAGCCGGTCCGCCGTCGCGGCGGACTCCTCCGGCGGGCGCTTGAGGATCGACGCTGCCGCCTCGGGGGCGATCACCGAGAAGTAGCTGTCGGGCGTGGCCCAGAGGTGGTCGGGGGCCGCGAGGGCGAGGGCGCCGCCCGAGCCGCCCTCGCCGATGAGCAGCGAGGTGACAGGGACGCGCGCGGTGGCGACGGCGGCGAACAGGTCGGCGATCGCCGGGCCCGCTCCGGCGCGTTCCGCCTCCGGGTCGTTGGCCGCCCCCGGCGTGTCGATGAGGGTGAGGACCGGGATCCCCAGCCGGTCGGCGAGCCGTACCAGCCGGGCGGCCGTACGGAATCCGGCCGGGCGGGTCGCGGTCCCGCACTGCGCCGCGTACGCCACCGTGCGGCCGTCGGGGAGCTGCCCGAAGCCGCACCGCATCCCCGGGTCGACACCGCCGGCGCGGTCGCCCGAGACCTCCTCGCGGACGGAGAAGTACGCGTCGAGGTACGCGTCGGCCCGGGGCCGCTCCGGGTGCCGGGCCCGGGCCACCGCGTCCCGGCCGCTCGCGGCGGGCGGCGTGCCCGGGGCGCCGAGCGCGCGCGGCGGCGCCGCCGGCCCTTCGGCGGGACGCGTGAGCAGGGAGAGCCAGCGTCCGAGGGAGTCCCGGAGCGCGTCGGGGGCCACGATCGCGTCGATGTGGCCGTGCGCGAGCTGTGCCTCCGCGGTGTACGCGGCGGGGTCCGCGTCCGCCGGGCGGACCCGGGAACCGGCGAAGCCGACCTGGGCGCCGGGCAGCGCGAGCACCACATCGGATCCGGCGCCGAGCGTGGCCCAGCCGCCACCCGTCGTCGGGTCCCGCAGGACGGCGATCTGCGGCAGTCCGGCGGCGCGGGTGCGCGCCGACTCGCCCGCCAGGAGCTGGAGTTGGAGTAGCGCCCGCATGCCCTCGTGCATCCGGCTGCCGCCGGTCGCGGGCAGCACGACCACGGGCAGCCGTCGCGCGCGGGCCTCCGCGTGGGCCGCGGCGGCGCGCGCACCCGTCCGCTCCCCGAGGGAGCCGCCGAGGAACCCGAACTCGAAGGAGATCAGGACCGCCCGTACTCCGCCGATCCCACCGGTGCCGCAGATCACCGACTCGGTCTCGCCGGTACGGGCGGCGGCGCGCGCGTGCGCGGCGGAGTAGCCGGGCCAGCCCAGCGGCCCGTCGTCCGCCAAGGGGCCCTCCGCGAAGGGGAACTCGGTGAAGTCGTCGCCGGCGACGAGGGCGATCGCCTCGCGTGCCGTCGTCGGGTCGCTCATCCGGACCTCGCAGCTCGTCGACGGAGTGTGGGGGAGGGCCCGTCCGCCCCGCGGTGGCCGCGGGGGACCGGACCCGCCGGTGCACCGCCACGGTAGCGTCCGGCGGTGCGACGGCCCCGGCCCGCCCCCTCGGCCGCCCCCGTCTCGTCTCTCCGTCGCCGGGCCTGGGGACCTGGGGACCTGGGGGCCTGGGGGCCTGCGGACCTGGGGGCCGGCGTGGCCGAGTGCCTCCGTGCCCCTGCCGTCCCCGCCGGCCCGGTCGTCCGTCAGGCCAGGATGCCGCTGCCGTGCGGCGCGTACAGGTCGAGGAGCCGGACCCTGGTCACCTGGAGGCGGTGCGCCAGGATCGCGCCCACCCAGAACATGACCGAGGCTCCGAACTCCGCGTCCGAGCGGCACATCGAGCGCACGGCCGGGGCGTCGAACTCCTGCGCCCGGACGGGGGTCATCGCCTCCGCCCCCGACTGGCACAGATACGGCGGGAACAGCCACGACAGACCCACCAGCTCACCGTGGTGCAGGGTCTCGATCACCGGAGCCCCGCGCCCCGGCACCTTCGCGTCGAGCGTCACCGCGCCCGTCTTCACGATCCAGAACCGGTCGGCGTGCTGTTGCTCCTCGAACAGCCGGTGACCGGACTCGAAGTACACGTCCTCGGCGAAGGCCATCAGGCGTTCCCGGTGCTCGGTCGGCAACGTGCTGACCTTGGGTGCGGCACTGCTCATGGCGGACCCTCCTCGCGCACTCGGCTCCCACCCCCAGTGTCCGCCAGCCCGCCCCCACGCGCGCGTACGCGGGTTCGAGGCCTGCCGCGCCCCGCCCGTACGCCCCGGAGCGCCTGCCCGGGCCGGAGCACACGCACGTGCTCAGGCCTGACATGCGACCCCCCTGTCCCTCCCGTAGCGTGACGGCGGGGGTACGGGGCCGGGGGTACGGGGCGGGAGCAGGGGCGGGGTCCATGTCCTCACGCAGATCGGTACGGAACCCATGGCAGACAAGCCCGCGATCGTCCTCGTCCACGGCTTCTGGGGCGGTGCCGCCCACTGGTCCAAGGTGATCACCGAGCTCCACCGGCGAGGCCACGACCGGCTCCACGCCGTCGAGAACCCGCTCACCTCGCTCGCCGACGACGCGGAGCGCACGCGGAAGATGGTGCGGCAGGTCGACGGACCCGTCCTGCTCGTCGGCCACTCCTACGGCGGTGCCGTCATCACCGAGGCGGGCGACCTGCCGAACGTGACCGGCCTCGTCTACGTCGCCGCCTTCGCCCCGGACGCCGGCGAGAGTCCCGGCCAGATCAGCCAGGAGAAGCCGCCCGCCGCCTTCGAGAACATCGCCCCCGACTCCGACGGCTACCTCTGGATCAAGCAGGACGCGTTCCACGACAGCTTCGCCCAGGACCTCACCCAGGAAGAGGCCCTGGTCATGGCCGTCACGCAGAAGGCGCCGCTCGGCTCCACCTTCGGCGACGACGTCACCGTACCGGCCTGGCGGGCCAAGCCGACGTACTACCAGGTCTCCACCCAGGACCGCATGATCCACCCCGACAACGAGCGCCGCATGGCCGCGCGCATGAACCCGCGCAAGACCGTCGAGCTCGACGCGAGCCACGCCTCGCTCGCCTCCCGGCCCGTCGAGATCTGCGACCTGATCGAGCTGGCCGCCCGCGAGACCGCGTCCTGACCGCCTGATCGAGCCGGCCGTTTGCGAGACCGCCGCCACCGACCGACCGAGCCGGCCGTCAGCGACACGGGCTCCTGACCGAAGCCTGAGCGCCGTCCGGCGGCCCGGGCCCCACGTGACCCCCGGCCCGCGGGCCGGGGGTCACGTCCCGGCGTGCCCGCTCACCCTCCGTGCACCCCCTCCGGCGTGCGGGGGGCGGGTGGAGGGCGGAGCATGAACGTGAGAAGGAGCGGCGAGCGGGGGCGTGAGCCAGGAGGCTGACATGCCCGTCCCGGAAGGTGGCGTCCCGGAAGGAGGCGACGCGCTCGTCGTGCTGAGCGGGGTCGACAAGCACTTCGGCACCCTGCACGTCCTCCAGTCCATCGACCTCACGATCCACCGAGGCGAGGTCGTGGTCGTCATCGGGCCGTCGGGATCGGGCAAGTCGACGCTCTGCCGCGCGATCAACCGCCTGGAGACCATCGACAAGGGCGAGATCGTCGTCGACGGACGCCCCCTGCCCGCCGAAGGACGCGAACTCGCGGCCCTGCGCGCCGACGTGGGGATGGTCTTCCAGTCCTTCAACCTCTTCGCGCACAAGACGGTTCTCGACAACGTCACCCTGGGCCAGATCAAGGTCCGCAAGAAGGACCGGAAGGCGGCCGAGCAGCGCGCCCGTGCCCTGCTCGACCGGGTCGGGGTCGCCTCACAGGCGGAGAAGTACCCGGCCCAGCTCTCCGGCGGCCAGCAACAGCGCGTGGCGATCGCCCGCGCCCTCGCCATGGATCCGAAGGTGATGCTCTTCGACGAACCGACCTCCGCTCTCGACCCCGAGATGATCAACGAGGTCCTGGAGGTCATGCAGCAACTCGCCCGGGACGGCATGACGATGGTGGTCGTCACCCATGAGATGGGCTTCGCCCGATCCGCCGCCAACCGCGTCGTCTTCATGGCCGACGGCAGGATCGTCGAGGAGACGACCCCGGACGAGTTCTTCAGCAACCCGCGCAGCGACCGTGCCAAGGACTTCCTGTCCAAGATCCTCCACCACTGACACCGCGGAACCACCGACACCGTGGCACCGCACCACCGCACGACACGGCAGGGTCGCCGCCCGACCAGCAGCCCCCAGGGGTGATCCTCATGAACCCGACCAAGACCGGCAGGGCGACCGTCAGGACCGGCAGGGCCACCGTGGCCGTCGCCGCGGCCGTCGTCCTCTCCTTCACCTCCGCAGGATTCGCGAACGGCGCGACCGGCGCCGTGCCACGCGACCACGGCGGCGACGAGATCACCGTCGGCATCAAGTACGACCAGCCCGGCATCGGCCTGAAGACCCCCGACGGCACCTACACCGGCTTCGACGTCGACGTGGCCACGTACATCGCCAAGGAACTCGGCCACGACCCCTCCGACATCGTATGGAAGGAGGCCAAGAGCGCCGACCGGGAGACGCTGCTGCAGCGCGGCGACGTGGACTTCATCGCGGCCTCGTACTCGATCAACGACAAGCGGGCCGAGAAGGTCGACTTCGCCGGCCCCTACCTCCTCGCCCACCAGGACGTCCTGATCAGGGCCGACGACGACTCGATCAAGCAGCCGTCCGACCTCAACAACAAGAAGCTCTGCTCGGTCACCGGCTCGACCTCCGCGCAGAACGTCAAGGACAAGATCGCTCCCGACGCGCAACTCCAGGAGTTCGGCGGTTACTCGGAGTGTCTGACCGGTCTCGAGAACGGTGTCATCGACGCCGTCACCACCGACGACTCGATCCTCGCCGGATACGCCTCGCAGAGCGAGTTCAAGGACAAGTTCAAGCTCGGCGGCTTCAAGATGAGCAACGAGAACTACGGCATCGGCGTCCAGAAGGGCAGCGAGCTCAAGGCGAAGATCAACACTGCCCTGGAGAAGATGGTCGCCGACGGTTCCTGGGACGCGGCGGTGGAGAAGAACTTCGGCCCCGCGAACTACCAGAACGAACCCGCCCCCGAGATCGGCGTCATCGTGAAGTGAGCGGGCCGTCGTGTTCGACTTCCTCCAGGGGTACGACCTGCTCGGAGCCTTCTGGGTGACGGTGCAGCTCACCGTCTACTCGGCGATCGGCTCCCTCGTCTGGGGGACGCTGCTGGCGGCGATGCGCGTCAGCCCCGTCCCCCTCATGCGGGGCTTCGGCACCGTCTACATCAACGTCGTCCGCAACATCCCGCTCACCGTCATCATCGTCTTCACCTCGCTCGGTCTCTTCCAGACCCTCGGGGTGAGCATGGGCGCCGACCGGTTCACCACGATCAACTTCCGGCTCGCCGTCCTCGGTTTCATCGCCTACACCAGCGCCTTCGTCTGCGAGGCACTGCGCTCCGGCATCAACACCGTCCCCCTCGGACAGGTCGAGGCCGCCCGCGCCATCGGACTCAGCTTCCCCCAGGTCCTGCGCATCATCGTGCTCCCGCAGGCGTTCCGATCCGTCGTCGGCCCCCTCGCCAACGTCCTCATCGCCCTCACCAAGAACACCACCGTGGCCGCCGCCATCGGCGTCGCCGAAGCCGCCCTGCTGATGCGGGAGATGATCGAGAACGAGGCCCAGCTCATCCTCATATCCGCGATCTTCGCCGTCGGCTTCATCTGCCTGACCCTGCCCACCGGTCTGTTCCTCGGCTGGGTGGCCAAGAAGGTGGCGGTGAAACGGTGAAGACCAAGCCCACCGTCCTCTACGACGTCCCCGGCCCCCGCGCGCGGCGCCGCAACCTCCTCTGGACGCTGCTGTTCCTGCTCGCGCTCGCCGCCGTCGTGTGGTGGGTCGTGGCGAGCCTCGCCGACAAGAACCAGCTCGAATGGTCCAAGTGGGCCCCCTTCTTCACCGACGCGCGTGTCTGGGAGACGTACATCCTTCCCGCGCTCAAGAACACCGTGATCGCCGCCGCGCTCTCCATGGTGCTGGCCCTGCCCCTCGGCGCCCTCCTCGGCATCTCCCGCCTCTCCGACCACCGGGCCGTACGCGGCGCGGCGGGCACGGTCGTCGAGTTCTTCCGTGCCATCCCCGTCCTGATCCTCATGCTCTTCGCCAACGCGGTCTACTCCGAGTTCACCGACATCAGCCCGGAGACACGCCCGCTGTACGCCGTCGTCACCGGCCTCGTCCTCTACAACGCCTCCGTGCTCGCCGAGGTCGTCCGGGCCGGCATCCTCGCCCTCCCGGCGGGTCAGACCGACGCGGCGAAGGCCATCGGCATGCGCAAGGGCCAGACCATGACGTACGTGCTGCTCCCGCAGTCGGTCACGGCCATGCTGCCCGCGCTCGTCAGCCAGCTCGTCGTCATCGTCAAGGACACCGCGCTCGGCGGCGCGATGCTCGGCTTCTCCGAACTCCTCGCCTCCGTCCGCCCGATGAGCGCCAACTACGGAGCGAACACGATCGCCTGCTTCACCGTCGTCGCCGTGCTCTTCGTCATCCTCAACTTCGCGCTCACCACGTTCGCCTCCTGGCTCGAAGCCCGGCTGCGGCGCGGCAAGAGGTCCACGGGCGCGGTCGTCGGAGCGGACGCGGTGGAGGAACTCGCCACACCGGGCGAACACGCGGGCCCGACCGACGGGACCAGGTGATCCTCCGGACGGGAACGGGGGCACGCGCGCGGGTGTCCCCACGCGCGCGTGCCGCCGGTCAGGCCCGGGGAGGGGCGACAGCGACCCCGGTCAGGCCCCGGGGAGGGCGAGCAGCGCCACCGGCGCGGAGGTCGGACTCGGCGAACCACCGGCCGGTTCCACGGTGACCCCCACCCCCGACGCCCGGTTCACGGGGCCGTCGAGAAGGGTCGCCTCGGCCGTGGCACCCGGGTCCATCAGCCCCGCGGACCGCATCGCACCACCGTCGTCGTACCAGAGCTGATAGACCTTGCCGGCCGGTGGCGGCGCCATTCCGGAGGCGGCGAACACCGCCCGGTCGAGCGACGCGGAGACGATGACCGTGCCCACGGCGCCCCCGTCGAGCCGGCTCGTGGAGACCCGGGCGTCCGGGGCCGCCAGGACCTCGGCGACGGCGTCGTTCGCCGCGCGTGCCCGGGCCGTCTCCTGCCGGGCGTCCTCGGCGAGACCGTGCTGCCAGGAGGCGACCCCGCCGAGCCCGACCGCCCCGGCGAGACAGGCCGCAAGCGCCCAGCGCGACCACCGCTGGAAGCCGCGGGGCCCGCGCGAGCCCCGCGCCGCCTTCCGGGTCGCCGGCGGCTCCTGGCGTACGGTCCTGATCCGTTCCAGCACGCCCGCCCGCAGGGTGGCGGTCGGTGTCGCCGCGACGGCGAGACCGAGCCGGACGACGGTCTCGGAGAACTCCCGGACCTCCTGGGCGCACGACGGACACTCCGCCAGATGGCTCCGTACGGCCTCGTACTCCTCGGAATCCAGTGCGTCGAGCGCGTACGCGCCGGTCATCGTGTGCGGATCCACGGCGTTCACGCGCCCACCCCCAGACAGTCACGGAGCCGGATGAGGCCGTCGCGCATCCGCGCCTTGACGGTCCCCAGCGGCACGGCCAGCAGTTCCGCGACCTCGCGGTAGGTGAGGCCGCGGTAGTACGCCAGGGTCACCGACTGGCGCTGCAGCTCGGTGAGGCCCCGCAGACAGCGCCGGACCTGCTCGCGCTCCAGCCTGCTCTCCACCTGCTCCACCACCTCGTCGTAGGCGGCCGCGTGCTCCAGGCGCGCCGCCCGCTGCTCACGGTTCGACGCCGCCTGCTCGGAGCGCACCCGGTCGACGGCCCTGCGGTGCGCCAGCATCAGGACCCAGGTCATCACCGAGCCCCGTGCGGGCTGATAGCGGGCCGCGGTCCGCCACACCTCGACCAGCACCTCCTGGGCGACCTCCTCGGACTGGGCGGAGTCCCGCAGGACGGTGCGGACGAGGCCGAGCACCGGCCCGGACACGGCTTCGAAGACGGCCGCGAAGGCCTGCTGGTCGCCGAGCGCGACGCGCCCCATCAGCTCGGGAAGGTCCGGAGCCGCTGGTCGGACGTCTCCGATCCACACGTTCTCTGTCACCGGCGGGTTCCTCCAGGAATCAATCGAGTACGGGAGGTGTTCGGAGCCGACGGTCAGGCGGACGGGCCGTGTCGGAGACTTTCTCCGCACGGCTCCGCCGGTGGGGCGGGTCGGTCGATCCTCGTCACTCTTTCGGGTGCACGCAGGCATCCGGACGCGGGTGCGCACCGAATGCCTCGTGAGGGTCGCCGGCCGGTGGACCCGTATCCCCAGGAGTGATCATGAGCACCCAGACCTTCCGTCGCGCCACCGTCGCCGTGACCGCCGCCGTGCTGCTGCCGCTGGGCCTGACGGCCTGTTCGGCCGAGGCGAGCGGCGACGGAGCGGCGGCACCCGCGGCGGCCTCGTCGCAGTCGAGCGCGACCGCCACGCCGGCCGCCGGCCCCTTCGGCCCCGGATGCGCCTCGGTGCCGAAGGACGGCGCGGGCTCCTTCGACGGCATGGCCAAGGACCCGGTCGCCACGGCCGCCTCCAACAACCCCGAGCTGTCGACGCTGGTCACCGCCGTCAAGCAGGCGGGGCTCGTCGACACGCTGAACAACGCGGAGAACATCACGGTGTTCGCGCCGACCAATGCCGCCTTCGCCAAGATTCCGAAGGCCGACCTGGACAAGGTCCTCGCCGACAAGGCGATGCTGACGGACATCCTCACGTACCACGTCGTGGGCCAGAAGCTGGCGCCGAAGCAGTTGGAGAACGGCTCCTTCGAGACCCTCCAGAAGGGCAGGCTGACCACCCAGGGCTCCGGTGAGTCCTACACGGTCGACGAGTCCGCGAAGGTGGTCTGCGGCAACGTCCCCACGGCCAACGCCACGGTCTACATCATCGACACGGTGCTGATGCCTAAGTAGCGGAGGCGTTCTCCGCTGAGGCACCACCCTCCGGCCCCGTCGCGCCCCGGCTGAGTTCGCCCGGCCACCACGCGACGGGGCCGAGGTCCCGTACGAGCGCCGGCACGAGCAGCGAGCGGACGACGAGGGTGTCCAGGAGGACGCCGAACGCGACGATGAAGGCGATCTGGACCAGGAAGGCGAGCGGAATGACGCCCAGTGCCGCGAAGGTGGCGGCCAGCACCACACCGGCGGACGTGATGACGCCGCCGGTGGCGGTCAGTCCGCGCAGGACGCCCTCGCGGACCCCGTGCCGCAGCGACTCCTCCCGCACCCGGGACATCAGGAAGATGTTGTAGTCCACGCCGAGCGCGACCAGGAACACGAACCCGTAGAGCGGGACGGAGGAGTCCGTGCCGCTGAAGCCGAAGACGTTGCCGAAGACCAGGGCCGACACCCCGAGGGTGGCGAAGAAGTTCAGCGCCACCGTGGCCACGAGGAGCAGCGGCATCACGACCGAGCGGAGGAGGAGCACGAGGATGGCCAGGATGACGGCGAGCACCACCGGCACGATCAGCATCCGGTCGCGCTCGGCGGTCCGCTGGGTGTCGTACCGCTGCGCCGTGTACCCGCCGACGAGGGCGTCCGCCCCCGGCACCGCGTGCACGGACGTGCGGAGCCGGGCCACCGCCGCCTTGGCCGCGTCGCTGTCGGCGGCGTCGGTCAGGGTGACGTCGATCCGGACCCGTCCGTCGACGACCAGCGGCGCCCCGGCCCCCGGCCGGCCCGAGGCGGTGACGGCCGCGGCCGAGTCCACTCCCTCGACCCGTTCGGCGGCCGCGGTCACCCGGGCCGCCGCGTCCGCGTCGGCGATGACGATCGCCGGGTTGCCGGCCCCGCCGGGGAAGTGCCGTCCGAGTTGCTCCTGGGCGGCGACGGACGGGGCGTCGTTCACGAAGATCTCGTCGAGCGGAACCCCCTTGGACTCCAGGACCGGGGCGAAGGCGGCGCAGGCCAGCAGTCCGGCGAGCGTCGCGGCCCACACCTTGCGGGGAGCGCGGTCCACCAGCGCGGCCACGCGACGCCAGATCCCGTGACCGCCGCCCTCGGACTCGGACGGGCGGGGCCGGGAGGGCCAGTACGCGGCACGGCCGAGCAGGACCAGGACGGCGGGCAGGAACGTCAGCGTGCTCAGGACGGCGCAGACGATGCCGATGGCACCCACCGGACCGAGGGCGCGGTTGTTGGTCAGATCACTGAACAGCAGAGCCAGCAGGGCGAGGGCCACGGTGGCCGCGCTGGCCGTGATGGGACCGGCGGACTGGCGCAGCGCCGCGCGCATGGCGGGGACGCGCTCTCCGTCGAGCCTGGCGAGCTCCTCGCGGTAGCGGGCGGCGAGGAGCAGCGCGTAGTCGGTGGCGGCGCCGATGACCAGGATCGACAGGATGCCCTGGACCTGCCCGTCGACCCGGACGACGTCGTGGTCGGCGAGCACGTACACCACGGCGCACGCCAGGGCGAGCGCGAGCACCGCGCCGACGATGATGATCAGGGGCAGCAGCACGCTGCGGTACACGAGCAGCAGGATCAGCAGCACCGTGACCAGGGCGACCACGAGCAGAAGCCCGTCGATGCCGGCGAAGGCGTCCGACAGGTCGGCCTGGGTGGCGGCGGGACCGGCCAGCCACACGGTCGTCCCGGGCACCGCGGAGGCCGCCCGGTCGATCTCCGCGAGCGTGGGCGTGAGCTCCTCGCCGAGGTCGGGGCGGAGCTGTACGACTCCGCGCAGGGCCTTCCCGTCCTCGGAGGGGAGCGCCGGGGTCGGGGTACCGACGACACCGGGCTGCCCGGTGAGCGTGGCCAGCGCGCGTGTGGCGGCGGCGCGCGTCTCGGGGCCGATCGGTGCGTTGCCGGGTGCGGTCCAGACGACGAGTGCGGGGAGCGTCTCGTCCTGGCGGAAGGCCCGCTGGGCCTCGATCACCCGGGTGGACTCGGCGTTCTGGGGGAGGAAGGCGGCCTGGTCGTTGGTGGCGACCTCACCGAGCTTTCCCGCGTACGGGCCGAGCCCGCCGCCGACGGCGAGCCAGAGGACGAGCAGGACGAGGGGCAGCAGACGGGCGGCCCATCGTGTGGGGCGGGGCATGCGGACTCCAGGGCAGGGGTCTCTCGACACGGAGGAAGTGTCTCAAGGAGAAAGAATCTCAATGATTGAGAGAGATTGAAGCACGGAGAGGTCACGCGCGGCAGCAGGGGGTGCCCACGGCTCGCCGGGGGGAGGGTCAGCGGCGCGGGACGGGCAGGTCGCCGAGTTCCTCGTTCAACGCGTCCAGGAAGCGCACGGCCACAGCCAGCTCCTCCGCGTCGAACCGCAGCCGGGCCCGCTCCGCCGCCTGCGCCAACGGCATGAAGTAGCTGCGGGCGGCGGCCTTCGCCCCCTCCACGTAGTGCACATGGACGACCCTGCGGTCGGCGCTCTCCCGGGAGCGGCGGATGTGCCCGGCCCGTTCGAGCCGGTCGAGGCAGGCCGTGACCGCTCCGGAGGTCAGCCCCAGGTGCTCCCGCAGCCGGCCCGGCGTCAGCGGCTCCGGGCTGTCCAGGACGACCGAGAGCGCCTGCACGTCCGTGGGATGCAGTCCCTGCGCAAGCGCGAAACCATGGACCAGCCGGTTGATCTCACCGTTCGTCCGCCGCAGTGCGCGGGCGAAGCTCAGGGCATCACCCGGCACGCGCGCGGGCGGCGCGGTCCCACCGGTCTCGGGTTCCTCTGTACTGGCCACACGATCAGCCTATAGAAGCCCGCCGGTGCATCCGCGGCGGCCGCACCCCGGGAAGAGAACAGGTGGAGGCCGAAACCCCGGCCGGTGGGGGAGCGCGGCACCTGCACCGCCGGCGGACCTCCATCGAGGGAACGGAGCAGATCCATGAGCGACGCGTCAGGGCACGAGGCCCCGGGACCGCTGTGCCTGGTCACCGGCGCCAGCGGCTACATCGGCGGCCGCCTGGTCCCCGAACTCCTGGAGGCCGGGTTCCGGGTGCGGTGCCTGGCCCGTACCCCCGCGAAACTCCGCGACCACCCCTGGGCCGGAGAGGTGGAGACCGTCCAGGGCGACGTCACCGACGCCGAGACCCTCGTCCCCGCCTTCCGCGACGTCGATGTCGCGTACTACCTGGTGCACGCCCTGGGCGCCGGGCGCGGCTTCGAGCGAACCGACCGCACGGCGGCCGAGAACTTCGCCCGGCAGGCCCGAGCCGCCGGTGTCGGCCGCATCGTCTACCTCGGCGGCCTCACCCCGCACGGCGTGCCCGACCAGGAGCTCTCGCCGCACCTGCGTTCACGCGCCGAGGTGGGCCGCATCCTCCTGGAATCCGGGGTTCCCACCACCGTGCTCCGCGCCGCCGTCATCATCGGATCCGGCTCGGCCTCGTTCGAGATGCTCCGGTACCTCACCGAACGCCTGCCCGTGATGGTCACCCCCAGCTGGGTCCGCACCCGGATCCAGCCGATCGCCGTCCGGGACGTCCTGCGCTACCTGGTCGGCAGCGCGCGGATGCCCGCGGAGGTCAGCCGGACCTTCGACATCGGCGGCCCCGACGTCCTCACGTACCTCAGCATGATGCGCCGCTACGCCGCAGTCGCCGGACTGCCCCGGCGGCTCATCTTCCCCGTGCCGGTGCTCACCCCGCGGTTGTCCAGCCACTGGATCGGACTGGTCACCCCGGTGCCCTGGTCCATCGCCCGCCCGTTGGCGGAGTCGCTCCGTCACGAGGTCGTCTGCGACGAGCACGACATCGCCGACTGGGTGCCGGACCCGCCCGACGCCCCGCTCCCCTTCGACCGGGCTCTCGCTCTCGCCCTGCAACGGGTCCGCGAGGCGAGGACGACCACCCGCTGGTCCTCCGCGTCGCTGCCCGGCGCGCCGAGCGATCCGCTGCCCACCGACCCCGACTGGGCGGGCGGCAGCCTCTACACCGACGAGCGCGAACTCACCGTCGACGCGTCACCACAGGCGCTGTGGCGGGTCGTCGAGGGCGTCGGCGGGGAGAACGGCTGGTACTCCTTCCCGCTCGCCTGGGCCGTCCGCGGCTGGGTCGACCGGCTCGTCGGAGGCGTCGGTCTGCGCCGGGGCCGGCGCGACGCCCTGCACCTGAGAGCCGGCGACTCCCTGGACTTCTGGCGGGTGGAGGAGATCGAACGGGGCCGGCTGCTGCGGCTGCGCGCCGAGATGAGGCTCCCCGGCCTGGCCTGGCTGGAGATGTACGCCGAGCGCGACGGGAGCGGGACGACCCGCTACCGCCAGCGGGCCCTGTTCCACCCCCACGGACTGGCCGGTCACGCCTACTGGTGGAGCGTCGCGCCGTTCCACGCCGTGGTCTTCGGCGGCATGGCCCGCAACATCGCGCTGACGGCGCAGGCGAGCGAGGCGGCGGCCACCGCCGGCCCCTCGACGGGCTCCGACTCGTCACCCGCGTCGGACTCGTCACCCGTGTCGGACTCGGCACGCGCGTCCGGCCCGACGCCGGTACCGGGCTCGTCGTCCGCGTCCGGTTCGTCGTCCACCTCCGCCCCGTCGTCCACCTCCGCCCCGTCATCCCCCTCCGCCCCGTCATCCCCCTCCGGCTCGTCCGGTTCCGCCCCGTCGTCCGGCTCGTCCGGCTCCGCCCCGTCCCCCGCATCCGGCGCGCCGCCGCAGGGCGAATGACCTCCGCACGTCAGTACAGCGACCCACCGGACAGGCGTCTCGCCGAGCCGGTCGGTGACCCGATGCCAGGAGCGGTGCCATGAACGTCTCGGTCGTCCTGTTCACCTCGGACCTCCGCGTCCACGACCATCCCCCGCTGCGCGCCGCGCTGGGTCGGGGGAACGAGGTCGTCCCCCTGTTCGTACGGGATCCGGCCGTGGCCCGCGCGGGACACGCGGCGCCGAACAGGGACGCGTTCCTCGCGGATTGCCTCGCCGCCCTCGACGGCGGACTGCGCGAGCGCGGCGGCCGGCTCGTGGTGCGCTCGGGCGACCCCGTCGCCGAGGTGTGCGCGGTCGTGCGGGAGGCCGACGCCGACGACGTCCACATGGCGGCCGGCTGCAGCGGGTTCGCCCGGCGCCGCGAGGACCGGCTCCGCCGGGCCCTGGAGGCGGACGGGCGGCGCCTGTACGTCCACGACGCCGTCGTCACCGCGCTGCCCACGGGCGCCGTGACACCGGGCGGCTCGGACCACTACGCGGTCTTCACCCCCTACTTCCGCCGCTGGTCGCGCGAGCGGCTGCGCGAGCCGCTCGCGGCGCCGCGCGTGGTCCGGACGCCCGGGAGCGTCCGCTCCGAGGACCTGCCGGCCCGACCGGACGTGGGGACCGTCTCCGAGGGGCTCGCCGGGGGCGGTGAACAGGAGGGCCGCAAGCGGCTCACCGAATGGCTCGCACGCGGCGTCGACACGTACGAGGAAGGCCACGACGACCTCGCGGGCGACGCGACGTCCCGCCTCTCGCCGTACCTCCACTTCGGCGCCGTCTCGGCGGCCGAGGCGGTCCACCGGGCCCGGTCGCGCGGCGGGGCGGGCGCCGAGGCGTTCGTACGCCAGCTCTGCTGGCGCGACTTCCACCACCAGGTCCTCGCCGCACGCCCCGACGCCGCCGCCGACGACTACCGGACCCGTCACGACCGCTGGCGGCGCGGGAAGGAGGCGGACGCCGACCTCCGGGCGTGGCGTGAGGGCCGCACCGGCTACCCCGTCGTCGACGCCGCGATGCGGCAGCTCGCCCACGAGGGCTGGATGCACAACCGGGGGCGGCTCCTCACGGCCTCCTTCCTGACCAAGACCCTGTACATCGACTGGCGCGAGGGAGCGCGGCACTTCCTGGACCTGCTGGTCGACGGCGACGTCGCCAACAACCAGCTCAACTGGCAGTGGATGGCCGGCACAGGCACCGACAGCCGCCCCAACCGGGTGCTCAACCCGGTGATCCAGGGCAAGCGGTACGACCCGGACGGCGCGTACGTACGGCGATGGGTGCCGGAGCTCGCCGGAATCGAAGGCCCCGCGGTCCACGAGCCGTGGAAGCTGCCCGGACTCGACCGGGCCCGATACGACTACCCGGACCCCGTCGTCGACCTCGCCGACGGTCTCGCCCGCTTCCGGCAGGCCCGGGGCCAGGACTGAGCGGGCCCGGGACGGGACCGGCCGGTGGGGTCCGGCACCGGACCGTGTGACGTATCCAGGTCCGGCACCGGACCGCGTGATGGATCCAGGTCCGGCACCGGACCGCGTGATGGATCCAGGTCCGCACCGGACCGCGTGATGGATCCAGCTCCGCGCCGGACCGCGTGACGGATCCAGGACCGGGACCGCGAGACGGATCCAGGTCCGCACGGGGAGGCGTCCGCTCAGGAGTCTCCCGGAGCGGCCGTGGCCCCCTCGCCGTCCCGTGCGGCGGCGCACAGACCGTGCAGCAGCGACAGGGCCTCCCGCAGACCCGCGGGGCGTACCGTCCCCGGCCCGGGCGTCCGGCCCGCCCAGCCCGGACCCGCGAGGAGTACCGCCGTCCGGGACCGGGCCCCCCTGACGCCCCACGAGGTGTCGGCGACATGGCGGGCGAGCGGGTGGTCCGCCGTCGAACGTGCCTGCGCCCACAGCGCGACCGCGGCGGGCCCCGTCCTGCGGACCGCCTGGTCGAGCGCCTCCGGCGGCACGGCCGCCCCGAACATCAGGGTGGGGATCCCGAGCTCGGCCAGTCCCGCGGCGAGCGCCTCCAGCGGGAGGGTGTGCTGCTCGTGCGGCACACAGGCGAGCAGGACCGGAGGAGTGCCCGCCTCCGAGATCCCGGCACGGCCCGCCGGACCGACCCGGCGCAGCGCCGTCGAGACGTGCCAGGACAGCAGGTGCTCCACCTCGACGTAGCGGTCCTCCGAGGTCTCCCACTTGCGGCCCACGGCATGCAGGGCGGGCGCCAGCACCTCCTCCCAGGCGGTGACCAGACCGTGCCGAGCGATCGCGGCGTCCAGCAGCTCGTCCATGGCCGCCGAGTCCAGCCTGACGGCCGCGCGGCCCAGGCCCCGCAGCTCCCTGCGCACGTCGCCGAGGACCGGTCCGCGGGCGGCGGACGGGGCCGGCGCCTCCCCGGGCGCGGGGACGGGCGCGGCCGGTACGGCTCCGGCCCGGGCCGCCCGGGCCGCTTCCGCCGGAGGAACCCCGGACGCCGTCAGCCGGCACATCTCCTGGAGGACGGCGATGTCGCCCGGGCTCCACCGCCGGTGCCGGCCGCTCTCATGGGTGGCGGGGCCGATGCCGTAGCGCCGGTCCCAGGAGCGCAGGGTGGTGGGCGCGACACCCAGGCGGCGCGCGACCGCGCCGCTGGTGAGCCCCGGCGAGGGTTCGGTCATGGGGCCCACGATACGACGCACGACCGTTGCGAAGGGTGGGGGCCTCCGGGCCGGGACGGAGCCGTGGTGCCCGTCAGGGAGTTCCGTACTCCGAACGGCGGCCGGGCACCGGAACCCGATCGCCGTCCACCTTCCAGGTGAATCGGCCCATCCTCGGCGCCGTCGATGCCGAATGAGGAGCATGACCCTCTCCGAGCCCCCGGGCGAGCCCACCCGCACGGACCGACTCCTCGCGGCCGTCGGCGGCCTGATCGCCGGCTACGTCTCCCTCGCCGTCGCGGACCTCGCCGCCTTCTGGGTGCGGCCCGAGGCGAGCCCGGTGACCGCCGTCGGCGGCGCCGTCGTCGACCGGACACCGGCGGCCGTCAAGGAATGGGCGATCCGTGAGTTCGGCGAGAGCGACAAGGCCGTTCTCCAGCTCGGCATCCTGGTCGTCCTCGGGGTCCTCGCCGTCGGCATCGGGCTCCTCGCGCTGCGTCACCGGCTGCTCGGCTCGGCGCTGGTCGGCGCGTTCGGCGTCCTCGGGGCCCTGGCGGCCGTCACACGGCCCGACTCGAGCTCCGCGCTCGACGCCGTGCCCTCGCTGGTGGGCGGCGCCGTCGGCGCGGCCCTGCTGTACGCCCTGACCGGCATCCTCACCCGGCGAGCCGGGACGGGACCCGCGGCCGCCCGGGCCGACCGCAGGACCTTCCTGGTCGTCGCCGCCTCCGCCGGTCTCGCCGCGACCGGCGCGGCCGCCCTCGCCAGGGCGGTCGGCAGCCCCGTCGAGGAGAACGCCGCCGCCTCCCGTGCGGCCCTGCGCCTGCCCCGACCGGCGTCCCCCGCACCCCCCGTGCCCGCCGGAGCCCAGCTCCGGGTCCCCGGCATCAGCCCCTTCGTCACCCCGAACCGCGACTTCTACCGCGTCGACACCGCGCTCGTCGTCCCCCGGGTCGACGCCGACGACTGGCGGCTGCGCGTCCACGGCACGGGCGTCCGCGAGGAACTCACCGTCACCCTGCCGGAGCTCATGACCCGGCGGATCGTGGAGCGGGACATCACCCTCGCCTGCGTCTCGAACGAGGTCGGCGGCCCGTACGTCGGCAACGCCCGCTGGCTCGGGGTGTCCCTCGCCGACCTCCTGCGCGAGGCAGGCGTCCGGCCGCCCTCCCAGGGCGGCCCCGCCGACCAGCTGGTGGCCCGCTCCGTCGACGGCATGACCATCGGCACCCCGGTCGAGCAGGTCATGGACGGCCGCGACGCCCTCCTCGCCTTCGGCATGAACGGCGAACCCCTGCCCTTCACCCACGGCTTCCCCGTCCGCATGGTCGTCCCCGGCCTCTACGGGTACGTCTCCGCCTGCAAGTGGATCGAGTCGATCGAACTCACCACCTTCGCCGCCTACGACGCCTACTGGGTCCCGCGCGGCTGGGCCGCCCAGGCACCCGTCAAGACCCAGTCCCGCATCGACACCCCCCGCGCCTTCGCCCGGCCCGCCGCCGGCACCGTCATGGTCGCCGGGGTCGCCTGGGCCCAGCACCGGGGCATCCGCAGGGTCGAGGTGCGGATCGACGAAGGCCCCTGGCAGGAGGCCCGGCTCGCCGCCGAGGACAGCAGTGACACCTGGAGGCAGTGGCTGTACCCGTGGCAGGCGACCCCGGGCCGCCACACCCTCACCGTCCGCGCCACCGACGGCACCGGCGCCACCCAGCCCGAGGAGCGCACCGACACCATGCCCGACGGGGCCCAGGGCTGGCACTCGGTCGTGGTGACGGTCGAAGGGGGGTAGCCGCCAGGTCGCCGGCGTACGCCGGTGCGTCCGCGGCGGATGAGCCCGCGCGTCCGAGGTGGAAGAGCCGGTGCGTCCGCGGCGGATGAGCCCGCGCGTCCGCGGCGGACGAGCCGCCACGTACGAGGTGAAGGAGGGCCATGTCCGAAGTGAAGGAGCCGTGACGGTGGAAGGGGGTAGCCGTGACGCCCGGGGTGCGGCATCGTGACGGTCGGGAGGTGGCGACGCTCCGGTCCGGGCAGCGTAACGAACCGGTGCCGACCACCCGTTCGTCGCTCTCATGAGGGAGACTGCTCCCGTGCGTGGACATCTGCCGGACGAGAACCCCGGTTTCGTGGGACGCCGCACGGAACTGGAGCGGATCTCCGCCGCGTTGGCGGAGCATCGCCTCGTCACCGTGACCGGCGTCGGGGGAGTCGGGAAGACCCGGCTCGCGCTGCGCGCCGCGCACCACTCCGCCGACCGGTACCCCGACGGCGCCTGGTGGACGGACCTCAGCCCGCTCGACGGCGAGCGGCTCCTCGTCGCTCTCGTCGCCGACTCGGTCGACCTCTCCGACCACACCCCCGGCATGGCGACCACCGGACTCTGCCGGCGGCTCTCCGACGACCGGCTGCTGCTCGTCCTCGACTCCTGTGAACACCTCGCCGAGCCCTGCGCCCGGCTCGTCGCCGAACTCCTCGCCGCCGCCCCGGGACTCACCGTCCTGGCCACCAGCCGGCGCCCCCTCGGCGTCGAGGGGGAGCAGGTCGTCGCCCTCGACCCGCTGCCGCCCGCCGGGGTCGACGCCCTGGAGCTGCTCCGCCGGGCCGCGGGCGAGGAGTTCACCGCCGCGGGCCCGGCCGGCGAGATCTGCGTACGCCTCGAAGGCATCCCGCTGGCCCTGGAACTGGCCGCCGCCCAGATCCGCCTCCAGGGCGCCGAAGCCGTCCGTGACCAGCTCGGCACCCGCTTCGACGCCCCGCCCTCCGCCCGCTTCGAGCTGCTCGCGCACACCGAGCGGGTGTGGCCGAGCCGCCACCAGACCCTGCGGGCCGCCATCGGCTGGAGCCATGAGCTGAGCGCCCCGCTCGAACGCCTTCTCTGGGCCCGGCTCTCCGTCTTCCGCGGCCCCTTCGACCTGGCGTCGGCGACCGCCGTGTGCATCGGCGGCCCGCTGAACCGGGCGACCCTGCCGGGAGCCCTCGACGGCCTCGTCCGCGCCTCCGTGGTCCGCCCGCCGGACGCGGGCGGCCGGCTCAGGATGCTCGACACGATCCGCGCGTACGGAGCGACCTGGCTGGACCGGACCGGCGAGACCGGAACGGTCGCCGACCGGCACGCCGCCCACTTCCGGGGGCTCGCGCGCCGGGGCGAGAACGAATGGCACGGCGCGCGTCAGCTGCGCTGGTACCGGACCGTCGACGCCCACCACACCGACCTGCGCACCGCTCTCGACCGGCTGCTGCGGACCGACCCCGACGCCGCCCTCGACCTCATCGGGTCGGTCGCCTTCGCCTGGTCCTGCCGGGGCCGTCTCCGCGAGGCCCGCGACGGCCTCGAACAGGCCCTGCTGCTGAGCGGGGCCCGCGGCCGCATCCGGGCCCGCGCGTTGTGGGCGCTCGGCGTCACCCTCGTACTCCAGGGGGAGTTCGGTCCCGCGCAGGAGGTGAGCGAGCGCTGCGCCCGGGAGGCCCGGTACACGGAGTACACGGATCACACGGATCACACGGATCACAGGGACGGCCTGGACGGCGCGGACGGCATGCAGGAAGCCGACGGCGCCGGCGACCACGGTCGTCCCGGTGACCTGACCCTCGACGCCGCCGCCCTCGCCGGGCTCCTCGCCCTGACGACGGGCCGTCCGATGGCCGCGCACGTCGTCGTGGGCCATGTCCTCGACGCCGCCCGGGGCGGCCCCGCCGACTCAGCGGCCCGGCTCCGCTGCCACCTCGTCCGCGTGTTCGCCCTCACGGGACTCGGCCGGCTCGGCGAGGCCCGCGACCGGGCGCTGGCCCTGCGGACCCTGTGCGAGGAGCTGGACGAGCACTGGACCCGGACGGCCCTGGAGTACCAGCTCGCCCTCACGGGCCTCCTGGAGGGCGACCCGGTGACGGCGGCCGGGCACGCGCGCGCGATGCTCGAAGGCACGCGAGGACTCGGCGCGAGCCTGGGGGTGGCGCTCGGGCTCGACGTCCTCGCCACGGCGCTCGCGGCGGCCGGTGACGGCGAGCGGGCCGCCGACGTCTCGGGCACGGGGGAGGCGTACTGGCGCTCCACCGGCCAGCCACGTCGCGGCCTGCCCGGCCTGCGGGCGCTGCACGAGAAGTACACGGACACCGCCCGCGCCACGATCGGCGAACCGGCCTACGAGGAGATCTTCGTACGCGCCCTGACCGGGTTGCCTCAGGACGGCCTGGACCGAGCCCTGCAAGGCCCCCGCCGGACCTGAGACGGCACACCGGGCAGTGTGCCGCCCCCCACCGGGGGACGGCCCGTCCGCGCCCCGTCCCCGACCCGTCCGCGCCGAGGTGCCGGACGCCGGGCCGCGGCGCACCATGAGGGCATGGACGGATCCGACGGATCCCTGAGCGGTCTGAGCGACATCAGCACACCGGGACGCGTGGCCGGGCCGGACGAAGGCGTCTCCGTACAGGAGTTGGCCCTCGCCGCCCGCAATCACGGACTGCCCCTGGAAGCGCTGCGGTACGACGTCACTCCGCCCGGGCTGCACTACGTCCTCGTCCACTACGACATCCCCGACACCTCCGCCGACGGCTGGCGGCTCACCGTCGGCGGCCGCGTGCTGCGGACCCTCGACCTCGGCCTGGAGGCGCTCCGCTCCCGGCCGTCCGTCACCCGACGGGTCACCCTGGAGTGCGCCGGGAACGGCAGGGCCCGGCTGTCGCCCCGGCCGGTCAGCCAGCCCTGGCTCGTCGAGGCCGTCGGCACCGCCGACTGGACCGGTGTCCCCCTCGCCGCGCTCCTCGCCGAGGCGGGTGTCGCGGAGGACGCCGTCGAGGCGGTGTTCACCGGCGCCGACCACGGGGTGGAGCGGGGCGTCGAGCAGGACTACCGGCGGAGCCTCCCCCTCACGACGGCCGCCGACCCGGCCCGGGACGTCCTCGTCGCGTACGCCATGAACGGAGCGCCCCTGCCCCCGCAGCACGGCAGCCCGCTCCGGCTCGTCGTCCCCGGCTGGTACGGCATGGCCCATGTGAAGTGGCTCCACGACATCACGCTCACCGACACCCCGTACACCGGCTTCCAGCAGGCCGTGGCCTATCGCGTACGGCAGGCGCCGGAGGAGCCGGGAACGCCCGTCACCCTCATCGCGCCCCGGGCCCTGATGACGCCACCCGGATTCCCCGACTTCATGTCCAGGACCCGCGTGGTCCGCCCCGGCCCCGTCCCGCTCACCGGCCGCGCCTGGTCGGGCCACGGGCCGGTCACCCGTGTCGAGGTGAGCGAGGACGGTGGGGCGGCGTGGACCGATGCGGAGCTCGTACGGGATCCCGCGCACCCCTGGGCCTGGTCCGCCTGGCGGACCACCTGGACGGCGACCCCGGGCCTGCGTCATCTGACCGTGCGGGCCACCGACGCCGAGGGCAACGTCCAGCCGCTCGTCGAGGCCTGGAACCGCGGCGGATTCGCCAACAACCTCGTCCAGCGGGTCGAGGTCCTCTGCACCCGCGGTCCCTGAGGGGCTCCCGGATCGCCCCGACCCACCGCTCACCCCGCAGTCCGGCTTCTGTGCTGGAAGCCCCCTCCGAAGCCTGACCTGCCGTTTCGGGGAGGGCGGGTGACGCGGTGGGGTACGGGGCAGGGCCACGCGGTGGGATACGGGGCAGGGCGACGCGCCGCCGCCCCGGTGCGTAGAGTCGACTCCCGCAGCCCCTGAACCCGATGAGGAGACTCCCGTGACCGACCCGGCGTCCACCGCCCTCCAGCAGCAGATCGCCCGGGACCTCCAGGTGGCCGAGACCTTCGACCCGCGGGCCGAGATCGAGCGCCGCGTGGCCTTCCTGACCGAGCGCCTCACCTCCACGGGTCTGCGCTCCCTCGTCCTCGGCATCAGCGGCGGCGTCGACTCCACCACCGCCGGACGCCTCTGCCAGCTCGCCGTGGAGCGGGCCCGCGCCGCCGGACACGAGGCCACCTTCTACGCGATGCGCCTGCCGTACGGCGTGCAGGCCGACGAGAAGGACGCGCAGACCGCGCTCGGCTTCATCCGCGCCGACGAGGTCCTCACCGTGGACGTCCAGGCCGCGAGCGACGGGGCCCTGGAGGCCGCCCTCGCCGGTGGCGTCACCTTCCGCGACGCCCACCACCAGGACTTCGTTCAGGGCAACATCAAGGCCCGTCAGCGGATGATCGCCCAGTACGCGGTCGCCGGAGCCAACGACGGGCTCGTCGTCGGCACCGACCACGCCGCCGAGGCCGTCTCCGGCTTCTTCACCAAGTTCGGCGACGGTGCCGCCGACGTCGTGCCGCTCACCGGTCTGACCAAGCGGCGCGTCCGCGCGGTCGCGGCCGAGCTCGGCGCCCCGGCCGAACTGGTCTGGAAGACCCCCACGGCCGACCTGGAGACCCTGGACCCGGGCAAGCCCGACGAGGACGCGCTCGGTGTCACGTACGACGACATCGACGACTTCCTGGAGGGCAAGCCGGTCGCCGATGCCGCCTTCGCCACGATCGTGCGCCGCTACGAGCTCACCGAGCACAAGCGTCAGCTGCCGGTCGCGCCCTGAGCACCGCGCGCCTCAGCCTGAGCGGCGGGCGGCGGACACTCGGCGGATCCTGGAAGGGGTGCCCGCAAGGGGCCCCCGGAAAGGAGCACGCCATGTTCGGCGAAACCCCGGCATTCAGCGGTTTCTCGGTCGACGACCTGGACGCCGCCCGGCGCTTCTACGGCGAGACCCTCGGTCTGGAGGTGGGCGAGGAGGGAGCGGGCGACATGCGGATGCTCTTCCTCACCCTGGCGGGCGGGGCCCGGGTCTTCGTCTACCCGAAGGACGACCACACCCCCGCCAGTTTCACGATCCTCAACTTCGCGGTCGACAACATCGACCGGGCCGTGGACGACCTGACGGGACGTGGAGTGGCCCTGGAGCGCTACGAGGGATTCGAGGCCGACGCGAAGGGCATCGTGCGGGTCGACGGCGGACCGGCCATCGCATGGTTCACGGACCCCGCGGGCAACGTCCTGTCGGTGCTCCAGGAGAACTGACCGGCGATCTCAGGGCGTCGGCGTAGCCGTCCGGCACCGTCCCCGCCCCCGAACGGACCGGCCCGCGTGCGCCGCGGCCCCGTACCGCCTCGAATGGGAGGGTGATCGCGCCGCCCGACGACTGCCTCGCCCGCAACGAGTGGATCTGCGGCGCCTATCTCTCGACCCGGAGCGAGATCCTCACCGACGCCGTCGTCCAGCACCTCCAGCTGACGACCGTCTCCGTCGCCCTCGGCCTGGTGCTCGCCCTGCCCCTCGCGGTCGCCGCCCGCCGGTGGCGCTGGGCGGCCGGGCCGGTCCTGGGGGTCACCACACTCCTGTACACGATTCCGGCGCTCGCGATGTTCTCGCTGCTCCTGCCCGTGTACGGGCTGTCCGCCGCCCTGGTCGTGGCCGGCCTCGTCCTCTACTCCCTCACGCTCCTCGTCCGGAACATCCTGGCCGGGCTCCGCGCCGTTCCCGAGGAGACCCGCCAGGCCGCCCGCGGCCTCGGATACGGTCCGGTCCGGCTGCTGCTCGCCGTCGAGCTGCCGCTCGCCGTGCCCGCCGCCATGGCCGGACTCCGGATCGCCACCGTCTCGGCCGTCTCCCTCGTCACGATCGGCGCGATCGTCGGGCACGGCGGACTCGGCAACCTCATCTACTCGGGCATGAACACCTACTTCAGGGCCCAGGTGCTCACCGCCTCCGTGCTCTGCGTCCTGATCGCGGTCGTCGCCGACCTGCTCCTCCTCGGCGCGCAACGCCTGCTCACCCCCTGGACCCGCGGGCAGGCCGCATGACCACCCTCGCCGACGCCTGGTCCTGGCTCACCACCTCCGCGCACTGGTCCGGCGAGAACGGCGTCTGGCACCGACTCGCCGAGCACCTCTTCCTCACCGTCGTCTGCCTCGCCGTCAGCTGTGCGATCGCCCTGCCCGTGGCCCTCGTCCTGGGGCACCTCGGCAAGGGCGGCGCGCTCGCCGTGAACCTCTCCAACGCCGGCCGGGCCGTTCCCACCTTCGCCGTCCTCGTGCTTCTCCTGCTCAGCCCGATCGGTTCGTACGGCGAGTGGCCGACGATCATCGCGCTCGTGCTGTTCGCCGTGCCCCCGCTGCTGACCAACGCGTACGTGGGGATGCGCGGCGTCGACCGCGACGTCGTACGGGCCGCCCGGGGCATGGGCATGACGGGCCGCCAGACCCTGACCCTGGTGGAGGTGCCGCTCGCGCTGCCGCTGATCCTCACCGGTGTACGGATCGCCGCCGTCCAGCTCGTGGCCACCGCCACCGTGGCCGCGCTCGCCGGCGGCGGCGGGCTCGGCCGGATCATCACGGCCGGGTTCAACCTCGCCTCCACCCCGCAGGTCGTCGCCGGGGCGTGCCTCGTCGCCGTCCTCGCGCTGCTCGTGGAAGGGGTCTTCGAGGGGGTCCAGCGCCTCGCCCCCGGCGGGGCGTCGCGGGGGAGCGGCCCGTGAGCGGACCGCCCCGCCCGCTCCGGAGCGCCGCCGCCGGTCTCCTCCTGGCGGCCTGTGCCGTGCTCGGCGGCTGCGCCACGGGTCCCTCCCTGGAGGCCCAGGGCGAGGTCACGGCCCCACCGGGCGACAGCCGCCGTCTGACCGTCGGCTCGGCCGGGTTCACCGAGAGCGACCTGCTGGCCCAGCTGTACGCCCTGCTCCTCGAGGACGCCGGGTACGGGACGAAGATCCTCTCCGTCACCAACCGCGAGCTGTACGAACCGGCCCTGGAGCGCGGTCAGATCGATGTCGTCGCGGAGTACGCGGCGACCTTCGCCGACTGGCTGAACGCCAAGGCCAACGGGGCCGACGCGCCGACCGTCGGCTCGCCCGACCCGGACGCCACGATGAAGGCCCTTCGTGAGCTCGCCGCACCCCGCGGGCTCACCGTCCTCGACGCGGGCCGGGCCGTCGACCAGAACGCCTTCGCCGTCACCGCCGAGTTCGCCGCCGAACACCGGCTGAAGACCCTCAGCGACCTCGGCGCCACCGGCCTCCCGATCCGCCTCGCGGCCGGTGACGAATGCGTCCGGAGACCGTACTGCGCCCCCGGTCTGAGGGAGGTCTACGGCATCGACATCACGGCCGTCGATCCCAAGGGCGTCGGCACCACGCCGGCCAAACAGGCCGTCCAGAACGGTCAGGACCAGTTGGTGCTCACCACGACCACCGATGCCACCCTCGACGAGTTCGGGCTCGTCCTGCTCGCCGACGACAGGCACCTGCAGAACGCCGACCTCGTCGTCCCCGTCGTCAACCGGGCCCGCGCCGGCGGCGAGGGCGTCACCCGGGCGCTCTCCCGTCTCAACACGGTGCTGACCACCGAGGATCTGGCGCGGCTCAACGAGCAGGTGGACGGCTGGCGGCGTCTCCCTGAGGACGTGGCGCGGAACTATCTCGTGACGAAGGGGCTCCTTCCGCGCCGAGTTCGGGGAGTGTGGCTTCAGCCCGCTGAACTGCGTCTCCTGTCATGACTCTTGCGGGGCGGTTCGAGACCCTGCTATTCATCCGTTAGGAAAGTTTCCTTCCAGTCCAACGGCGCCTTCGTCCGCATCCCCCGGCCTTCCCCAAGGCCTCGTTCGTCGTTCCGTGGAGACCCCCATGACTTCGGCACGATCCGCACGACTCCGCACCCGCATCGTCCTACGCCCCGGCGTCCGACGCCTCGGCGTCGCCGGAACCGCCCTCGGCGCGCTGCTCCTCGGCCTCGCCGTCACCCCGCCGACCGCGACCGCCGCCCCCGTCACCCACGAGGCGGAGACGGCCACCGTCTCCCGTGGCGCCGTCGAGTCCAACCACACCGGATACACCGGCGGCGGATTCGTCAACTACGACAACGCCACCGGAAGTCACGTCCAGTGGAACGTCAACGCCGCCCAGGCGGGCCCCGCCACCCTCACCCTGCGGTACGCCAACGGCACCACCACCGACCGCCCCATGGACATCGCCGTCAACGGTGCCGTCGCCGCCTCCGGCACGTCCTTCGCCGGCACCGGAGCCTGGACGAACTGGGCCACCACCACCGTCACCACCACCCTCAAGGCCGGTGCCAACACCATCCGGGCCACCGCCACCACCGCCAACGGCGGCCCCAACGTCGACCACCTCACCGTCGACAACGCCACCACGCCGCCCACCACCGGCAGCACCCCCGCCGCGATCAACGGGCAGCTCGAGGTCTGCGGCACCAAGCTCTGCAACCAGTACGACAAGCCGATCCAGCTGCGCGGCATGTCCAGCCACGGCACCCAGTGGTACAGCCAGTGTCTGACCGGCGGCTCGCTCGACGCCCTCGCCAAGGACTGGAAGGCCGACGTCCTACGCGTCTCCACCTACGTCCAGGAGGAGGGCTACGAGACCGACCCGCGCAAGTACACCGACCTCGCCCACTCCCTGATCGAGCAGGCCACCGCTCGCGGCATGTACGTCATCGTCGACTGGCACATGCTCGACCCGGGCGACCCGCACTACAACCTCGCCCGCGCCAAGACCTTCTTCACCGAGATCGCCCAGCGCCACGGCGCCAAGACCAACCTGCTCTACGAGATCGCCAACGAGCCCAACGGCGTCGCCTGGTCCCGTATCAAGAGCTACGCCGAACAGCTCATCCCGGTCATCCGCGCCAAGGACGCCGAGACCCCGATCCTGGTCGGCACGCGCGCGTGGTCCTCGCTCGGCGTCTCCGACGGCGCGAACGAGTCCGAGGTCGTGTCCAACCCGGTGAACGCGACCAACATCATGTACACCTTCCACTTCTACGCGTTCTCGCACCGGGACGAGTACCTGAACACCCTCTCCCGCGCCGCCGACAAGCTGCCCGTCTTCGTCACCGAGTTCGGCACCCAGAACTACGCCGGTGAGGGCAGCGACGACTTCGCGATGTCGCAGCGCTTCCTCGACCTCATGGCCGCGAAGAAGATCAGCTGGGTCAACTGGAACTTCTCCGACGACGAGCGCAGCGGCGCCGTCTTCAAGACCGGCACCTGCGACGCCGGCGGAACCTGGACCGGCACGAGCTCCCTGAAGCCGGCCGGTGTCTGGATCCGGGACCGCGTCCGGACCGCGGACGACTTCCCGACCTCCTGACGACCCTGCCCCCGGTACGCCCCCGCCGTGTGATCCACTGTCCTCGCGGGGGCGTACCGAACAGGAGCAGGAACAGCGTGACCACCTACCGGCAGCCCGGGCTCGTCCTCACCGACCACCGCTTCCCCGTCCCCCTCGACCACGCCCGCCCCGACGGTGAGCGGATCGAGGTCTTCGGCCGTGAGGTCGTCGCGAGCGGCAACGCCGGCGCGGGCCGTGAGCAGCTCCCCTGGCTGGTCTACCTGGAGGGCGGCCCCGGTTTCGGCGCCCGCCGGTTCATCGGCCCGCAGGCCTGGCTCGGCCGGGCCGTCCGGGAGTTCCGCGTCCTCCTCCTCGACCAGCGGGGCACCGGCCGTTCGACCCCCGCCAACCGCCAGACCCTGCCGCTCCGCGGCACCCCCGCCGAGCAGGCCGACTACCTCGCCCACTTCCGCGCCGACTCGATCGTCGAGGACTGCGAGCTCATCCGCCGCCGGCTCACCGGGGGCGCCCCCTGGACCGTCCTCGGCCAGAGCTTCGGCGGCTTCTGCGCCACCCACTACCTCTCGACCGCGCCCCAGGGTCTTGAGCGGGTCCTGATCACCGGCGGTCTGCCCTCCCTGCACGCCACCGCCGACGAGGTGTACCGCGCCGCCTACCCCCGGATCCGGCGCAAGAACGAGGCCCACTACACCCGCTACCCACAGGACGCCGAGCGGGCCCGCGCCGTCCTCGCCCACCTCCTCGACCACGAGGTCACCCTGCCCGGCGGCGGCCGGCTCACCCCCGAGGCCTTCCAGTCCCTCGGCATCCTCCTCGGCTCCGGCGAGGGCACCCACCAGCTCCATCTGCTCCTGGAGGGCGCGTTCGTCCCCACTCCCGGCGGACCCGCGCTCGCCGACGCCTTCCTGGAGCAGGTCCAGGCCCAGCTGTCGTACGCGGGACACCCGCTGTACGCCGTGCTCCACGAGGCCATCTACGCCCAGGGGAAGGGCCCCACCGACTGGGCGGCCGAGCGGGTCCGCGCCGAGTACCCCGAGTTCGACGCCCGCGCCGCGCTCGCCGAGGGCCGGCCGCCGCTCTTCACCGGCGAGACCGTCCACCCCTGGCACTTCACCACCGACCCCGCCCTGCGCCCGCTCCGCGAGACGGCCGAACTCCTCGCCGCCCGCACCGACTGGACCCCGCTGTACGACCCCGAGCTCCTCGCCGCCAACCGGGTCCCGGTCGCCGCGGCCGTCTACCAGGACGACATGTACGTGGACACCGGCCACTCCCTCGACACCGCGCGCACGATCCGCGGCCTGCGCACCTGGGTGACGGACGAGTTCGAACACGACGGAGTACGGGCCGGGGGACCGCGGGTCCTGGACCGGCTGCTCGCGCTCGCCCGCGACGAGATCTGACCGCCGGGGGAGAGGACGACGTGCGGCCGGCGGCGCGCAAAAGTCCAAGGGGTGGACCGCCTCCGCTCATGGAGGCTTCCGGACGGATGCCGGTAGAACTCGGTCCGTGCCCCGTGCGGGGGCCTGCCGAGGAGAGGACCCGGACATGAGCACCCACGTCAGCGAGGAGATCGCCGGCCAGCCCGACTGCTGGCGCCGCGCCGCCGAGATCGCCGACCGCGACGCCGGTCTGCTGCCGGCCCGAGGCGAGCGGGTGGCGGTGGTCGGCTGCGGCACCTCGTACTTCATCGCCCGCGCCTACGCGGCGCTGCGCGAGTCCCTCGGCGCGGGCGAGACCGACGCCTTCCCCGCCTCCGACTCCACGCCGCTCGGGCGCGGTTACGACCGCATCGTGGCCCTCACCCGCTCCGGCACCACCACGGAGGTCGTCCGGCTCCTCGCCGGCGCGGCGGGGCGCATCCCGACCCTCGTCCTCACCGGGGTGCCCGGCAGCCCCGCCGGACAGCGCGCCGACCGGGTCCTCGACCTCGGGTTCGCCGACGAACGCTCCGTCGTCCAGACCCGGTTCGCGACCACGGCACTCCAACTCCTGCGCGCGGGACTCGGGGTGGACCTGGGGCCGTCCGTCACCGACGCCGAACTCGTCCTCTACGAGCGGCTGCCCGCCGCGTGGGAGCGGCGCGGCCAGTTCACCTTCCTCGGCACCGGATGGACCGTCGGGCTCGCCGACGAGGCCGCCCTCAAACTGCGCGAGGTGGCCCGGGTCTGGACCGAGTCGTACGCGGCGATGGAGTACCGCCACGGCCCGATCAGCATCAGCGACGGGTCCAGCCTCGTGTGGTGCCTGGGCCCCTCCCCCTCCGGGCTGAAGGACGAAGTGGAGTCCACCGGAGCCCTGTTCGCGGCCGACGCGATCGACCCGGTCGCCGCGCTCGTCCGCGCCCAGCGGCTCGCGGTCGCGCTCGCGGTGCGCCGCGGACTCAACCCCGACCGGCCCAGGAACGTCTCGCGTTCGGTGATCCTTTCCGGAGCGTTCCGCCCGACCGCGTCGGAGGCGGCCCGTATCCTGCGGTCATGACCGGAACCGATGTCACGGACCTCGCGGAGATGCCCGGTGACTGGCAGCGCGCCCTCGCCGTCGTCGCCCACCCCGACGACCTGGAGTACGGCTGTGCGGCGGCCGTCGCCGCCTGGACGGACGCGGGCAAGGAGGTGGCCTACGTCCTCGCGAGCCGCGGTGAGGCCGGCATCGACACGATCGCCCCGGACGTCTGCGGCCCGCTGCGCGAGCGGGAGCAGCGGGACAGCGCCGCGGTCGCCGGCGTGGACACGGTGGAGTTCCTCGACCACCGCGACGGTGCGATCGAGTACGGGCTCGGGCTGCGCCGCGACATCGCGGCGGCGATCCGCAGGCACCGCCCTGAGCTGGTCATCACCCTCAACCACCGTGACACCTGGGGCGGGAGTCCCGGCGCCCCCTGGAACACCCCCGACCACGTGGCCGTGGGCCGGGCCACGCTCGACGCCGCGGGGGACGCGGGCAACCGCTGGATCTTCCCCGAGCTCGCCGACCGGGGACTCGAGCCCTGGAACGGGGTGCGGTGGGTCGCGGTCGCGGCGTCCAGCACCCCGACCCACGCGGTGGACGCCGGCCCGGGCCTGGACCGCGCGATCCGCTCGCTGCTCTGCCACCGGGCCTACATCGAGGTCCTGACGGACGAGGACCCGGAGCAGTACGTCCGGTCCTTCCTCACCGCGACGACGAGTCAGGCGTCCGCTCGCTTCGGCGGCCGCCCCGCGGTGGCCTTCGAGCTCTTCGGGCGCTGACGGAGCGGGGGGTCAGGGGCGGCGGGTCAGCACACGGGTGGTGCTGCCGTCGTCCTCGGTGATGTCCCGGACGTGCTCGAATCCGATCCGGCCGAGCAGCTTCAGCGAGGCGACGTTGGGCTCGGCCACGGTGGCGTGCACCTCGGCCAGGCCGAGCGTGCCGAACCCGTGGCCCACGAGGGCCTCCGCCACCTCCGTACCGAGCCCCGAACCCCAGGCCGCGGGGGCGAGCGCGTACACGATCTCGTGCCCGCCGACGTCCTCGGACGGCTTGATCTCGGCATGCCCGACGAGCACCCCGTCCCGGCGCACGGCCCAGACGGCGAACAGCTCCTGTGCGTAGACCTTCGTGAAGATCCGCCCGAAGAGGGCCCGGTCGTCCTCCTCGGAGACCGGGCCGTCACCCATCCACGCCGACACCCTCCGATCCTGGAAGAGACCCACGAAGGCCTCCTCGTCCGCGGGGACGTAAGGGTCGAGCAGCAGGCGCTCGGTGTGCAGCGTCGGGATCATGAACGGCGACGCTACCCACCGGTCACCGACCGGGCAACCGGCTTTCGCCGGTGGGAAAGGGCGCTGTCGGGTCAGCCCATCGGAGCCGGCTTCAGGACCGCGAAGGCCGCGCCGAAGGGGTCGGCGAGCCAGGCGATGCGGCCGACGTCGGGGATGTCGGCCGCGGGCATCAGGACCGAACCGCCGTTGCCCTGGGCCGCCGTGACGATCGCGTCCGCGTCCGCGACGTCGAAGTAGACGATCCAGCGGGGGCCCTCGTTCGTGTCCTGGAGTTCGGCCGCGCCGCCGAAGGAGGCGTCCTGCTGGTCGCCGTCGGCGGTCGAGACGACCCGGTACTTCATGCCGGGCGCGTCCATCTCCGCCGACCGCCAGCCGAACAGCGTCCGGTAGAAGGCCAGGGTGCCCTCCGGGTCCGCCGTGTGCAGCTCCACCCAGACGAGGGTGTTCGTCGACGACGTGCGGTCGAGGCCCTTGGTCGTGCCGGGCTGCCAGATCGCGAACCGTGCGCCGCCCGGGTCGGTGAGGGCGGCCATCCGGCCCGCCTCCATGACGTCGAGCGGCGCGAGGCGTACGGCGCCGCCCGCCGACTCGGTGTCCTTCGCCGTGGCGTCCGCGTCCGGGGTCTGGAAGTACACGGTCCAGGCGCTGGACGCGCCCTCCTCGGTGAGCGGGCCGAGGGCGGCGACCGTCCTGCCGTCCTGCTGGAAGAAGCCGTAGCCGCCTGCCTCGGGACCCGCGGAGCGGAACTCCCAGCCGAAGACGGCGGTGTAGAAGGCGGCCGCCGCCTCCGTGTCCGGGCTGCCGAGGTCGATCCAGCAGGGAGAGCCCTTGGTGAACTGCGTACCGAGCATGGGAGGTGTCCCGTCCTTCCGTGAGCCGTCACCTGTGTGCCGTTTCGGCCACCGTGACCGATCCTCGCCTCTCGGCCCGCGCGGCGCAGCCTCAACCGCCGCGGTTCATCCGACCGGCCGACCGGCCACCTTCTCCTCCAGGTCGCCGAACACCAGCTCGTTGTTGAGCGCGGCCGCGGCACGGTATCCGCGGCTCACCGCGTTGACCACCTGCTCCTGCGGACCCGTCACATTGCCGGCCGCCCACACGCCCGGCACGCTCGTCCGCCCCACCTCGTCCACCACCACGAACTCCCCGAACGGGGTCTCGCGCAGCTCCGCGCCCAGCTGTCGCAGCACCCCGTCGCGGGCCGCCAGGCGGGTGCCCGCCGCGAAGACCACCGTGCGGGCCACGGTCCGCCCGTCGGCGAGCCGCACCCCGGTCAGCCGGTCCTCCTCCACCGCGAACCCCGCCACCTCGCCCCGCTCGACCCGGACGCCCGCCGCGTCCAGGAGCGCCGCCTCGTGCTCCGACGGCTCGGCCGAGGTGTGCAGGAACAGGGTCACGTCCTTCGACCAGTGCGCCACCATCAGCGCCTGGTGCGCGGGCATCGTCGGATGCGCGATCACCCCGAAGGCCTCGTCGCGGACCTCCCAGCCGTGGCAGTACGGGCAGTGCAGCACGTCCCGTCCCCATCGCTCGGCCAGTCCGTCGATCGCGGGGAGCTCGTCGACGAGCCCCGTGGTGACGACGAGCCGCCGCGCGCCGGCCGTCTCGCCGCCCGCGAGTGTGAGGACGAACCCGCCGTCCCCGTCCGGTGCCGCGCCCGTCACCTCACCGGTCCGCAGCTCCACCCCGTACCCGGCGATCTCGGCCCGGCCGGCCGCCAGATAGTCGGCCGGGCTCATGCCGTCCCGGGACAGGACGCCCTGCATGTGCGCGGTGGGGGCGTTCCGCGGCTCGCGGGCGTCGACGACCAGGGTCCGGCGTCGTGAGCGGCCCAGGAGCAGGCCGGCGCTGAGCCCCGCCGCCCCGCCGCCGATCACGACTGCCTCGTACGTGTCGTTCTCCAGGTGTGCGTTCATGGGCCGAGCGTCACCCGAGTCCGCGAGATGAGCAAGTGAGCTTGCCGTTTCTGCAAAACTGGACGTATGACCGAAGACGATCGCATCGACGCCGTGCTCAACGAGGTCGGTCCCCGCCTCCGCCGCCTCCGCCGGGATCGCGGGGTGACCCTGGCCGAACTCTCCGCGGACACGGGGATCTCCGTGAGCACCCTCTCCCGGCTGGAGTCCGGGCAGCGCAGGCCCAGCCTCGAACTGCTCCTGCCGCTCGCCCGCGCCCATCAGGTCGCGCTGGACGAACTGGTCGGCGCCCCGGCGACGGGCGACCCGCGGATCCGGGCGAAGCCCATCGTCCGGCACGGCCGCACGATGTACCCGCTGACCCGGCAGCCGGGCGGCCTCCAGGCGTACAAGGTCATCCAGGAGAGACCGCAGCAGGAGGAGCCGGAGCCGCGCGTCCACGAGGGCTACGAATGGCTGTACGTGCTCTCCGGGAGGCTCCGGCTCGTCCTCGGCGAGCACGACGTCGTCCTCGGTCCCGGAGAGGCGGCCGAGTTCGACACCCGCGTCCCGCACTGGTTCGGTCCGACGCCCGAGGGGCCCGTGGAGTTCCTGAGCCTGTACGGGCCCCAGGGGGAACGGATGCACGTCCGCGCCCGCCCGAAGAAGTCGGGCTGAGTGGTTCCCCTCGGATCAAGCGACCGCTTAGTATGCGACCGACCGCTCGGTACGGAGGAGGCTTCCGGATGCAGGCATGGCGTGTGTACGAGAACGGGGAACCGCGCGCGGTGATGCGTCGCGAGGAGGTGGCACCGCCCACGCCGGGCGACGGCCAGGTCCTCCTCAAGGTCCGCGCCGCGAACGTCAACTTCCCCGACGCGCTGCTCTGCCGCGGCCACTACCAGATCCGTCCCCCGCTGCCCTTCACCCCCGGCGTGGAGGTCTGCGCCGAGACCGAGGACGGCCGCAGGGTCATCACCACCGCCGCGCTCCCGCACGGCGGCTTCGCCGACCACGTCCTCGCCGACGCCGCCGGGCTGCTCCCCGCCCCGGAGTCGCTCGACGACGCCGAGGCCGCCGCGCTCCACATCGGCTACCAGACCGGCTGGTTCGGCCTGCACCGCCGCGCCGCCCTCCAGGAGGGCGAGACCCTCCTGGTCCACGCGGCGGCCGGCGGCGTCGGCAGCGCCGCCGTCCAGCTCGGCAAGGCCGCCGGCGCCACCGTCATCGGGGTCGTCGGAGGACCGGAGAAGGCAGCCGTCGCCCGCGCGCTCGGCTGCGACGTGGTGATCGACCGGCGCTCCGAGGACGTCGTCGCCGCCGTCAAGGCCGCGACCGGCGGCCGCGGCGCCGACGTGATCTACGACCCCGTCGGCGGCGAGGCCTACCAGCAGTCCGCGAAGTGCGTCGCCTTCGAGGGACGGATCGTGATCGTCGGCTTCGCGAGCGGCACGGTCCCGGCGCCCGCCCTCAACCACGCCCTGGTGAAGAACTACTCGATCCTCGGCCTCCACTGGGGCCTCTACGCGGCGAAGGACCCGGCCTCGATCGGCCGCTGCCACGAGACCCTCACGGCCTACGCGGCCAAGGGCCTCATCAAGCCCCTCATCGGTGAACGCGTCCCCTTCGCGGGCGCGGCGGACGCCGTCCAGCGCGTCGCCGACGGCACCACCACCGGCCGCCTGGTCGTCCTCCCGGAAGGAGCCCACGCATGACCGACGCCGAGGAACTCCTCGTACGCACCAGGAAGCTGCTGGACGAGCACCCGCCCGCCACCACGGACCGCACCGACTTCCTGCGCGCCCGCTTCGACGCCGGCCTCGCCTGGGTGCACTACCCCGTCGGCCTCGGCGGACTCGACGCGCCCCGCGCGCTCCAGACCGTCGTCGACGCCGAGCTCGCCGCCGCCGGAGCCCCCGACAACGACCCGCGCAAGATCGGCATCGGCCTGGGCATGGCGGCCCCCACCGTCCTCGCCCACGGCACCGACGAGGTCAAGGAGCGCTTCCTGCGCCCGCTGTGGGTGGGCGAGGAGGTCTGGTGCCAGCTGTTCAGCGAGCCCGGGGCCGGATCCGACCTCGCGGCGCTCGCCACCCGGGCCGTCCGGGACGGCGAGGACTGGGTGGTGGACGGGCAGAAGGTGTGGACCTCCAGCGCCCACACGGCACGCTGGGCGATCCTCATCGCCCGCACCGACCCGGACGCACCCAAGCACCGGGGCATCACCTACTTCGTCTGCGACATGACCGACCCCGGCGTGGAGGTCCGGCCGCTGCGCCAGATCACCGGCGAGGCCGAGTTCAACGAGGTCTTCCTCACCGGCGTCCGCATCCCCGACGCCCACCGTCTCGGCGAGGTCGGCGACGGCTGGCGGGTCGCCCAGACCACCCTCATGAACGAGCGGGTCTCCATCGGCGGAGCCCGTATCCCCCGCGAGGGCGGCATGATCGGGAAGGTCGCCACGACCTGGCGCGAGCGCCCCGAACTGCGCACCCGCGAGCTGCACCGGCGCCTCCTCGACCACTGGGTCGACGCCGAGGTCGCCCGGCTCGCCGGGGAGCGGCTCCGCCAGCAGCTCGTCGCGGGCCGTCCCGGCCCCGAGGGCAGCGCCATGAAGCTCGCGTTCGCCCGCCTCAACCAGGCCATCAGCGGCCTGGAGGTCGAACTGCTCGGCGACGAGGGTCTGTTGTACGGGGAGTGGGAGATGCGCCGCCCCGAACTCGTCGACTTCACCGGCCGCGACGCCGGCTACCGCTATCTGCGGTCCAAGGGCAACTCGATCGAGGGCGGCACCAGCGAGGTGCTGCTCAACATCGTCGCCGAGCGGGTCCTGGGCCTGCCGCCCGAGCCCCGCAACGACAAGGACGTCGCCTGGAAGGACCTCGCCCGATGACGGAATCGTCAGAACTGACGGAACAGCCGCTCGACCTCCTCTACTCCGAGACGGAGGAGGACCTGCGGGCCGCCGTCCGCGCTCTGCTCGCCGACCGGGCCGGCCACCAGACCCTCCTGGGCCGGATCGAGACGGACAGCCCCTACGTCCCCGGCCTGTGGAAGTCCCTCGCGGGCGACATCGGCGCCGCCGGACTCCTCGTCCCGGAGAAGCTCGGCGGCCAGGGCGCGAGCCACCGGGAGGCCGCCGTCGTCCTGGAGGAGCTGGGCCGCGCGGTGACCCCGCTGCCCTGTCTCACGAGCGCGGTGGTGGCCACCGAGACCCTGCTCGCCCTGGTGGGGGAGAGCGGCGCGGCGGCCGGTCTGCTCGCGGACCTGGCGGGCGGCGGCACGGTCGCGGTCCTCGCCGTACCGCTGTCGACGGCGCCCGGCGCGGAGCTCCCGCTCGGTGCGACGGTCACGGCGGTCGCCGACGCCACCGCCGCCGACGTGTTCCTCGTCCTGCGGGCCGACGGCCTGTACGCCGTACCCGCCGGCGAGGCGACCGTCGAGCCGCAGACCCCGCTCGACCTCACGCGCCCCCTGGCCACCGTCACCACCGGCGCCGGGACCGGAGCCCGGCTCGCGGGCTTCGACGCGGCCCGTGCGGCGGTCCGCCGCGGACTGCTCGCCGGGGCCGGCCTCCTCGCGTCGGAACAGCTCGGCCTCGCCGAGTGGTGCCTGGAGGAGACCGTCCGGTACACCCGCGAGCGCCACCAGTTCAACCGGCCGGTCGGCTCCTTCCAGGCCCTCAAGCACCGTATGGCCCAGCTCTGGCTGGACCTGGTCGGGGCCCGGGCGGCGGCCCGTGCCGCCGCCGACGCCCTCGCCACCGGCAGCGCTGACGCCCCGCTGATCGTGGCCGTGGCGCAGGCGTACTGCTCCAAGGTCGCGGTCCGGGCGGCCGAGGAGTGCGTACAGCTGCACGGCGGGATCGGGATGACCTGGGAACACCCGGCGCATCTGGCGCTCAAGCGGGCCAAGGCGGACCAGATCGCGCTCGGTTCCACGGGCGCCCATCAGGACGCGATCGCCGCCCTGGTGGACCTGGCGCCGCCGTCCTGACCGGCACGGCGCCTCGCTCGCGGCCGGTCCGAGGCGCCTTGTAAGGGGCCGCGAGGTCCACACCCCTTTACATACTGTTTAATTGCAAGCTGTTCGCAATAACAGTTGATCTCCAAAAAGGGGTGTGGACACGATGACCGCCCGATTCCTCCGCGGCACGGCCGCCGCGACGCTCGCGGGGGCCACCGCCCTCACCGCGGCGGCCTGCACGAACCCCGGCTCCGCCGGGGCCTCCGGCGGGCCCAAGGATTCCGCGGTCGTCGGCATCGCCTACGAACCCGAGACCCTCAGCCCCCTCCTCGGCTACGGCAAGGACGGCAACTCCAAGATCTTCGACGGGCTCCTCGCCTTCGACGCCGACATGAAGCTGAAGCCGGCGCTCGCCACCAAGCTGCCGGACGTAGCCGACGGCGGGCTCACCTACACGTACACCCTCCGCGACGGGGTCACCTTCAGTGACGGCGCACCGTTCACCGCCGAGGACGTCGTCTTCACCTACCGGACGATCCTCGACCCGAAGACGAACAACGCCTCGCGCACCGAGCTCGACGCCCTCAAGAGCGTCGAGGCCGTCGGCGACGACACCGTCGTCTTCCACCTGAAGTACCCTTACGCGCCCTTCGCCGAGCGCACCGTCCACGCCATCGCCCCCGAGCACGTCGCGGCGAAGCAGGACGTCAACACCGGCGCCTTCACCACCGAACCGATAGGCACCGGCCCCTACGTCCTCACCGGCTGGTCCAAGGGCGAGAAGCTCAGCTTCAAGGCCAACCCGACCTACTGGAACGGCGCGCCCGCGGTGAAGAGGTTCACCATGGCGATCATCAAGGACGACGACGTCCGCGCCACCCGGCTCCGCGCCGGCGACCTCGACGGCGCCGTACTGCCGCCGAACCTCGCCGCCGGATTCAAGGGCGACAAGGCCAGGAAGACCTGGCAGGCGAAGACCTACGACTACCGCACGGTCACCCTGCCCACCCACCACGAGGTCACCGGCGACACCGACGTCCGCCGCGCCCTCGACATCGCCGTCGACCGCCGGGCCATGGTCGACAAGATCCTCGAAGGGGCCGGAAAGCCCGCCTACGGTCCCGTCCCCACCGACAGCCCCTGGTTCGCGAAGGGCACCGAGCGCCGCCACGACCTCGCCGGAGCGCAGAAGATCCTCGACGAGGCCGGCTGGAAGCCCGGCCCCGACGGCATCCGCGTCAAGAACGGCGTCCGCGCCGCCTTCCCGCTCTGGTACCTCTCCGGCGACAAGCTCCGCCAGGACCACGCCCTCGCGTACGTCTCCGACGCCAAGAAGGCCGGCATCGACATCACCGCCCAGGCCGGCACCTGGGAGGTCATCGAGCCCCGGATGAAGACCGACGCCGTCCTCGCGGGCGGCGGCGCGCCCGGCGACCCCGACTTCGACCAGTACCTGCTCCTGAAGTCGAGCCTCGCCGGCGACGGCTTCAACAACATGGCCTGGTACGACAACAGGACCGTCGACCGCGCCCTCGACGAGGGCCGCCGCACGAACGACCTCACCAAGCGCCGCGCCGCGTACGACACCGTCCAGCGCGAACTGGTGAAGAACCCCGGCTACACCTTCCTCACCCACATCGACCACCTCTACGTCGTCGCCGACGCCTGGGACGGGCCGAGCACACAGACCGAGCCGCACGACCACGGCCTCGCCTCCGGCCCCTGGTGGAACGTCGAGAGCTGGAAGCCGAAGGGCGCGACCGCCGGAGCGACGAAGAAGTGAAGCGCCGCCTCCCCTGGGGGCCGATGGCGCGGATGACGGGACGGCGCGCCCTGGCCGCCGTCCCCGTCCTCCTCGCCGTCACCTTCGCGGTGTTCGCCGTCGCCGAAGCCTCCCCGTTCGACCCCGTCAAGGCCTACGCCGGCACCGCGGGGCTCACCGCCTCGCAGGAGAACCTCGACCAGCTCCGCGCCAACCTCGGCGTCGACCGGCCCCTCCTCACCCGCTGGTGGGAGTGGCTCACCTCCGCCCTCACCGGCGACCTCGGCGACTCCGCCGTCCTGCGCAGGCCCGTGGCCGAGGTCATCGGCGAACGCCTCGGCTGGTCCGTCCTCCTCGCCGTCACCGCGTTCCTCGTGGCCATCGCCCTCGGCACCCTCCTCGGCGTCCTCGCCGGGCGCCGCCGCGGCGGCGCGATCGACCGGGCCGTCAGCTCCGTCGCGTACACCCTCGAAGCCGCGCCGGCCTTCTGGCTCGGCCTCCTCGCCATCTGGTTCTTCGCGCTGCAGCTGGGCGCCCTGCCCGCGGGCGGACTCACCGACACCGCGAGCGACACCGTCACCTTCGACCAGGTCGCCCGCCACCTCGTGCTGCCCGCGCTCGTCCTCGGCGTCTCCCAGCTGCCCTGGTTCTTCCTGTACGTCCGCCAGGGCGTCGGCGACGCCCTGGACGAGGACCCCGTACGCGGCGCCCGCGCCCGCGGCCTGCACGAACGCACCGTCCTCACCGGTCACGCCCTCCGCTCCGGAATGCTGCCCATGCTCACCCTCATCGGCTCCCGCGTGCCCGAGCTGATCACCGGCGCCCTCCTCGTGGAGACCGTCTTCAGCTGGCCCGGCATCGCAGCCGCCACCGTCCAGGCCGCCACCTCCGTGGACTTCCCGCTGCTCGCCGCGCTCACGGTCCTGGCCACGGCCGCCGTCCTCCTCGGCAATCTGCTCTCCGACCTCCTCTACGGACTCGCCGACCCGAGGGTGGGCTTCGATGGCTGACCCGCGCACCCACCGCCTGCGGCTCTGGAGCTCCGCCCTCGTCGTCGGCGTCGTCCTCCTCGCCGTCCTGGCCGTGCCGCCGCTCGCCCAGCTCGACGAACAGGCCGTCGACCTCTCGCGGAAGCTCCTCCCGCCCTCCTGGGAGCACCCCTTCGGCACCGACGACCTCGGCCGCGACCTGCTCCTGCGCTGCGTCTACGGCCTGCGGATCTCGCTGCTCGTCGGACTGGTCGCGGCGCTCGTCGCCACCGTCGTCGGCACCGCCGTCGGTGCGGCCGCCGGGGCGCTCGGCGGCTGGACCGACCGCACCCTGATGCGGCTCGTCGACGCCTTCTCCTCCGTGCCGCACCTGCTCCTCGGCATCTTCGTGGTCGCCCTCTTCCGCCCCGGCGTCTGGCCGGTGATCGCCTCCGTGGCCGTCACCCACTGGCTCTCCACCGCCCGCATCGTGCGCTCCGAGGTCCTCTCCCTGCGCACCCGGCCCTTCGTCGAGGCCGCGATCTCCGGCGGCGCCACACGGTGGCGCGTCGCCTTCCGCCACCTGCTCCCCGCCGTCCTGCCGCAGGCGGGCCTCGCGGCCGTCCTGATGGTCCCGCACGCCATGTGGCACGAGTCCGCCCTGTCCTTCCTCGGCCTCGGCCTCCCGAGCCACCAGGCGAGCCTCGGCAACCTCGTCCAGAACGCACGCTCCTCGCTCCTCGCCGGACACGGCTGGCCCACCCTCTTCCCCGGCCTCCTGCTCATCGTCCCGACCCTCGCCATCGCCGGCCTCGCCGGCGTCTGGCGCGACCGCCTCAACCCGCGCCGCCGATCGGAGCTCATGCTGTGACCGCCGAGAACGTGCTCCGGGCCCTCGACGCCGTCTCCGCCGGGCGGGCGGAGGACGCGGTCCTCAGCGTCCGTGACCTGAGCGTCCGGTTCCGGCTGCGCGGCGGGCGGACCGTCGAGGCCGTCGCCGACGCCGGCTTCGACCTGGGTGCGGGGGAGTGCCTCGCCCTCGTCGGCGAGAGCGGGTGCGGCAAGTCCGTGCTGGCCTCCGCCCTCCTCGGGCTGCTCCCCGCCAACGCCGAGACCTCCGGTACGGCCCTGCTCGCGGGCCCCGGGGGCGCCGACGCGACCGACCTGCTCGCCGCCGACGAGAAGACCCTCGCCCGCACCGTGCGGGGCCGCCGCGTCGGGCTCGTGCCGCAGAGCCCCGCCGCCCACCTCACCCCCGTCCGCACCGTACGGTCCCAGCTGGAGGAGACCGTCCGCGCCCTCACCGGCACCTCCCGCCGGGCCCGCCGCAAGGCCGCCGAGGACGCCGCGGAGCGGGCCGCCTTCCCCGCCGGCCACCTCGACCGGTACCCGCACGAGCTGTCCGGCGGACTCGCCCAGCGTGCCGCCACCGCCCTCGCCCTCATCGGCGACGCGCGGCTGCTGCTCGCCGACGAGCCGACCACCGGCCTCGACCGCGACCTCGTCGACCGCACGGTGGACGAACTGCGCCGCCACGCCGCCGACGACCGGGCGCTGCTCCTCATCACCCACGACCTGGCCGCCGCCGCGCGCATCGCCGACCGCGTCGCCGTCATGTACGCGGGCCGGATCGTCGAAATCGCCCCCGCCCACCGGTTCTTCGGCCCCAGCGGCCCCCGCCACCCCTACGCCCGAGGTCTGCTCGACGCGCTGCCCGACCGGGCGTTCACCCCGATCCCCGGCATGCCGCCGGAGCTCTCCGCCCTGCCGGAGGGCTGCGCCTTCGCCCCGCGCTGCCCGCTGGCCACCGAACTCTGCTCCACCCGACCGGAGTTCACGGCCAACCTGGCCTGTCACCACCCGGAGCACCCCCGTGCTTGAACTCGACGCCGTCACCGCCGGATACGACCGGCGCGCCCCCGTCTTCCGGGGTGCCTCGCTCACCGTCGCCCCCGGCGAGTCGGTCGGACTCCTCGGCCCCAGCGGCTGCGGCAAGTCCACCCTCGCCCGCGTCGCGGCGCTCCTGCACCGCCCGGACGCGGGCCGTCTCGTCCTCGACGGCACCGAGGTCACAGCCTGGCGCCACCGTGCGCCGCGCGCACTGCGCACCGCCGTCGGCGTCGTGTTCCAGCAGCCCCGCACCGCCGCCGACCCCCGCCTCACCCTCGCCGACCTCCTCGTCGAACCCCTGCGGGCCACCGGCCGACGAGCCGAGGCGGCAGCGCGCCTCGCCGAACTCGCCCCGGCCGTCGGCCTCACCCCCGACCTGCTCGGCCGCCGCCCGCACGAGGTCAGCGACGGCCAGCTCCAACGCGCCTGCCTGGGCCGGGCCCTGGCCCTGCGCCCCCGCTGGCTGGTCTGCGACGAGATGACCGCGATGCTCGACGCCTCCACCACGGCCGCCCTGGTCGCCGCCGTCGAGACCTACCGCGAGGAGACCGGCGCGGGCCTCCTCGCCGTCGGCCACGACCGGGTCCTACTGCACCGCTGGTGCGAGCGTACGGTGGAATGGAAGGACTGCCTGCCCGCCGAGGAGAGCCCATGACCGTGGAGTCCCCGTGGACGCCGGCCGCCGAGGACGACCCCCTGGACGGTCTGCGCGCCGCCCTCGCCGCCGCCCCCTGCGGCTACGAGCCGCGATCGGGATACCAGGACCACTGCTGGATTCTCCACCCCGTGCACGACGAGGGCGTACGGCTCCGCTGGGACCAGGTCCTGGCCCGGGAGGGCCGGAGGCTCGCCGACTGGCCGGGCACCCTGTCGTACCTGGTCTTCGAGGGCGTGACGGGCGCGCACGACCTGGACGGGCCCGATCCGGCGGAGCTGGACCGCGCGACCCTCGCCCGGCTCGTCGGGCATCTGGCCAGAAGCGTGCCCTCGGGGTACGACACCCCGTGCGGTGCCGCGCAGGCCCCCGTGATGAACCGTCCGGGAGAGGTGCTGGCCGCCCGTCGGGGCCGGCTCGGTGACGCGCTCGCCCACCACGACACCACACCCGCGTTCCGGTTCCCCGCCACCTGGTGGGCCGCCGACGGGAGTTGGCTCGTCCTCAGCGACGTGGACCTGAATGCGACCGAGGTCTTCGGGACCGCCGCGCTGATCGAGGGGCTGCTCGCCGACCCGGAGCTCGACACCGTCCGCCGGCCGGGCATCGCCGAGACCCTCGGCGACTGAGCCCGGCCGAATCTCACCCGTATGGCCGCCCCGCCGTTCGCCCGGACGGACCGCGCATTCCGTCACACTGTCCGCCGAACGCCGCAATTCCGGTGCGGCGACGGAGGGACGTGAACGCGATGGCCGTTTCCATTTCTGTCGTGGTGCTGCTGCTGGTACTGGCCGTGATCTTCCTGCGCAACGGCGGACTCAAGGTCACCCATGCGCTCGTCTGTGCCCTGCTTGGCTTCTTCCTCGCCGGCACCAGCATGGCGCCGACCATCCACAACGGGGTCGCCGCCACCGCCAACGTGGTCTCCAGCCTCAACCCATGAGCATGGAGCGGCCATGAACTTCCCCTGAAACAAAGAGCAGTCGCATGTACATCTCACGGACTCGGGCCTAACGTCGCCGCCGGCGCGACAGTTCGTCAGCAACCCGAGGAGCCGCTGTGGCCACGCACCCGCCCCGAAGGCGAGCCCGCGCGCTCACGCTGACCGCGCTCGCCGCCGCCGTCCTGGCGGGGTCCGCCCCCGTGGCCCAGGCCGAGGGGATCCCCCTCGGCCTCGGCCACCGCCTGGTGGAGCACTACGAGGGCGCCCCGGCCACCGCGCGGCGCGTGCCGGGCAAGGGCACCGCCCAGCACCCGTACCTCGCCCCCAACGGGCGCAGCGGCATGCACGCCGACGGCGCGGGCAGCGGCACCCACCCCTACCCCGGGCCGCTCGGCATCGACCCGCGCGTGGACAGCGAGAAGATCGCCGCCGTCGGCGGCGAGTGCGCCACCGTCACCTTCGACTCCGGCGGCCGGCTCCTCACCGTGTGCGGCACCTTCAGCGGCTTCCTGCTGAAACTGCTCGACCCGCACACCCTCGACACCCTCGCCGAGTACAAGCTGCCGCAGCGCTCCTCGACCGTCGAGGCCATCACCCGCCTGGACTTCGAGAAGATCTTCAGGGACACGTCCGGCGGCGCCTACTTCTACCTCGACCACCGGGACCGGGTCGTCCTCGCCGACTCCCGGCAGCACATCCAGCGCCTCGCACACCGTCAGAAAGCGAACAGAGCCTGGGAGTTCGTCGTCGAGAACGACTGGGACCTCACCTCCCTCGTCCCGCACGACTGCGTCGGCTGGACCAACCTCTTCCCCGACGGTGTCTGCGACCCCGTCACCTCGGTCATGCCGGACTGGGCCGGCCGCATCTGGTGGGTCACCCGCCTGGGCCGCGTCGGCACCGTCGACCCGACGACGGGCGCGCTGCGGGCGATCCGGCTCGACGGCGAGGAGATCCAGAACTCCTTCTCCGTCGCCGAGGACGGCGTCTCCCTCGTCACCGACCACGCCCTGTACAGCTTCGACGCCGACGCGGACGGCGTCCCCCGGATGCGCCGACGCGACACGTACGACCGGGGGACCGGCACCAAGCCCGGGTCGGTGAACCAGGGTTCGGGCACCACCCCCGACCTCTTCGGCCTCCACGACGAGTACGTCGCCATCACCGACAACGCCGACGACCGGATGAACGTCCTCGTCTACCGCCGGGGCGCCGACGTCCCCGCCGCCGAACGTCTCGTCTGCAAGGTGCCGGTCTTCGGACCGGGAGCGTCCACCACCGACAACTCCCTGATCAGCTGGGGCAACAGCCTCGTCGTGGAGAACAACTACGGCTACGAGAACCCGAGTACGCTCCTCCTCGGCCGCAGCGTCGTCGGCGGCGCGACCCGGATCGACGTCCGCGCCGACGGCAGCGGCTGCGACACCGTCTGGGAGAGCGACGTCCGCTCGCCCTCGACGGTGCCCAAGCTCTCCACCGCCAACGGACTGCTCTACTTCTACGAGAAGCGCCCGCACGCCTGGGGCATCGACGCCTGGTACCTCACGGCCGTCGACTTCCGCACCGGCGACCGGGTCTTCAGCCGCTTCACCGGCACCGGCCTCGCGTACGACAACAACTGGGCCCCGATCACCCTCGGCCCCGACGGCACCGCGTACATCGGCGTCTTCAACGGCATCGTCGCGGTCCGCGACAGCGCCTGACCCGCACGCGCGCGCACGCACGGGGCCGCCCCGGGACCGCGGTCCCGGGGCGGATCGCGGTCTCCCGTACCGGTCAGACCATCTCGGGCATCTCGCCGACGGTGGTCCTGACGTCGATCACGGCGAACGCGGCGCCCTGCGGGTCCAGGATCGCCGCGAAGCGGCCGAACGGGCTGTCCATCGGCCCGAACACCTTCCGCCCGTTGAGGCGTTCGGCCGCCTCGACGGCCTTGTCGCAGTTGTCGACGGCGAAGTACACCTGGATGTAGGAGGGGATCTCCGGCGGGAAGTCCTCAGCCGTCATCACCATGCGCCCGAGCACCGGATCGGCGCCGAGGTCGAAGACCCGGTAGTCCATGTCCGGGTCCTGCATCTTCTTCGAGTTGTAGCCGAAGACGGTGGTGTAGAAGGGGTCGGCCTTCGCCGGCTCCCGGGTGAAGACCTCGGCCCAGACGTAGGCGCCGCTCTCACCCTCCAGCTCGAAGCCCTCGTGCCGGCCCGCCTGCCAGATGCCGAACACGGCGCCCGCCGGGTCCTGCGCGAGGCACATCGACCCGAAGTCGCCGACCTGCATCGGCTCCATCAGGACGGTGCCGCCCGCGGCCTTGATCTTCTCCGCCGTGGCGGCGGCGTCGGGAGAGGCGAAGTACAGACACCAGGTCGACTGCGCCTCACCGTCGTCCTGCCCCGGCATCGGCGGGACGACCGCCGCGACCGCCTTCCCGTTCCGGTACGCCTGCGTGTAGTTGCCGAATTCCGTGGAGGACTCGCCGAAGGTCCAGCCGAGCACGTCGCCGTAGAACGTCTTGGCGACCTCGACGTCCTTGAACATCGCGTCGGCCCAGACAGGCGTGCCTTCAGGTCGTACGGCCATGACGGTGACTCCCACTTCCGATTCGATGACGTGTTCCTGTGAGCCACGCTAGTCACGCTCGCCCCCGCCCGCTCGGTGACACGACGTGCCCGTTCCGAATGCTGCGACCATCGGAGCCATGAGGACACTGGGGGGTCACCCGATGATCGAGGTACCGGGGGGCCGGGTCACGCTCTCGGACCGGCGGACGGAACGAAGCTGGGCGGTCGACGTCGGCCCCTTCGCCCTGGGCGCCGCGCCCGTGACACAGGGACTGTACGAACAGGTCATGGACGCCCGGCCGAGCACCGCGCACGGCGACCGGCTCCCGGTCGAAGGGGTGTCCTGGGGCGACGCGATCCGCTTCTGCGACGCACTCTCCGTACGCGAGGGGCTCCGCCCCGCCTACCGCGTCCCGGCGGACGACGCCGACGCCGAGGCACCCGACTGGGACCGGACCGCCGACGGCTACCGCCTCCCCACCGAGGCCGAGTGGGAGCACGCCTGCCGCGCCGGGACCACGGAGCCGCGCTACGGCCCGCTCGACGAGATCGCCTGGTACCGCGGCAACTCCGGCGAACGCCTCCACGAGGCCGGCGGCCGGCGGCCCAACGACTGGGGCCTCCACGACATGCTGGGCAACGTCTGGGAGTGGTGCTGGGACGTGTACGACCCCGAGGTCTACGGCAGCTACCGGGTGCTGCGCGGCGGCGGCTGGTTCGACGAGCACTGGAGCTGCCGCGCCTCGGTCCGCCGCCGCAGCCACCCGACCCTGCGGATCGACGACGTGGGCTTCAGGCTCGCCCGCACCCTCCCGGGCTGAGCAGGCCGGAAGGGATCAGCCCGGCAGCCGGCCGAGCGAGTAGCGGTGGAACGGCCCGTCCGGCAACGGCAGCTCAGGCCGCCACATCCGCAGCACCTGGGCGGACGGCAGGAACAGCGCCTCAGGCAGCCGGTCGGGGTCCGTCCACACCCAGCGCTCGATCTTGTCCGGCTCGGCCGCGGCGGGCACGCCCCGGAAGCCCCGTACCGCCGTCGCGGCGGTGATCCGGGTCATCCGGTCGGAGGTGATCGAGTCCAGGACCAGCCCGATGACCTCCACGTCCACGGCGTCCGCGACGAGCGTCGTCTCCTCGGCCAGCTCGCGGACCGCCGCCTCCTCCACGGACTCACCCGGCTCGACCTGCCCGCCCGGCAGCTCCCACACCCCGGAGCGATGCAGCCCGAGCAGCACCCGGCCCGACTCGTCGGTCACCACGATCCCCGCACCGAGCGAGGCCCGGGCGGACGGCGGCTGGACATTGCGCTGGGCGGCTGCGGCCCCTTCGGCGGTACTCATGGCACCCCTTCTACCAGCAGCGTTCCCCGCGCCACAACGGCGCCGCGGAGCCGCCGGACACCCGACCTTCAGGCCCGGGTCACCGGGGGAACCACCGCGACCGGGCAGTGCGCGTGGTGCAGGACGGCGTGGGCGACCGAGCCGACGAGCAGCGAGCCGAACCGATGCCGGTGGTGACGGCCCACGACCAGCAGGCCGGCGTCCCGCGAGCCGTCCACGAGGAGGCCCGCCGCGTCCGCGGGCACCACCGTCGACACCAGCTCGACCTCCGGCCGACGCGCGACGAAGGGCCGCAGCCGTTCCTCCTGCTCCCGCGCGGCCTCCCGTACGAACGCCTCCGCGTGGTCGGCGAGGGGCAGCGGCGGGGGCACCTGGAGCGCCGGGGCGGGGGCCACGACGGGGGACGCCGGCTGAGGCGGCAGCCGGAGCGCCGTCACGGCCTCCAGCGGCACGCCCCGGTGCTCCGCCGCCTCGAACGCGAAGGCCACCACCTCGTCCGGAGTCTCCTCCGGGTGCAGCCCGAGCAGCACCCGGCCCGCCTCCGGCCCGCCCTCGACGGCGGCCGTACGGGCCTCGTGCGGGACGACGACGAGCGGACAGGGAGCCGTCGCGGCGAGCGAACGACTGGTCGAGCCGAGCAACAGGCTCGCGAAGCCGCCGTGCCCGCGGGAACCGGTGACCAGGAGCGCCGCGCCCCGGGCCGCCGCCGGCAGGGCGTCGGTCACGGAGCCGTCCAGCGAGTCGTACCGGACGGGCATGTCGTGCCCGCGCTCCTCGACGACCGTGCGTACGGCGTTCATGACCGTGTCGGGCAGCTCGGGGGACGGACCGAGGGAGGCGATGCGGGCGGCGCCGAGCTGGAGGGCGTCGGAGCGCACATGGGCCACCACCAGGGGTGATCCCAGGTGCTCGGCGGCGCTCAGGGCCCATGCGAGGGCCCGGAGACTGTGGTCGGACCCGTCCACGCCGACGACGACCGGCGGCTCGGACGCGGTGTTCGTGTCACTCATGAGGGAATGACTCCCGCGGCGGGGCGTCCGCCACACCCGTCAGGGCCGGTCACGCCCGGCGCCGCCGGGTGGGGAAACGGCACCGGACCGGTCCCTACGGGCGAAGCCGTCGGGACCGGTCCGGTGGTGAAGCGATGGAGCGCCCTGCCGAAGCGATCAGGCGCCCTGCGGGCCGCGCGCCGCCCGCTCCGCGTCGCGCTCCTTGATGCGGACGGTCTCCTTGCGGACCTCCGCCTGGGTGGCGCGCTCCTTCTGCAGCCACTCGGGCAGCTCCTGCCGGAGCTCCTCGATCTGCTCGGTGGTGAGGGGGTCGGTGATGCCGCCGCGGGCGAGACCGGCGATGGAGATGCCGAGCCGCTGCGCGACCACGGGGCGGGGGTGCGGACCGTTCTTCCGGAGCTCCTGGAGCCAGGCCGGGGGATCGGCCTGGAGCTCGTTCAGCTCGGTGCGCGAGACGACACCCTCCTGGAACTCTGCGGGGGTGGCCTCGAGGTACACACCCAGCTTCTTCGCCGCGGTGGCGGGCTTCATCGTCTGGGTGCTCTGGTGCGACGTCATGGTGTCAAGGGTATCGAGCGTGCGGGCGAGTTCCGACCACGGCAGCTACCGGTAACCTGGCGGAGTGACAGGCTCGGACGCTTCCCCCGCGGATTCCCCCTCATTCCCCTCCTCCTCCCCTTCCTCCTTCAGGCTCGCCTACGTGCCCGGAGTGACGCCCTCGAAGTGGGTGCGGGTCTGGAACGAGCGCCTGCCCGACGTACCCCTGACGCTGCTCGCCCTGACGCCCGCCGAGGCCTTCGGGGCACTCCGGGAGGGCGCGGCCGACGCGGGTCTGGTCCGGCTCCCGGTCGACCGGGACGACCTGAGCGCCATCCCGCTCTACACGGAGACGACGGTCGTCGTCATCCCCAAGGACCACCTGCTCGCGGCGGCGGAGGAGGTCACGGTCGAGGACCTCGCCGACGAGCTCGTCCTGCACCCGCTCGACGACACCCTCGGCTGGGAGCAGCTGCCCGGCCTGCCCGCGAACGAGCGCCCCGCGACGACCTCCGACGCGATCGAGCTGGTCGCGGCGGGCGTCGGCGTGCTGGCCCTGCCGCAGTCGCTCGCCCGGCTGCACCACCGCAAGGACCTCACCTACCGGACGCTGACCGAGGTCCCGCAGTCGCGGGTGGCCCTGTCGTGGCAGGCCGCGGACGAGGCGCCCGACCTGGTGGAGGAGTTCATCGGCATCGTGCGCGGTCGCACGGTGAACAGCACCCGGGGCCGCCGCGCCGAGGCCCAGAAGGGCCAGAAGCAGCCGAAGGACCAGAAGGAGCGGAAGTCCGGCGCCAAGCCCGGCCGGTCCGCGAAGCCGGGCGCGGGTTCGCGTACGGGCAAGCCCGCGGCCCGGAAGCCCGGCGCCGCCGGAGGCTCCGGCCGGGGCCGGACCGGCGGGAAGCCCCGCAAGCGCTCCTGACCCGCTGCCCGTCCGTACGGCGGACGCGGACCGCTCCGGCGGGCGGGTGCTCGGCATACTGACCCCTCCTGATCATCGAGATCACGCAGGAGGAGCTTTGGCCGCCAGTTTCAGGACCGTCGTCGAGGTGGGACCGGATCATCTCGCGCAGGCCCGGTCCATCGACCGGGTGTTCCAGGAGGCGATCGCGCCGGCGACCGTCAACTTCGACTTCGAGGCGATACGGGAGGCCGCCGCGGCCGTCCCGGACAGCACCGTGGTGAAGATGGTGCGGGGCTGGGGGCTCCAGGAGTACGCCCCCGTGCTGGTCATGGTCCTCTCCCTCAAGGAGGCCGTCCGGCAGGCGCTTCCGCCGGAGTGCGCGGAGGCCGGGTTCTGGGCCACCGTCGAGCGGGAGCTCGTCCAGGCCTTCACCGGTCTCGCCGCACAGGAGGGGCAGCCCGGTCTCTCCTTCTACGAGGAGTCGGGGGAGCGGACCCGGTTCTACCGGGACCTGTTCTTCGCCCTGCAGGACGAGGAGACCGGGGAGCACATGTACGCCCTCGCCTTCTGCGTCGACGTGACCGTCGAGCTGCCGAAGGCGCGGGCCGTCGCCCTGGAGCTGACGGACATCGTTCCGTTCGCGGTCCGGCTCAACGCGATCGTGGTCCGCCAGGCCCTGGACCTCGTGGCCTGACGTCCCACGCCGCGGTGGATCGCCGGCCCGCCGTCCCGGGCCGGACCTTCGGATCCGTCCGGGCTTCACACGTCGATGCGCCGCCGACCGTTCCGCGCCGCCGCGACGAGCTCCGGCACCGTGGCGAGTTTGACCCGCGGACGACCCGCGTCCTGTCCTTTCGCCCGCTCGGTCCTGTCGATGGCCGCGAGACCGCGCGCGTCGACGAGATGACGGCTGCGGCTCCTCGCCAGTCGGCGGAACTCCTGCGCCGTGCCCGTCGGCTTCGGCAGGGCGCCGGCGACCGCGTCGGCGAGCAGCGTCCCGACGGTCTCCTCCGCGCAGGCCCGGTTGGCCCCGATGCCGCCGGTGGGCCCGCGTTTGATCCAGCCGACGACATAGCCGCCGGGCAGCCCGGCCACCCGCCCGGCCTCGTGCGGCACCGTGCCGGTCGCCTCGTCGAAGGGCAGCCCCGCCAACTCGACCCCCCGGTAACCGATCGCCCGGACGAGGAGACCCGCCTCGATCTCCGTACCGGACGGCGCCCCGTCCTCCGTGACCCGGACCGCGCGGACGGCGTCGGTGCCGACGGCCTCGACCGGGGCCGAGTGGAAGCGGAGCACGATCCGGCGCCGGCCCGCTGCCGGGGGCCGCGTCCAGTCCACCGTCTCCCGCGTCACGTCCCGCAGCAGCGCCGCCCTGTCCCCGTCAGCCGCCGCGTCCACGCTCGCACCGGTGCGCGGGTCCCGGTCGTCGACGACCAGGTCCACGCCCGGGAGGTGCTTCAGGGCGAGCAGCTCGGGGCTCGTGTACGCCGCGTCCTGGGGGCCCCGGCGGCCGAGCAGCACGACCTCGCGCACGCGGGTGCCGCGCAGGGCGGCGAGGGCGTGGTCGGCGATGTCCGTGGCGGCGAGGGTGTCGGGGTCCGTGACGAGGATCCGGGCGACGTCGAGCGCCACGTTGCCGTTGCCGACGACCACGACCCGTTCGGCGGTGAGCCGGACGGCGTCCGCGCCGGTCTCGGGATGCGCGTTGTACCAGGAGACGACGGAGGTCGCCGAGACGCTGCCCGACAGGTCCTCGCCGGGGATGCCGAGCCGACGGTCGGCGGGCGCGCCCACCGCGTAGACCACCGCGTCGTGGTGTGCGGCGAGTTCCTCGACGGTGACCTCCTTGCCGATCTCCACCCCCAGACGCATCCGGACCCGGGGGTGGGTGTGGAAGCGGGCGAAGGCCTTCCCGGCCCCCTTGGTCGCCGGGTGGTCCGGCGCCACGCCGTACCGCAGGAGTCCGCCGGCCACCGGCAGCCGGTCGATGAGGGTGACCTCGGCGCTGGTGTGCAGGAGGAGGTCCTCGGCGGCGTACATGCCCGCCGGACCCGTGCCGACGACAGCGATCCGCAGCGGGGCGAAGTCGGCGGGCAGGGAGCGCGGGAACGTGGGTTGGCCCCACGGGTGGAAGTTGGGCGAGGCGAGGGCCGGCGGAGGCGTCCGGTCCGCGTAGTACTCGGCGTTGACGGCCTCGTATTCGCGCAGCCCTCCGGTGAGCCGGTCCGCCGGGAGGATCGCGTCGACGGGGCAGGCGTCGGCGCAGGCCCCGCAGTCGATGCAGGCCCTGGGGTCGATGTACAGCATCTCCGTGGTGCCGAAGTCCGGCTCCTCGGGCGTCGGGTGGATGCAGTTGACCGGGCAGACGGCGACGCAGGTGGCGTCGTTGCAGCAGGTCTGGGTGATCGCGTAGGTCATGTCGTCGGCTCTGCTCTGCTCGGCTCGGAGGGGTCAGACGAGGTGGGCGCGCTGGTAGAAGAAGAGCGCGGGCCGGGTCAGCATCCCGACGTCGGCGAGGAACTCCATCAGTCCGGAGCAACTGGCGCGCAGCTGTGCCTTGTAGTGCTCGTTGGCGGCCGCCTCGCGGCGGGCCCGCTCGGGGTCGAGGCCGGCCCGCACGTACACCTCCGGGTTCACCAGGCTGGTGATGATGTAGTACGCGGCGATGGCGACGACGAGCGCCTGGAAGTGCCGACGGGCCCTGCTCGCGCGGGCGAGGGCGCGGCGCGTCTCGTCCCGGGCGAACTTCATGTGCCGGGACTCCTCGACGACATGGATGTTGCTGATGGTGCGGACGAAGGGGACGACGCGCTCGTCGCGCATCCAGTCGCGCTGCATGACGTCGAGGACCTCCTCGGCGACGAGGATGCCGGCGTAGGCTGCCTCGCCGAAGCCGACGGTCTTCATGAAGCGGCCGAGTTCGAGGACGGCCCGCTTGGGCCGGTACGCGGGTGCGCCGAGCTTCTGGGAGCCGCGGGCGAACATGATCGAGTGTCGGCACTCGTCGGCGATCTCGGTGAGGGCCCACTGGAACCTGGGGTCGGTGTGGTCCATGCGGTAGATGTCGCGGAGCACCATCTGCTGGAGGATCATCTCGAACCAGATGCCGGTGCTGGCGACCGACGCGGTCTCCTGCCGGGTCAGCTCCTTGCGCTGCTCCTCGGTCATCTCGTTCCAGTAGGCCGTGCCGTAGAGGGAGTTCCACTCGGGGCTCTGGCCGTGGAAGTCCTTGTCGAGGGGCGTGTCCCAGTCGACCTCGACGGCGGGGTCGTACGACAGCTTCGCGGCCGACCGGAGCAGTCGCTCGGCCGTGGAGCTGTCGTACTGACCCTCGTTCTCCGGGCGAACGGTGCTGCTTGCCATGGTGCGGCTCCTTGGATCGCGCGATCGGCGGCTGGGGCGCTTATTAGACGTCGCGTCTAGCAAGCTTGTTAGACGGAAGGTATAGCAAGGCTCCCGGCCAGGCCTACCCCCCGGTACGGACTTTTTCCCGCGGGCACGCGAACGGGGCCGGAAACCCGGTGGGTTCCGGCCCCGTCACAGGGTCGCGTGGAGAGAGGACCTCAGTGTCAGAAGGTCAGGTTCCAGGCGTCGATCTTGCCCGTGTCCTGGCTCGCGTTGTCGTTCACGCGAAGCTTCCAGACACCGTTCGCGACCTCCGAGGAGGCGTTGACCGTGAAGGTCTGGACGATGTTGTCCGTGCCGCTGCCGGTCCGGTTGTGCACCGTGTAGACGGTGCCGTCCGGGGCCACCAGGTCGACCTTCAGGTCGCCGATGTAGGTGTGCTTGATGTCCACACCCACCTTGAGCGTGGCCGGGGCGTTGCCCGTCACGCCGCTGACCGTGATCGGGCTCTCGACCGTCGCGTTGTCGGCGACCGTCACGTCGGTGAGGTTCTCGAAGTACGCGCCGGGCGGCGGGGTGGTGCCCCCGACGGCCTTCAGAGCGTCGACCGCGCCCTCACCGAAGAAGCCGTTCTTGGTCGAGGTGCCCTTGCAGCGGGTGTCCGAGGGGCACGCGCGGTCCGTGGCCTGGACGCCCAGCTGGTCCCGGATCTGCGCCGGGGTGAACGTCGGGTTGGTGCTCGCGATCAGCGCCGCGACACCCGCCACGTGGGGGGAGGCCATCGAGGTGCCGCTCATGTTGCCGTACTTGCCGCCCGGCAGCGTCGAGTACACCTGGGTGGAACCGTCGCCGCCCGGCGCGGCGATGTCGACCACGCCGTTGCCGAAGTTCGAGTACGAGGCCTTGGCGCCGCCGCTGGCCTGCGAGGCGACCGTCACGACACCCGGGAGCTCCGTGGGGATGTCGATGCAGGCGTTGGTGATGGTGCGGGTGACCGGGGTCGAGTCGTTGGGGCTCTCGGAGTCGGTCGTCTTGTTCGCCAGGTCGTAGTTGGAGTTGCCGGCGGCGGCCACCTGGAGCGAACCCTTGCCCTCGGCGTACACCTGCGCCCGGCGGACACCCTCGATGATGGCGGCCTGGTCCAGGTTGTCCGGGCAGTTGAACTGCCACGGGTCCGTGTAGTAGCTGTTGTTGGTGACCTTGAAGCCGTGGTCACCGGCCCACATGAAGCCGCAGATCGTGTTCTCCGCGAAGAACAGGCTGCTGGTCGGCTCCGCGATGCGGACGGAGGAGATCTTCACGCCGGGCGCGACGCCGATGACGCCCTTGCCGTTCTTGGCGGCCGCGACCGTGCCCGCGACGTGCGTGCCGTGGGTGCCGACGTCACGCCAGGCGCCCGTGCGCGTGTCCGCCTTGCCGTAGGCGCAGGAGGCCGAGTCGGCGGCGTTGAAGTTGGGCGCGATGTCCTGGTGCTGGTCGTCGACGCCGGTGTCGAGGACACCGACCTTCACCGTCGCCGAACCGGTGGTGACCGCCCAGGCCTGCTCGGCCTTGATCTGCGTCATGTCCCAGCGGTTCGACTCCGTGAGCGTGGTCGTCGACTGCGAGGGGTTGGCCGGGAGCGCCGGGTTGTAGGCGTCGGCGGGGACGTCCGAGGTACGGGTCGCCCCGACCTGCTGGACACCGCCGACGGTGCGCATCGCCGAGGCGAACGACGTGGACGTCGAGTGCGCCACGATCACGCCGATCGCGTCATAGGCGGCGAAGACCGAACCGCCGTTGCTCGTGACCGCGCCGGTGACCGCCGAGGTGCCGCCGGGGGCCGTGATCACCAGGTACGCGCGGGTGCCCGCGGCCCAGGCGGCCGGAGCCGCCGCCGGTGTCGTCGTGGTGGTGCTCTGCGTCGCCCCCGCCGAACGGGCCGCGACGGGCTCCGTGTCGGTCGGTGCTGCCTGGGCGAATCCCGCGGGAGCGGCGAGCGCGACGGTCGTACCGAGCGCCGCGGCGGCCATGGCCGACGTTCTCAACCGGCTGGATATGAGGGAAAACAATGCGTCCTCCGATGACCCGGTGGCGCGGGTGGCGCCCGCCGGGCCCTGTGATGTGTGGGGTGGACGCAAGATCCCAGAGTCGCGAGGCGGAAGGAAGCGTTCAGCCCGAGAAGCCCGTTCGCGTTACGCACTGTTGACCGAGAGGGGCGATTTACTGGACAGGTGTCCATGTATGATGGACGTCTGTCCAGGAAATCCGGACAGGGTGAACGGTGAGGAGACGACGGTGGAGACGACGGCGAACGTGCTGGTGGGCCTGGTGGCCGCCCTGCACGCGTACATCCTGGTTCTGGAGATGTTCCTGTGGGAGAAGAAGCCGGGGCGCGGCCTCTCCGGCTTCGACGCCGACATGGCCCGCGCCACCGCGCCGCTCGCCGCGAACCAGGGCCTCTACAACGGCTTCCTCGCCGCCGGACTCGTCTGGGGTCTGATCGCCGACGACCCGACCGGCTTCCGGGTCCAGGTCTTCTTCCTCGGCTGCGTCGTCATCGCCGGTCTGTACGGCGGTGCCACCGCCAACCGCCGCATCCTGGTCGCCCAGGCACTCCCGGGAGCGCTCGCCCTCGGCGCCGTCCTGCTCAGCCGGTGACCCGGCCGTGACCGCCACACCCGGTGACCCCCGGGCGGCCAGGACGCGGGCGAAGCTGCGCCGGGCCCTCTTCGACGAGTGCGCCGAGCGCCCGCTGGCCGATGTCACCATCGCCACGCTGGTACGCCGGGCCGGCGTCGGCCGTGCCACCTTCTACGTCCACTACGGCGATCTGGAGGCGCTCGCCGTCGACGCCTGCGCCGATGTCGTCCGCGACGCCGTGGACGCCCTGCACGCCTGGCGCGGCACCCCCGACCCGGCGTCCCCGCCGCCCGCACTGCTCGGCTTCCTCGCCGAACTGGCCCCGCACGCGGGCCTCTACCGGGAGCTGCTGCGGCCGGGCGGCGGCGGACCGCTCGGCCTCGTGCTCCACGAGGACCTGCGGGCCCGCAGCTTCCACGAGCGCAGCCTGGCCGGGGCCCCGGAACCGGAACTGATCGCCTCGGCCGTGGCCGCGACCTTCGCCGGCGTGCTCGCCGACTGGCTCCACGGCCTGGTGGAGGGCGACTCCGACCGGATCGCCCACCAGATCTGGCGCCTGGTCGTCACCCTCCACCGCACGCCGCTGGGGTAGCCGGAGCCGCTGGACGCGGTCAGGGGCGGGAGTGGCACTCCCGCCCCTGAGAGCGCGTCGGGGGCGGCTGTCGCCCCCGACGCCACGTCGGCTACCTCAGGTACGGGCCCGCGACGCCGATCCTGCCCGGGCCGTTCAGGACGTACACCCGCAGGTTGCCCTTGCCCGGCGCGCCGACCGAGAGCGTGCCGTTGGTGACGGTCTTCACGTCACCGGTGACCGCGTCGGTGTACGTGCCGTTCGGGATGCCGTTGTACGTGGCGCCGCCCGTGATCGTGACCAGGGCGAAGCTGTCCGTGCTTCCGCTGGTGTAGCGGCGCTTGAACGCCATGCCGCCCGAGACGCCCTCCGTGGAGTACTGGCCCATCTGGAGCGCGGGGACCGCCCGGCGGATCTGGTTGAGCCGCTGCACGTGCTTCACCAGGGGCTGCTCCAGCGTGGTCGCGACCGCTCCGGATGCCGCGGAGACCTGGGAGAAGTCCGAGGCCGTGACCGAGCCGGCGACGTGGGCGCCGAAGTACGCGCGCCCGGTCGTGGCCAGCGGGCAGGACGGCCCGCAGTCGATCTTCTGGCCCTTCTGGAACTCGATCTCGGAGCCGTAGTACAGCGTCGGGATGCCGCGGAAGGTCCACATCAGGGACATGTTCTCGGCCCAGGCGTCGGTGCCGCCGGTGTACCGCTCGCTCGACTTGTTGGGTCCGTAGTCGTGGCTGTCGACATAGACGACGTTGTAGGTGGCGTCGTTGTAACTGTCGTCCGAGTCCTTGCCGTTGAAGAAGGCGTTGGACGCGTCACCGAAGTTCATGTGCATGCGCATGTCGATGACGTTCATGCCGGAGAAGCGGCTGTGGTCGGGCGTGTGGTAGCTGTTCCCGCTCAGGAAGGCGTTGGTGGAGGTGGGCTGGCTGCCCGTGCCCTGCTGCTGCTCGTAGTCGTACATCTCCAGCGCGGCCTTGGTGTCGTCCGCGTCGTACTCCTTGCGCTCCTTCCAGGTGAAGAACTGCGCCGAGTGGTTCACCGAGCCGCGGTTCCACTTGTCGTTGACAAAGGCGGCGACCTCGCCGAACACGAAGAAGTTCTTCGCGGCCTCGGCGCCGTGGCTCTGCGTCACCCGCTCCTGGATGGCGGGCAGGAAGCGGCGGTTCCAGGTGGTGCGCGGGATGTGCACGGCCGTGTCGACGCGGAAGCCGTCGACGCCCATGTCGATGTACTTGTTGTAGGCGCCGATCAGATAGTTCTGGACGGTCGGGTTCTCGGTGTTGAAGTCGGCCAGGTCCTCGTGCAGCCAGCACGAACGGGAGTCCTCGCCCTCCCAGTTGCCGATCCAGCACTGGTGGAAGAGGGCCTTCGGGAACATCCCGGACGTCGGGCTCGGCCACTGGCAGTTGTAGACCGTGTAGCCCTCGGCGCTCCTGCCGCCGGTGGGCTTGCCCCAGTTGAGGCAGGTGTTGCCGGTCGGCTCGGCCGTCGACCACAGGTCGCCGTTGTAGTACGACTTGCCGGTCTTCGCGTCGATCGTCAGGCCGTCGTACTCGAAGCCGGGCTGCTTCTCGTCGTAGTACCAGCTCCACTGGCTGTCCCGCACGCCGTACACCGTGGGCGTGAACAGGCCCTTGGCGCCCCAGCGCGAGGAGTGGTTGTAGACGACGTCCTGGTAGATCTTCATGCCCTTGGCGTGGGCGGCGTCGATCAGGTCCTGGTACGAGGCGCCGGCCGACTCGAGGCGCGGGTCGACCTTGTAGAAGTCGTAGCCGTGGTACCCGTGGTAGTCGTAGTCGGACCGGTTGAGCACCACCGGGGTCACCCATATCGCCGAGAAACCGAGGCCCTTGACGTAGTCCAGCTTCTGGATGAGGCCCTTGAAGTCGCCCCGGAACATGGGGTCGTCGTCGGCCGCGTTGCCCGACTTGACGTGTTGGCTGCCGCCGCGGTTGTTCGACGGATCGCCGTCGTTGAAGCGGGCGGTGAGCACGAAGTAGATCGGGTCCTTGCGCGGGTCGGTGCCGAGCGGCTTCCCCGTGGCGGGATTCGCCGGCCTGTCCCCGGTGGTGGCCGTCGCGGGCGCCGAGGCGGCGGAGACGTTGCCCGCCGCGTCCACGGCCTTCACCGTGTAGGTGTACGCGGTCCGTTCGGCGAGTCCCGTGTCGGAGAAGACGGTGGAGCCGACATCGGTGACGACCGTTCCACCGCTGCCGCCGACCCGCGTGACCTGGTACCTCGTCACGCCCTTGTCGTCGGTGGCGGGGTCCCAGGCGAGCAGGACCGAGACGCCGTCCGCGGCGGCGGTGACCTTCGTGGGGGCGGTCGGGGCCTGGGTGTCGGGCACCTCGGCGACGCACGGATCGGCCGCGTTCGCCGTCACCGCGTTGTTCCGTACGGTGCTGACGCCCGCGCCGATCGTGTAGTCGGCGCCGCCGTTGTTGTCCCAGGTGCCGTTGCCGTTGTTGAACGCGGCCTTGAGGGAGGTGGCCGTGCCGAGATCGACCTCCCGCTTCCACCAACCGGCGCAGGCGGACTGCATGCCGACACCGGGGACCGTGGTCCAGGCGCCGCCCGCCGGCTGGTAGTGGATGTTGGCGGTCGACCAGCCCAGTGCCTCGGTCGAGTAGTAGACCGTGGCCTTCGCTCCCGCCGTCGGGGTCGGTTCGGGCTCGGTTCCGGCGCAGGGGTCCGAGTGGGCGACCACCCCGTCCTTGACGGTGATCGCGCCGGTGCCGAGGGCGTAGTTCCTGCCGCCGTTGTTGTCCCAGGTGCCGCTGCCGTTGTTGAAGGTCGCCTGGAGACCGGTGGCCGTTCCGAGGGTGACGGTCTTCTTCACCCAGTCCGTACAGGCGGCCTCCATGGCCACGCCGGGGACGGTGGTCCAGGAGCCGCCGTCCGGGGTCCAATGGAGGTTGTACCGCGTCCAGTTCCTGGTCTTCGTCCAGTAGAAGACCGTCGTTGTGTTCTCGGCGGTGGCGGCGACCGCGGCCGTGCGCGGGTCGGTGTCCGAGGCGGCGCCGCCGGACGGTGCGGCCACCAGACCGAGGACGCCGGCGGCGATCGCCAGGGCGGCCGACGGCCGTAGCGGAAGCCGTCGGTGAGTGGGTGTCAGTCCGCGGGTGCGAGTCATCCGAATCTCCAGGCAGGTCCGCGCGTCACCGGGCAGAGCTCTGCCCCGGACCGGAGTCGAAGCTCTCTGGAAACGCTGTCGGAAACTTGCAGAAACTTCTTGCGTGGCCGGAACGTATCGCTGGCCCTCCCCGTCGTAAAGGGTTCTGACGAAGTCCGCGGGTGTGAAAGTGTGGAAGTGTGATCGCCCCTGTGGGTCACGCCGGTGACGAAGGAAGGCGATCGATGAAGCTGCCCGGCCCGCTGTACCCCCTCAATGAACTGCTGGCCTTTCTCCTGGAGTTGGCGGCCCTCGCCGTACTCGCCTGGTGGGGGTGGGAGAGCGCGGAGTCGATCGTTCCGCGCCTCCTGCTCGCTGTCGCGGCGCCCACGGCGGCCGCCGTGCTGTGGGGGCTCTTCGCCGCCCCGAAGGCCCGGTTCAAGATGCCGGTGGCGGCTGTTCTCGCTGTGAAGGCGCTGGTGTTCGGTGCCGCGGCGGCGGCCCTTCTCGCCCTGAAGGGGTCCGGCTGGGCGATCGCCTTCGCCGTCGTCGTGGTGGTCAACACGACCCTCGCGACGCTCGATCGCCGCGAGCGCGCGGCACTCTGACGGGATGCCGGAAGCGAGGCCTTGCGGAGTGCGGCCGTCGGGAGTGCGGCCTTCGGAAGCGAGGTCGTCGGGAGTGCGGCCGGGGCCGGCGGTCGGGGGCGTGGCCGGGACTTGTCGTCGGGGCGCGGCCGGGACCGGCCGTCAGGGGTGCGGCCGGGGCCGGCCCGCCGGTGGTGACGTCGGGGCCGGTCCGTCAGGGGCGCGGCCAGGGGCGCCCCTCCAGTCGCTCGATGTCCCGGTTGAAGCGCTCCAGGAAGGCCGCGAAGCGGGCCACGTCCTCCGGTGACCAGCTCTCCATGACCCGGTCGAGCCCCTCGAGGTTCGAGGTCCGGTCCGCCTCCAGGCGCCGCTCGCCCTCCTCCGTGATGCGGAACTTCCGGGCGATCCCGCCCTCCGGGTCGGGGATGCGCTCCACGACCCCGGCGCGCAGCATCGCCGCGGTCTGCCGGTTGAGGGTGGAGGCGTCGAGCCCGAAGGCCTCGCTGAGCTGCCCGATGGACATCGGTCCGTGCATGCGGATGCGGCTGAGCAGGACGTATGCGCTGCGGTCCAGGTGGCCGCCGGCGGCCCGGGAGCGGGGCGCGTACAGATGGGCGTGCCGACCGAGCAGCATGGTCTCGAACTCGACCAGGTGAAGGGGTTTGTCCTCGGGCTTGTCCATGAGGCCATTGTCCCTCGCCGTGATCGAATGTGCATCATGCATGCCTTGTGTATGACACCATAAATGTGCACTATGCATATGGAGCCATGGTGGACGACCGCCGTGGACGATCGAGGGAGAACACGTGGACGGCACCAAGCCCGACGCCCGACCCGGAGGCGTCGTCGGCGTCCTCGCGCTCGCGGGCATCGTGGCCGCACTCATGCAGACCCTGGTGGTGCCGCTCATCGGCGACCTCCCCGAGCTGCTCGACACCAGCGCGTCCAACGCCTCCTGGGTGATCACCGCCACCCTGCTCGCGGGCGCCGTCGCCACCCCGGTGGCCGGCCGGCTCGGCGACACCCTCGGCAAGCGACGGGTCCTCCTCGTCTCCGTGATCCCGCTGATCGCCGGCTCGGTGGTCTGCGCGCTCGCCTCCTCCGTGGTCCCGATGATCGTCGGACGCGGGCTCCAGGGCCTCGGCATGGGCGTCGTCCCGCTCGGCATCAGCCTGCTGCGCGACATCCTGCCGCCGGAGAAGCTGGGCGGCTCCATCGCCCTGATGAGCGCCTCGATGGGTGTCGGCGGCGCCCTCGGCCTGCCGTTCTCCGCGGCCGTCGCCGAGAACGCCAGCTGGCGCGTCCTCTTCTGGGTCGCCGCCGCACTCAGCGTCGTGGTCGGCCTCCTGATCTGGCGCGTCGCACCCGTGGGACGCCGCGCCGCCGCGCCCGGCCGGTTCGACGTACCCGGAGCGCTCGGCCTCGGCGTCGGCCTGGTCGCCCTGCTGCTCGCCGTCTCCAAGGGCGCGACCTGGGGCTGGGGCAGTGGCACCACCCTCGGTCTCTTCGCCGTCGCCGTGGTCGTCCTGCTCGCCTGGGGCCGGTGGGAACTGCGGACCCGTGACCCGCTCGTCGACCTGCGCGTCACCGCCCGCCCGGTGGTCCTGATGACCAACCTGGCGTCGATCCTGGTCGGATTCGCCATGTACGCGCAGTCGCTGGTCGTCCCGCAGCTCTTCCAGTTGCCCGAGGCGACCGGTTACGGCCTCGGCCAGTCCATGATGGCCATGGGCCTCTGGATGGCCCCGGCGGGCCTGATGATGATGGTCCTCGCACCCCTCGGCGCCACGCTCTCGGCCGCCCGCGGCCCCAAGGTCACGCTCTCCGTCGGCGCCCTCGTCATCGCCGTCGGATACGGCTCCTCACTCGTCCTGATGGGCACCACCTGGGGCCTGCTCGTCGTGACCCTCATCTGCAACACCGGAGTGGGACTCGCCTACGGGGCCATGCCGGCGCTCATCATGGGTGCCGTCCCGCAGGAGGAGACCGCGTCCGCGAACAGCTTCAACACCCTGATGCGGTCCATCGGCACCTCCGTCTCCGCCGCCGTGATCGGTGTCGTCCTCGCCCAGATGACCATCACCCTCGGCGACCACGCACTGCCCTCCGAGGACGGCTTCCGCGTCGCCATGCTCATCGGCTGCGGTGTCGGCCTGGTGGCCGCGGTCGTCGCCGCGCTCATCCCGAGCAGGCACGCCGCCGCGCCGGCCACCGGCGACCCGGCGGGCAAGGACCCGGGGGCCGCGCCCCGCGCCACCGCCACCGAGGCCGCCGCCTGAGCCACCCGAGCGAACGGTGGGGGGGGGGGGGGGGGGGGGGGGGGGGGGGGGGGGGGGGGAGGGAAGGGGGGGGGGGGGGGGGGGGGGGGAGGGGAAGGGGG
>NZ_JBVHZJ010000001.1:136951-204178 GCF_055574655.1 Streptomyces sp. NPDC029956 | reverse complement strand
GTCTCCCCCCCCCCCCCCCCCCCGCCCCCCCCACCCCCCCCCCCCCCCTCCCCGCCCCCCCCCCCCCCCCCCCCCCCCCCCCCCCCCCCCCCGGTCCGGCGGACCACCGGTCAGACCGTGGCGCCCTCCGCCGCCTCCAGGGCGAACAGTGCGCCCTCCGGGTCCCTGACCACCACCACCCGGCGCCCGTCGACGTCCTCCGGGCCACGTACCCCGCCCCAGTCGCCACCGGGCACGACGGTCCCGCCGTACGCCACCACCGCCACCGCGGCAGCCTCCGGATCCGGCACCCGGAACCGCACCAGCCAGCGCGGACGCAGCTGCGGCCGGGGCGAGCCCGACTCGACCGGCCCGCTGTTCAGCCGGGCCACGGCCTCGCCGTCCCGGCGCAGCACCACCTTGTCCTGCTCGTACGAGACCTCGAACCCCGCGGGTGCCTCGTCCGCCCAGCGCAGCACCTCCCCGTAGAACACCGCCGCCTCGAACGCGTCCCGGGTGTGCAGCTCCAGCCAGGCCGGCGCCGAGCGCATGCCGAGGTGCAGACGGTTCTCCGTCCGCCCCTCCCAGACACCGAACGCCGCACCCTCACGGTCGGCGGCGAGCGCCGCCCGACCGTGCGGCGGGTAGCCGACGGGCCCCACGCCGACCGTGCCGCCGCGCTCCCGGATCCGCGCCACCGTCTGATCCACGTCACCCACCGTGAAGAACGCCGTCCAGGCCACCCGCACGGACAGCTCGGCCGCCACCGCCGCGATCACGGCCACGGGCTGCTCGTCGAGCCGGCCCACCGCGTACTCCCGGTCCCCGCCGTCGTCCCGCCGGAACGTCCAACCCAGCACGGCACCGTAGAAGCGCTCCGCCGCGTCGAGATCCCGCGCGGTCAGACTCAGCCAGCACGGCGCTCCCACCACCTCTCCGGTCGTCGGCCCCGACACCGGCACCACCTCCTGTTCCGTCCTGCTCGCTGCGTGCATCGTGCGCCCCTTCCCCGGTCCACTGCCCCGCATGCGCGCACTCACCCGACTGCCGCCGAACACCACACGCCCGGGTGCGCCGACGCGGACAGCGGGGGATACGGTCCGGGCATGAACAGCCCGCAGCCCTCCCTCCGTGAAGCCCCCGGGAACGGGACGGCCCCCTCCACCCCGCCGCTCCGGCTGCGGCCCTGGACGTACGAGGACGCCGAGCCGCTCGTACGCCATCACCGGGACCCGCAGCTGCGCGCCTGGCTCGCCACCCACCTGGACACCCTCCGGCAGGCACGCGCGTGGGTGGACGACCAGGACGCGGGCTGGGCCGCCGGGACCCGGGCGGCCTTCGCGATCGTCGAGGACACGGCGGCGGGCCGAAGGGCGCCGCTCGGCCACATCGCCGTCACCGCTGAGGGAGCGGCGGCCGTTCGCGTCGGCTACTGGACGGCGCCTCGGGCACGCGGGCGCGGGATCGCCTCCCGGGCGCTGACCCGCGTCACCCGCTGGGTCACGGACGAGGACGGCCCCTTCGCCGGGCGCACCCCGGAACTCGTGCACGCCGTCGGCAACGAAGGCTCGTGCCGGACCGCCCTCGCCTGCGGCTTCTCCCTCACCGCAACGCTTCCCGCCGCCCCGCCCGCGCCGCCGCGCGCCCAGCACCTCCACACGGCGGCCGTACCCCTGCCCCCGCCCGGAGCTCAGCGCGCCGCGCGGGCCGCGTAGGCGCGTACGTCCGCGTCGGGGTCGTCCGACGCCCCCGCGAGGGCCGTACGCGCCTCGGGGTCGGCCCGGTGGACGAGGAGCGAGAGGACGGCGGCCTTCCGGACGTCCGCGTTCGCGTCGGCGAGCGCCTTCGCGAGCGCGGGAACGGCCGGGGCGGCCGGGGCGGCCCGCAGCGCGGTCGCCGCGCCCGAGCGGACCTGCCAGGCCGGATCGCCGAGGGCGGCCCCGGCGCGCACGGCGTAGTCGGCGGGGCAGCCGGTTCCGGCCAGGGCGGCGAGCGCCGCACCCCTGACCAGCGGGTCGCTGTCGTCGAGCAGCGGCCCGAGCGGCTCCGGCGCCGGATCCCGGACGGCCGCCAGACCCCGGGCCACCGCGACCCGGACCTCACGGGCCGGATCGGCGGCCGCCACCGCCAGCTCCGTGACGGCGTCCACCGAGACCAGGGCCCGGACGGCCTGGACGCGTACCTCGACGGTCGCGTCGGCGAGCGCCCCGCCGTACAGTTCGGCGTCCCCCAGCCGCAGGGCCCGCAGGACCTCCAGCGCGGCGGACCGCACGGCCGCGTCCGGTACGGCGAGCGCCTCCCGCAGACCGGCGCCGAGCTCCGGCTCTGCGGGCAGCACCTCGACCAGCTCGCGCAGGGCGGCCGAGGCGGCGGCCCGGACCAGCGGCGAGTCGTCCCGCAGCCGGGCGGCGAGCGCGGGCCCGGTGCCGGTCGGCGCGGTCTCGCCGAGAGCCGTCACGGCGGCAGCCCGTACGGCCGGATCCCGGTCGTCCAGGTAGGGGCCGAGCGCGTCGAGATCGGGGGACTCCTCGACGAGCGACAGGAGCCGGAGCAGCCGGGGATGGGGTGACGCGACCGCCGGCACCCCGACCGGGGCCGGGGTGCCCGTCCGCGGCCGCGCCGCCGGAGCCGTGTCCCGGGGCCCGGCCGTGGCGACCGGCACCAGCTCCACCTCGCCGAGATGCCGCTCGGGACCGCCGGGCGGCGCGAACTCGGGCACCGGCACCAGGTACGGCTCCACCGGACGGGCCGTGAACTCCATCGCGCCCGCAGGGGACTTCCGCAGGTCGAGGTGGTGCAGCCAGCCGGCGTCGTCCCGCTCCGGGTGGTCGAGCCGCTCGTGATAGAGACCCCAGCGCGACTCGGTGCGGGCGAGCGACGCCCGCGCGGCCATCTCCGCGCAGTCCCGGATGAACGACACCTCCGCGCACCGCATCAGCTCGTGGGCCGAACGCGCCCCCATCCCGGCGATCTCCTCCGACATCCGGTCGAACGCCTCGACGGCCAGGGAGAGTTTCGCGCCCGTCTTCGGCGGCGCCACGTAGTCGTTGACGAACCGCCGCAGCTTGTACTCGACCTGGGGCTGCGGCGGCCCCTCCGGGTGACGCAGCGGCCGGTAGACGAGTTCATGGGCGGCCGCGAGCTGCTCGCGGTCCAGCTCACCCTCGTACGCCGCGTACCGGGAGGCGTCCTCACCCGCCAGGTCACCGAAGACGAACGCGCCGATCATGTAGTTGTGCGGTACGGAGGCCAGGTCGCCGGCCGCGTACAGGCGCGGCACGGTCGTCCGCGCGTGGGAGTCGACCCGTACCCCCGACGCCGAGTGGCCGCCGCACAGGCCGATCTCCGAGATGTGCATCTCGATGTCATGGGTCCGGTAGTCGTGCCCGCGGTTCTCGTGGAAGGTGCCGCGGGTGGGCCGCTCCGTGGTGTGCAGGATCGACTCGACGGCGCCGATGGTCTCCTCGGGGAGATGGCTCAGCTTCAGGTACACCGGGGCCCGGTCCGAGGCGAGTTCGGCCGCGAACTCGGCCATCATCTGCCCCGACCAGTAGTCGGACTCCACGAACCGCTCGCCGTGCCGGTTCACCTGGTAGCCGCCGAAGGGGTTCGCGACGTAGGCGCAGGCGGGCCCGTTGTAGTCCTTGATCAGGGGGTTGATCTGGAAGCACTCGATCCCGGTGAGCGCCGCACCCGCGTGGTACGCCATGGCGTAACCGTCGCCGGCGTTCGTCGGGTTCTCGTACGTGCCGTACAGATAGCCGGAGGCGGGCAGGCCGAGGCGTCCGCAGGGGCCGGTGGCGAGGATCACGGCCCCCGCCCGGACGACGACGAACTCGCCCGTGCGGGTGTTGAACCCGGCCGCGCCGACCGCCCGGCCGTCCTCGGGGTGGGTCAGGACACGGACCGGCATGACGCGGTTCTCGATCCGGATCCGCTCCCGCATCTCGCGCCGCCGCAACTGCCGGTAGAGGACCTTCTTGACGTCCTTGCCCTCGGGCATCGGCAGCACGTACGAACCGGACCGGTGCACCTGCCGGACCGCGTACTCGCCGTGCTCGTCCTTCTCGAACTTCACCCCGTACGACTCGAGGCGCTGGACCATGCCGAAGCCCCGGGTCGCCGTCTGCCGGACCGTCGACTGGTCCACCAGACCGTCGTTGGCACGGGTGATCTCGGCGACGTAGTCGTCGGGCTCGGCGCGGCCCGGCACGACCGCGTTGTTGACGCCGTCCATGCCCATGGCCAGGGCGCCGGAGTGCCGGACGTGCGCCTTCTCCAGGAGCAGGACGTTCGCCCCGCGCTCGGCGGCGGTCAGCGCGGCCATCGTGCCGGCGGTGCCGCCGCCGACGACGAGCACGTCGCAGGACAGCTCGGTCGCGTCGGCGAGGTCTGGCACGGTCAGGGGGACGACGGGGCTCTCCATGGGGCGCCTTTCGAGGATTCGGGGGTGCGCGGGTTCGGGGACGCGCGTCAGAGGGAGTCGAGGACGCGGCGGCGCAGCGCGGCCGTGTCAGGCGCCTGCCGGGCGTCGCGCGCACGCGGGTGCGGTACGTCCAGGACGTCGCCGGTCGCGAACAGGGCGACCCGGTCGCCGAGATGGATCGCCTCGTCGACGTCATGGGTGACGAAGACGACGGTCGCCCCCGTGCCGCGCAGGATCTCCACCAGGAGGTCCTGCATCCCGGCGCGGGTGTGGGCGTCGAGCGCGCCGAACGGCTCGTCCATCAGGACGGCCCGGGGGCGGGCCGCGAGGGCGCGGGCCAGCTGCACGCGCTGCCGCTGCCCGCCGGACAGCTGGTGCGGGAGCTTGCGGGCGTGCCCGCCGAGCCCGACCCGCTCCAGCCACTCCTCGGCCGAACGGCGCCGCTCGGCGCGGGGCACCCGCCGGATGGCGAGGGGCAGTTCGACATTGGCGCGGACCGAACGCCAGGGCAGCAGCGCGTCGTGCTGGAAGACCAGGGCACGGTCGGCGCCCGGCCGGCGGATCGGCTCCCCGTCCTGGGTGACCCGTCCCTCCAGTGGGGGCAGCAGACCGGCGAGCGTGCGCAGGAGGGTGGTCTTGCCGCAGCCCGACGGGCCGACCACGGTCAGCAGTTCACCGGGGGCGATCCGCAGGTCCACGGGGCCGGGCACGGCCACCCCGTCGGGATGCCCGAGACGGACGCCGTGCAGGGCGAGTTCCGCACCGGCGGGGACCGTCGGCGTCGTCTGCGCGGACGGCTTCGCGGACACGGCGGACGGGCTCACGGTGCTCATGGAACCGGCTCCTTCTCGGGGCGGCGGACAGCGGAAGCGGACGCGGAAGAGGCGGCGGGAGCGGTGGGCGTGGGCGTGCTCGCCGCGCGGGCGGCGCCGCCCGCCGGGACCCGGGCGGTCGGGCGCGGCAGCCACGCCGTGACCCGGCGGCCCAGCGTCTCGACCGCGGTGGAGGTGAGCCAGCCCAGGGCGCCGATCGTGGCCATGCCGACGAAGACACCGGGGTAGTCGACGACCGTGTAGTCCTGCCAGGTGCGGTAGCCCACCCCGTACTCGCCGGAGATCATCTCCGCCGAGATCACACAGATCCACGAGACGCCGATGCCCACCGACAGACCGCCGAAGATCCCCGGCAGGGCGCCCGGCAGCACCACCGAGAACAGCACCCGCGCCCGGCTCCCGCCGAGGGTGAGCACCGCCTCCTCCCACACCGGGTTGAGGGCCCGAACGGCGTGCCGGGTCGACACGAGGACCGGGAAGAGGGCCGCGGCGCAGGTGATGAAGACGATGCCCTGCTCGTTGGTGGGGAGCAGCAGGATCGCGACCGGCACCAGGGCGATGGCCGGGATCGGGCGCACCACCTCGACCAGCGGGCCCAGGATGTCGGCGGCCCACCGGGACCGGGCGACGGCCGTGCCGGCCGCCACCCCGAGGACGGCGGCGAGGAGGAAGCCGACCGCGATCCGGCGCAGACTGTGGCCGAGGTCCTGCCAGTACGCCTCGGTGCCGATCCGGTCCCCGAGCGCGGAGGCGACCTCGACGACCGTGGGGAACTGTTCGAACCGCAGCCACAGATCGACGTCGTAGGAGGTCAGCAGCTGCCAGAGGCCCAGGGCCGCGAGCGGCGAGGCCACCCGGACCAGCCGGCGGCCGGCGCTCGTGGCGCCGGTCCTGCCGCTTCCCGCGCTCATGACGCGAGCCTCACGGCGTCCGCGTACGGGACGATGCGTGAGCCGGCGTGACCGGCCACGTACCGCTCGGCGCCCGAGCGGGTGACGAAGGCACGCCATGCGGTGCCGTCCGCGACCCACACCGCCCGGTCCGCGAACCACAGCGTCCCCGTCACCGCGTCCGGCACGTAGGCGGCCCGTACCGAGGCACCCTTGACGGCCTTGAGGAGTGCGGCGGGGCTGTCGAAGGTACGGACCGAGCTCCGGCCCTTCAGCCACAGCTCGGACTTCGGACCGGTCGCCTTCGGATACGAGAGGTCAGGCACCGCCCGGCGCAGCGGCGCCGGGTCGACGAACGCGTCCACGTCGACGTCCTTCACCAGACCGGCCTCCTTCAGGACCGGCACGTCCTCCTTGAGCGCGGCGATCAGCTCCGGGCGGAGCGCCGGGTCGAAGGTCGCGATGCCCTGGGCGCCGTTGTAGAGGTAGACGACCTCGGCGGGCAGCCCGGTCTCCTTCGCGACCGACTCGGCGGCGGCGACCGGCTGCTTGCGCAGATGATCCGTGGCGCGGTTCTGGGCCCGCAGGAAGGCGTCGAGGACGGCGGGACGCCGCTTGGCGAACTCCTCGCGGACGGTGACCCCGTGGAAGGTCGGCAGGTTCAGCTCGGCGCCGTCGTACAGCGCCGTGGCCTTGCCCTGGAAGGCGAGCAGACCCGGCCAGGCGACGAACTGGGACAGGGCGTCCACGCTTCCGGCCGCCAGGGCCGAAGCCCCCACGCTCGGCTGCTGGTTGAGCTTGCGGACGTCCTTCGCGGGGTCGACCCCGGCGCGCCGCAGCGCCCGTACGAGTGTGCCGTCGGCGGCCGAACCGACACTGGTGGACACCTTGCGGCCCTTCAGGTCCGCGAGCGATCCGAGCGACGAACCGGGGGCGGTGACCACGGTGTTGAGGCCGCCGCGCAGGTTGTAGCCGGTGACCGCGACGAGCCGCGTCGGCTCCCTGAGCTGCTTCCCGCGTGCCGCGTTGATCAGCAGCGGGAAGTCGCCCATCGAACCGATGTCGATCTTCCCCGCCGTCATCTGTGCCGTGATCGGCGCCCCGGTCGCGTAGTCCTGCCAGACCACCCGGTAGGTGAGGCCGTCCTTCCGGCCCCGCTCGGCGAGTTCCTCCTCGAAATAGCCGAGGGAACGCAGCAGCGTGCCCGCGGTGACGGTGTTGATGGTCTTGGACTGGTAGCCGACGGTCACCGTGACCGTCGTTCCGTCGGACGAGCCTCCGGTCCCGGTCCCGCCGCAGGCGGTGGCGAGGGGCAGGAGAAGGACGAGCGGGAGGGCGAGCCGGCCGGCTCCCCGGTGGTGGAGCAGCGGAAGTCTTCCTCGGGACATGGGTGTTCGGCCTTTCACCGGAGCAGATAGGGCATGTTGACGGTGACCGCGCCGGTGGGGCAGCGGGCGGCGCAGGGGCCGCAGTACCAGCACTCGTCCACGTGCATGTACGCCTTGCCGTCCTCCGCACGGATCGCGAGCGAGTCCAGCGGACACATGTCGACGCAGAGCGTGCATCCGTCGATGCACTTCGACTCGTCGATGGTCACGGGCACGTCGGCACGCTGGGGGACCAGAGGCATGGCTGTCTCCAGGAAAGGGGTCGGAGGGAGAGGGGAGGAGCGGGAAGTACCGGAGGGACCGGGGAACGGAAGACGGTCAGAGGGAGCGGCGCAGGACGCCGCCCATGGTGATGCGGTCGCCGCGGAACCGGATGAACTCCAGGTCCACCGGCCGCCCGTCGGGCAGACAGGTGAGCCGCTCCAGCATCAGCACGGCGGCCCCGCGCGGGGCCTGGAGCACGGCGGCGGAGTGCGCGTCGGCGTTGACGGCCTCCAGGGTGATCTCCGCGTGCCCGAGCGGGCCGCCGGTCAGCTGCTCCAGGAGCCGGAACACATCCGTGTTCTCCAGGTCGCAGCCGAGGAGTCCGGCACCGATGTCCATCGGGAGGTACGACAGGTCGAGGGAGAGCGGCAGTCCGTTGAGCCGGCGCAGCCGCTCGATGCAGAGCACGTCGGAGTGCTCCGGCAGCCCGAGCCGGTGGGCCACCGGCCCCGGCGCGCCGACCGGTCCCACGGTGCGGACCTCGTTGGTGACCCGCCCGTGCTCGCGCAGGGTCTCCGCGAGCCCCTGGAGCCGGTCCAGACCGTGCGGGTACTTCTCGCACACCACCACCGTGCCGACCCCCGGCTGCCGTTCGACGATCTGCTCGCCGCGCAGCAGGTCGAGCGCCTGCCGGACGGTGTTCCGGCTGGCCCGGTAGTCGGCCGCGAGCACGTCCTCCAGCGGCAGGATCCCGCCGGGGAATCCGCCCGCCAGGATCTGGTGGCGCAGCAGGTCGGCGAGCTGCCGCGCCCGGTCCGCACGCAGCCGCAGACGGCGGGCGGCGGCGACGGGACGGGCGGCGGAAGCGGATTCGGCGGGCATGGCAAGGAACGTAGCGGCGGGTCGTCCCGGATGGTGTTGCGGCAGTATTGCGCCACCTGGCATCGCGTACACACCGCTCTGACCTGCGAAGATTCAGAGCATGCGGACAGATCCGCCACCCCGCCGCCCACCACGTGGACGCCCGGCCGCCCACCATGCGGGAAGCCCGGCCGCCCACCATGCGGGAAGGGTCAGCCGGCCCGGGCCTCGACCTGGACGTGCAGGGCGACGGAGAGGCGGTGGTGGAGCGCGCCGAGCACCGGCTCGCCCGGCGCGAACAAGCCGGTCGCGAGCTTCCAGTACCGGGTGATCACGGGCCCGTCGCTCCGGGCGAGCAGCGGGAGCAGCCCGCGCCGGAAACCGGGGGAGTCCACCGTCCCGCACGCCTGGGCGTACGCGGCGACGAAACAGTCCAGCGCGCCACCCTCCCGCAGGGCGCGCTCCGCCGGCTCCGTCGAGGCCAGGGCGTACGCCTCCGCCAGACCCTCGTACAGCACGGTCGGCCGGTACTCCCCGTCCGGCAGCGGCGGCGCCGGCCGCGACTCGGGCAGATGGACGCCGGGATCGGACACCAGGGCGTGCAGCCGGGCGAAGTCGAGGACCTGCCCGGGGCTCGGCTCCCGCGGAAGCGTCGGCACCACCGATTCGAGCACCGTGGACACCACCCGCGCGGGCAGCCGTACGGGCAGGATCCGGCGCCAGAACCGGGCCAGGGCCGCCGTGTCGGGCGGCACGGACACCGCACCGATCAGCCGCAGCCGCTCGGCCCGCTCCCCGGGCGGGCAGTCCTGGAGCAGCCGCAAGGAGGCCTCGCGCCAGCGCAGCGCCGCCAGTCGGGAACCCAGCTCCCGCAACTGCCCCGAGACGACCTCCTCCAGGGCCTCGTCCCGTGCGAGGACCCGCTCGACCTCCGCGACGGGCAGGTCGAGGCCGCGCAGGGACCTGATCAGCCGAAGCCGGTCGAGCGCCCCTGTCCCGTACCGACGATGCCCGCCGGAACTGCGCCCGGCCTCGGGCAGCAGGCCCCGGTCGGAGTAGTACCGCACGGTCTTCACGCTCACACCGGCCCGCCCGGCGAGCTCCCCGATGCTCCACAGTCCTTCGGACACGACGAAGCGAGCCTCCCTCGAAGGCACTCGGCAGGTGCCCTTCCCCACGGTCGGCTCCAGTGTGGTGCATGGCCGAGCGCGTCAAGGGGCTGTGTTCCGCGGCTCCTTGAGTCTCCCCCTGGGGGAGTTCCTAGCGTGGCGGCGAGGCATCCCCCAGGAGTCGCGAGGAGACGATCATGACCGTGTACGTGCTGGTGTCGGGCCCCTTCACGGGTGGCTGGGTCTGGGAGGAGACCGCGTCACGGCTCCGGGCGGCGGGCGCGGAGGCGTACCCGGTGACGCTCCGGGGAGTCGGGGAGCGACGGGTCGCCACCGGAGCGGGCATCGACCTGGAGACGCACATCCAGGACCTGGTGCGGCTGATCGACGGCATCAGGACGCCCCCGGTCGTGCTCGTCGGGCACGGCTACGGGCTCCATCCCGTCCTCGGCGCCGCCGACCGCCGTCCCGGGCGCGTCGCCCGGATCGTCTCCCTCGACACGGGCCTGCCCGACGACGGCGAGGCCGCCGCGCGCAGCGTGCCCGACCCCGAGGTACGGACACGACTGACGGACGGTGACGTGGGCTACGGGGCCGGGACGGAGGGAGTCGGGACGGAGGGGGTCGGGATGGCCGGGCTCGGGACAGACGGGTTCGGGACGGAGGGAGCAGGGACGGACGGGCTCGGGGCAGACGGGTACGGGGCGGAGGGAGCAGGGACGGACGGGCTCGGAGGCGTCGGCGGGGGCGACGGGTGGCTCGCGCCGCCGGCGCCGGGCACCTGGTCCCGCTGGGGCAGCACCGAGGGCGTCCCGGCCGAGGCGCTCGAACGGCTCCACCGTCTCGCCGCACCGCATCCCGTGCGCACGCTCACCCAGCCGCTCCGGCTCACCGGCGCGGCCGCCGCCCTGCCGACCACCGGCGTGCTCTGCACCGCCAACGGCTCCAGCATCGACCTGGTGCAGATGCTGGTGGACTCGGGGCCGCCCCAGTACCGGTCGCTCGCCGACGACAGGATCCGATTCATCGATCTCGGCACCGGGCACTGGCCGATGCTCTCCGCGCCCGATGAGCTGGCCGAGGTGCTGGGCCGGGCGGCGGCCGGGGAGGGACACCGGGTGACCGTGTCCGAACGGTCCCACGAGCCGCCTAAGCACCTGCTGCCCTTTCTCCTCGACGTCCCCGAGGCGCCGCGCGAGCGGCGGGGACGGGTCGATCTCCACCTGCCGGGCGGACTCGGCCTGCCGACCGAGGGCGACCCGCGCCCTCCCGGCGCCGATCGCCCCCGGCCGGCCGTCGTCCTCGTCCACGGCGGCCCGGTCTCACCCGACCAGCGGCCCACCCCGCGGGACACCCCGTTCCTCCTCGGGTACGCCCGCTACGCGGCGAGCCTCGGCGCGATCGGCGTCACCCTGGACCACCGGCTGCACGGCCTCGCCGACTTCCCGTCGGCGGCCGAGGACCTCGCCGAGGCCGTCGCGCTCGTCCGCGCCGACCCCCGCGTCGACGGGGAGCGGATCGCGCTCTGGTTCTTCTCCACGGGCGGGCTCCTCGCGGCGGACTGGCTGGCCGCGCCCCCGCCGTGGCTGCGCTGCCTCGCGGCGAGCTACCCCGCCCTGGCACCGCTCCCCGGCTGGGGCGCGGTGGAGTCCCGCTTCCGGCCCGTCGACGTCGTCGGTACGTCTGACGGTCCGCCGATCGTCCTGATACGGGCCGGACAGGAGCACCCGTCCTTCGCGGCGACCGTCGAGGACTTCCTGGCCGCCGCCGGGAGGAACGGGACGGACGTCGAGATCGTCGACGTTCCGCACGGTCACCACAGCTTCGAACTGGTCGACCCCACCGAGGAGTCCCGCGCGTGCGTGGAGCGGGCGATGCGGTCCGTGCTCGGGCACCTCCGGGACTGACCGGGGCTGACCGGGGCTGACGGGGCTTCTGACGGGACGGCCGGGACCGGCCGGGACCCGGTCGGCCGGGCACCGCAACCGGACCGCACCGCTCAGCGCCCGTCCACGCCTCAGCGCGTGTACACCGGACGGCCGCTCACGTACGTCCGCTCCACCCGGGCCTCCGCGATCTCCTCCGGCGGCCCGGTCAGGATGTCGCGGTCCAGGACCACGAGGTCGGCGAGGTTCCCGGGGCGCAGGCTGCCCGCGTCGTCGTGGCCGTTCGCATGGGCGGAGCCGGCGGTGTACGCGGTGAGGGCCGTGGACAGGTCGAGGCGCTGCTCCGGCAGGAACACGCGGTCGTCGGCCGAACCCGGCTCCCGGCGGTTGACGGCGACGTGGATGCCCGCGAGCGGGTCGGGGCTGCTCACCGGCCAGTCGCTGCCCGCGACGAGGGTGGCACCGGCCCGCACCAGATCGCCGAACGGGTACTGCCAGGCGGCGCGTTCCGGCCCCAGGAACGGGATGGTGAGTTCGTCCATCTGCGGCTCGTGGGCCGCCCAGAGCGGCTGGATGTTGGCGATGGCGCCGAGTGCGGCGAACCGGGGGAGGTCGTCCGGGTGGACGACCTGGAGGTGGGCGAGGTGATGGCGGTTGCCGCGGCGCCCGTTGGCGGCGACCGCGGCCTCCAGCGCGTCGAGGGCCTCGCGGACGGCCCGGTCGCCGAGGGCGTGGAAGTGGACCTGGAAGTCAAGGGCGTCGAGCTCCGCCACGTACCCGCGCAGCGCCCCGGGTTCGACGAAACTGAGCCCGCTGTTGGCGGTGGCGCAGCCGCAGCCGTCGAGGTAGGGGGAGGTCATGGCGGCGGTGAAGTTCTCCGCGATGCCGTCCTGCATGATCTTCACCGAGGTCGCCCGGAAGCGTCCGTGGCTCAACTCCTTCCGACGCGAGACCAGTTCGGGGATCTGCTCGGAGCCGCGCCGCCGGTCCCACCAGAGCGCCCCGGTCACCCGGGCGGTGAGCGAGCCGTCGCGGGCGGCGGTCGCGTAGGCGTCCGAGGGGTCGGCCCGGCCGCTGAACGAGCCCAGGAGCGCGTCCTGCCAGCCCGTGATGCCGAGGGAGTGCAGCAGCTCCTGGGCTCGCAGGAACCCCGTGAGGCGGTCCGCCGGAGTGCTCGCCGGCACGAGGCGTGCCACGAGCGTCGTGGCACCCTCCTGGAGCATGCCGCTGGGCGCACCGTCCGGCTCGCGCTCGATCCGTCCGTCGGCGGGGTCCGGGGTGTCGGCGGTGATCCCGGCGAGTCGGAGGGCCTTCGTGTTCGCCCAGGCGCCGTGGTGGTCCCGGTTGGACAGCAGGACCGGCCGGTCCGGGACGACCGAGTCGAGCAGCTGCCGGGTGGGCAGCCCGCCCGCGAAGCTCTCCATCGACCAGCCGCCGCCGGTGATCCACGCGTGGTCCGGGTGCGCGTCGGCGTACGCCCGGACCCGGCCGAGGTACTCCGGGACGCCGACCGTGCCCGTCAGATCGCACTCGGCCAGTTCCGAACCGCCGAACACCGCGTGGACGTGGGCGTCCTGGAACCCCGGGAGCAGCAGCTTCCCGGTGAGGTCGACGATCTCGGTCCGGGGGCCGACGAGCTCCCGCACCTCGTCGTGGCCGACGGCGACGATGCGCTCGCCGACGACAGCGAGTGAACTCGCCCGGGTGCGGGCCGGGTCGACCGTGAAGACGGGTCCGCCGGTGAAGACCAGATCGGCCGAGGTCATGGGCGTGCTCCTGGGGACGTGCGACGACGGGTGCCGACGCCATGCAATCCGTACCGCCGTATACACGTCAATGGTGTTGACATAGGCCCCGGGCGTGGTCGAACGCGTGGGGCGGATCCTCGGGGTGCTGCGTTCGGCCGGCTTCCCGGACGACCTCGCGGTCCGGATCCACCGCGCCTTCGTCGACCAGGCCCTCGCCCTTGCCGCCCAGGACGCGGCGGCACTCGCGCTGCCGCCCGCCGCGCGGGAGAAGGAGGCGGAGGTCTGGCACGCGGTGTACGGCGAACGGCCTCTCGGCGCCCACCCGCACATCGCCGCCGAAAATAGTAGCCATGTACATAGTAGCCATGTACCGTATCCAGCGTGAGTTCAGCAACCAACGGCGCCTCTGCGGGATTTCTCGTCTGGCGCCTGTCGATGAAGTGGCGTGTGGCCGTCGACCGTGCCGTCGCACCCCTGGGCCTGACCCATGCCCAGTACGTGGTGATGGCCTCGTTGTACGGCATGTCGCGCTCCGGGCTGCGGCCCAGTCAGCGCGGGCTCGCCGACCGGACGGGGATGGAGCCGCTGTACGTCTCCAAGCTCGCCCGTGCCCTGGAGGCGGCCGGACTCGTGGATCGCACCCGCGACCCGAACGACCCGCGCGCCATGCAGCTGTCGCTCACCGAGCAGGGGCTCGACGTCACACGCCGGGCGATCACGGTCGTCCAGGGCCTCCTGGACCAGCTGCTCGCGCCGCTCGGGGGCCGGACCGGCTCGCGTACCCAGGAGTTCACCCGCGAGCTCGCGATCCTGCTCGACGCACCTCTTGATCCGCACATCGAGAACGACGAGGAGCAATCATGACCACCACCACTGCGACCACGACCGCACCCCGCGCCAACGGCCGGGTCCTGGCCCTGGCGCACCACGCCGCGCGCGTCCTCCTGGAGGGCGTGCTGACCCGCCACGGCATCACGTTCCACCAGAGCGTCACCCTCCGGGCCGTCGTGGCCGCGGGCGAGTCCATCGGCCGCGACGACCTCGTCGCCGACGTCACCGGCTCCCTGAAGATAGACGCGTCGGTCGTGTCCGGCGTGATCGAGGAGCTGACGGCCGCCAAGGCGCTGGAGGCGGACCCGGCGGACCCGGCGAAGTCGGCGCGGGTACGGCTCACGGACGCCGGACGGGAGTTGTACGAGATCACCTCGGCCGAGTCCGCGGAGATCTCCGCCCGGCTGTACAGCGGCATCCCGGACGAGGACCTGCTGGTCGTGGGCCGGGTGCTGACCCTGATCACGGATCGCGCCAACGCCGAGCTGGCCGCGGAAGCCTGAGGCCCCGTAGGCCACCGGGCCCTGTCGTCGAACCCCCGCCTGCCCGAGAGGCTGTCCCCGGGGTCCGGCCGGGTGGCCGGTTCGCGTCCAGGGCTTCGCCGAGACTCAGGGCGGGGCACCCCAGCAGCACCGTCAGCGTGCGTTGCTGCAGTTCCGTCAGTGGTGCCACGAACACCGCCGCGTCGGCTCGGGCCTCCTCGCACGCCGTGGCCACTTCGCGGACCTTGCCGGAGCGCAGCAGGGTCCGGGACGAGAACGGCAGGGCCATCTTCGCGGCCCCGCCGTCCGAGACACCGCGCCGCTGGACGAACCGGCCCACGATCCGCGCGCCGCGTGCGGCCAGATCCAGGGCGGCCGCGTCCATGAGCGCTCCGAAGTCCTTCTCCTTCGCGGAGAAGTGGCCGACGAGCACGACACGAGCACCGTCGACCGACGGCGCACGTGGCGACGACGGACCGGCCGGGGCCGATCCCGTGGTGCGGCGGGCGGGACTCCGGTCGCGCCCTCGGTGCCGGTGCCGGTTCTCGTGCTGGCGCATGGCTCGGAGAGTAGGCGTGCGACCGCCGGCGGCGACACGCCTTTTCCCGCGCCCGACACGCGCACGTACGTCGCCTGCCCGCCGCGCCCCTCCGCGATCGCGCACGTCGCCTGCCCGCCGAACCGCCCACGCGCGTCGCCTGCCTGCCGCACCCCCGCCACGCGTCACGGGTGGGAGAACACACCCACCATCCGGGTGTCCGGGTTGCTGCTCATCCCGACGATCGCGCCCCCGTCGGCGCGGTTGGCACGCGCGTGCGTGCCCGCGTACCCCTCGTCCGTGAGGAAGATGCCGAGCGCGGCGATCCAGTCGTCGACTTCGCCGGTCACCGGGTCGTACACGGGCTCCGGGCGCGGTACGACCCGCTCCTGCGCCACGTAACCGCCCCGCTCCACGGCGAGGCGCACCGCCTTGTCCCACTCCGCGTCGGTGCACTCCCAGCCGACGAAGGTGTCCAGCCCGCCGTACCCGGCGCCCGGCTTGAGGATGAGCCGGTCCCGCCGCTCCCGGCAGAGGTCCGGCAGCTCGGCCGGAACGGAGGCGTGGAGCGTGCGGCTCCACGGCAGGACCCGGTCGACGAGGGCCCGCTCGTCGGCGTCGAACGCGCCGCGCCGGCGAGGGTCGGTGAGCAGCGCGAGGGCGCTCTTGTTCGAGTAGAAGGCGCTCTCCAGTGACGTGAACAGGATGGTCCGGCCGGCCCGGTGGGCGCGGAAGAACGGTTCCGCCACGTCGGGGCCCGCCGGGTCGTCGAGCAGTTGACTCGCCGCGAAGTTCCGCAGGACCAGGTCCAGCGGGGTGCCGTCCAGGGTGAGTTTGCCGTCGGACCGGGTGCGCACCCCGTCGATCTCCCCGATCCGCACCTCGATGCCCTGCTCGGCCATCGCCTCGACCGTGGCCCGCATCAGCCTCCCGTACGGGGCGACGCCGCCGCGCCCCTCGATCAGCCCGACCACCGGGTCCCCGTGCCCGGACAGCGCCGGCCTGGCGCGGTCGCGCAGGACGGTGGCCGTCCGCGCGGCGATGTCCACATGGTCGAGCCGGTGCACGCGCGCGAAGGCCGCGAATTCCGGCACCCGCAGCAGCCCCTGGTTGAACACGGCCATGTCCACCCCGCCGACCTCGCTGCCGAGGTTGAACTCCAGGAGCCTGTACGCGGTGCCGTCGTGGTAGGCGTCGGCCCGGCCGAACTTGGCCGGGACACCGGAGCCGCCCCGGTGCAGCAGCGCGGCGAGCGGGGGGTCGATCCCGACCTCCGCCGCGTACCGGTCGACATCCCCGTCGAAGAGCCGGACCGGAAGCGACACGAGCAGCTCGAAGAGCCCCTCCAGGTCCCGTGCGAACGCGGCCGTCTCCGCGGCCCGTACGAACCAGGGCCGGGGCAGCAGATGCGCGCGCCACGCCTCCTCGAAGGCCGGCGGCAGTTCGGCCCGCGCCACGGCCTCGGCGAGCCCGCGGTTCCCGCCCAGGCACTCGTCCACGTACGTACGGCTCGGGTCGGTCATCTGCGTCGCTCGCTTCCCTGAAGGAATCGGGTACGTGATCGGAGAGCGAGCACATTACCGCCCGGCCTTCGCCGCCCCCGCGTTAGCGGAACGTGAGTGAGACGTGAGTGGCGGGAGGGAGAGTAGTGGCGGATCGGGGCGGGCCGTGGGGGCCTGCCCCGGTCCGCTCCCCGCACCCGCGGCGGCCGGCGCCCCGCGGCCGGTCAGCTGGTGATCGTCACCACCGTGGCCGCCGTGATCGCGAGCATCGCGGCCTGCATGTCCCGGATCGCCCGGCGCACGCCCTCCGCGGCCCACTGGCCGGCCGTCAGCTCCTCCAGGCGGGCCGCGACCTCCTTGCGGGGTATGTCGGGGAACGCGAGGCGGTGGAGCCTGGCGCCGTGGATCAGGGCGAGGAGGCCCGTGGTGCGGGCGCTGTGGGTCGGACCGGTGGCGAGGACCGCATGCAGCCTGGCCCTCAGCTCGCGTTCGACGGAACCGTCCGCCTCCGGATAGCGGGAGACGGGGAAGAGGCCCATCACCCGCTGCCGCTCCTCACGCACCAGGCCGCGCTCGCGGAGGCTCTCGACCGTGGCCTTCACGGCCTTGGCCTGGTCCTTCGTCAGCCACTCGGTGACCTTCGGGGCCTTGCCCTTCTTCGCGCACCACGCGTCGACCTGCCGCAACCGCCCGTCGAGCAGCGGCACCTCGGTGGGCGTCGCGTCCGTCACCCGCAGCCGCCCGTCGTCGACCGACACGCGTCCCGCCAGCACGAGATCGAGCAGGATGCCGCCCGCGACCGCCCACGCGGCGGTCTGCCGCTCCTTCGCCACCCCGGACACATCGTCCAGCGACAGCAGCATGATCTCCTCCGCGAGCGTGACAGCCACCCCGTACCCCTCACCTTCCGCATACGACCTTCCGCATGCGCGCGCGTACGGCGCCACGAGACGGTCGACCGTCCCCCGGCACCCTTCGCCCCAGAGGACGAGCGGAGCACCGGTGCGGTTCCCGTGCGCGGGCCGCCGCCCGCTGTGACCTGCGTCGTTCCGTGTACATGGCGGAATTCGGGTCGCGCTTTGGTCTGGACCGCAGCGGGTCGGCGCGTCAAGCTCTCGCTATGGACTTGGAGCTGAGGCACCTCAAGACGATCCGGGCCATCGCCGACGCGGGGAGCCTCACACGCGCCGCGACCGCACTCGGGCTCGCCCAACCGGCGCTCAGCGCTCAGCTCAAGCGGATCGAACGGGCCCTGGGCGGCGCCCTGTTCGAGCGTGGACGGGAGGGCGTACGGGCCACGGCGCTCGGTGACCTGGTGCTCGAACGGGCACGGGTGGTGCTGCCCGCCGTCTGCGAGCTGCAGGAGGAGGCGGTGCGGTTCGCCCGAGACGGGGCGGAGGGCTACCGGCTCGGCGGCACCCACGGGCCGCTGCTCGGCGGTCTGGTCGACCGGATCGCGCGCGACGACCCCGGCGCCCCCGTCACCACGCACATCTCGTGGTCGGAGCGCGAGATCGCCGGCGGAGTCGCCGACGGCCGCCTCGACTTCGCCCTCGTCGGGGTCTGCGGCGAGAGCGGTCCGCCCGAGGCGGGACGGCTGGCCTGGACGGAGGTCGCCCGCGATCCGGTGTACGTGATGCTGGCCGCAGACCATCCGCTGGCACCCCGCGCCGAGATCGACCTCGCCGAACTGGCGGCGGAGGCCTGGACCGACGTACCGGGCGACGGCTGCTTCGGCGACTGCTTCGCGGCCGCCTGCGTAAGGGCCGGGTTCACCCCGGCCTGTGTGTACGAGACGGACACCGCCTCCTGCGTCCATCTGGTGCAGGTCGGCCGGGCCGTCGGACTGTGCCGGGCCACCTTCCCCGTCACCCCGGGCCTCGTCACCCGTCCCCTCACCGGCGCCCCGCTCATGTGGCGGCACCTGCTCGGCTGGCATCCCGAGGGGCGCGCGGCCTCCCGGTCCGCGACCGTCCTCGGCCACACCCGGGCCGCTCACGCCGAGGCGCTGGCGACCAGCGCGGGCCGGCTCCACACGGGAGTGGCACCCCCGGCATAACGCCATGGCAGGGGCCGACCGGCAGCTCCCGCCCCCTCGTCGGGGTCCCTACGGTTCGAGCAGATCCCCCACCGAGATCCGAGATCTGGAATCCGAGGTCCCAGAACCGCGATCCCAGAACCGCGATCCGCGAACCGAGGAGACTCCCCATGCTCCGACGACACGCCCGCGCGGCGTGTACCGCCCTCGTCGCCGCCGGAATGGCGCTGGCCGGACTCCAGGCCGGTTCCGCCGCCGCGGCCCCGGACGCCCGGGACCCGCACCGCGCTCCGTCCGTCAGGACCGCGGCCCAGGCGCTCGGCGCCGACTCCGCCCGGCCCGAACTGCTCGACGCCATGCGGCGCGACCTGGGACTCACCCACTCCCAGGCCCTGACCCGCCTCGCCAACGAGGCCGAGGCGGGCGCCACCGCCGCCCGGCTCCGCCAGGGCCTCGGCGGTGCCTTCGCCGGTGCGTGGGTGGACGGCGCCGAGGCCGGCACCCTGACCGTGGCCACCACCCGCGCCGCCGACACCACCGCGATACGGGCCACGGGCGCGCGGGTCCGGCTCGTGACGCACAGTCTGACCGCCCTGGAACGCGCCAAGCAGCGCCTCGACCGGTCGGCCGGTACCGATGCGCCCGTCCGTTACGTCGACGTCCGCGCCAACGTCCTGGTCGTCGAGGAGACCAGGGCGGGCGCCGGGGCGCGGCTGGTGAAGGCCACCGGCGTACCGCGCGAGCTGGTGCGCGTCGTCCGCACCGGCCAGGCACCCCGACCGCTGCACGACATCCGGGGCGGCGACGCGTACTACATGGGCGGCGGCGGCCGTTGCTCGGTCGGTTTCGCGGTGACGCGGGGCACCACCCAGGGCTTCGCGACCGCCGGGCACTGCGGCCGGGCGGGCACCACCACCAGCGGGTTCAACCAGGTGGCACAGGGCAGCTTCCAGGGCTCGGTCTTCCCCGGCAACGACATGGCCTGGGTCGCCGCCAACACCAACTGGACCTCCACCCCGTACGTCAAGGGCTCCGGCGGCGGAAACGTCCAGGTGACCGGCTCGGTGCTGCAGCCCGTCGGCTCCTCCGTGTGCCGCTCCGGCTCGACCACCGGCTGGCACTGCGGCACCGTGCAGCAGCACAACACGAGCGTCACCTACCCGGAGGGCACCATCTCCGGGGTGACCCGTACGACGGTCTGCGCCGAGCCCGGCGACTCCGGAGGCTCGTACATCTCCGGCAGCCAGGCCCAGGGCGTCACGTCCGGCGGTTCCGGGAACTGCTCCAGTGGCGGCACCACCTTCTTCCAGCCACTGAACCCGCTGCTCCAGAACTACGGACTCACGCTGAAGACCACCGGCACCGACCCGGGCCCCGGGCCGGGCGAGCCGGAGCCGGGCGGCACCTGGGCGGCCGGAAAGGTCTACGCGGCCGGCGATGTGGTCACGTACGGCGGCGCGAGCTACCGCTGCCTCCAGGGCCACCAGGCCCAGGCGGGCTGGCAGCCGCCCAACGTTCCGGCGCTCTGGCAGCGTCTGTGACCCTGGCCGAAGAGTGACCGGGGGTGCCGCGTACCCGAGGGGGGTGTCGCGGCACCCCCCTCGCGTTCCCCGTAGGATCACCCGCGTTCTTGATCATCGATCGTGGTCAACCACAGGGTGCCGTCGTCGGAACGGCACGTGCGCTTCGCGGGGGAGTCGGCACATGAGCAGGTTTCGGGCAGTCGTGGCTTCGGTCGTCCTGGCCTCGTCCGCGGCGGTGACGCTGACGGGCTGCGGGTCCACCGAGCCCGCGGACACCAAGGGCTCGACGGAGCGGCCCTCGGCCGGGAGGACGCCGGACGGCCGGGCCTCCCACGGCGGTGGTCCGGCCACCGGCGACGGAGAGGGCGGGGCCGCCCCGGCCGCCGAGAAGCTCGCCGCCGATCCCGGCACCCGCTACACGGCCATCGCCGTCCCGGAGCTGGAAGGACTCGTCTGCGACGAGGGCGACGGCGGCTTCCACTACGGCAGCGATCTCGACATGATCGTCACCGGAGACGACGGCCTCGAGGAGATCGAGGGCGACAGCCAGGACATCGCCGACGAGGTGTCCTGCTTCGGCAGCCCGAGGAACGTCCTCCGCAAGGGCACCATGTCGGCGTCGGCGCCCATGTTCACCGCCAGGACCAACCTGTACGAGAACGTGCCCGACCCCACCGCCGCGCTGAACAGGATCTACGACGCGTCCGAGGACCTCGCCACGGGCTACGGCCGCACCTTCACCGGAGAGCCCCGGACCGTCACGAGCAGCACCCTCGTCGTGAAGTGCCGGCAGAACGTCACCGACACCTTCCCGATGACCACCTGCTTCTGGGCGAACTACGGCGCGGCCGGCGTCGTGGACTTCTTCCCGGCGGACGCGGAGTACGTCCCCGTCAACTCGGCCGTCCCCTGGACCAGGGCCTTCGTCGCCGGCGCGCTGCGCGGGTAGCCCGGCCGGGCCGGGCCACCCGTCGGGCCCGGCCGCCCGTCAGGCCTCGGCCAGGCCCCCGCGCGCGATGACCTCCGCGTACCAGCGGGCGCTGTCCTTCAGCGTCCGCCGCTGCGTCGCGAAGTCCACGTGCACGATGCCGAACCGCTTGCTGTAGCCGTACGCCCACTCGAAGTTGTCCAGGAGCGACCACAGGAAGTACCCCCGGACGTCCGCCCCGTCCGCGAGCGCCCGGTGCACCGCCGCCAGATGCGCGTGGAGGTACGCCACCCGCTCCGGGTCCTTCACGTTGCCGGAGGGGTCGGCGTAGTCGTCGTAGGCCGCGCCGTTCTCGGTGATCACCAGCGGTACGTCCGGCAGCTCGTCCCGCAGCCGGATCAGCAGCTCGTGCAGCCCGTCCGCGTCCACCGGCCAGTCCATCGCCGTACGCGGCCCCGGGGCCGGCTCGAACCGGACGTGCCGCTCCGCGCCCGCCCACGGCGAGGGCGACTCCGAACCGCCCGCCCCGACGACCGAGGGCGAGTAGTAGTTGATGCCCAGCGAGTCGATCGGCGCGGCCGCCGCCGCCAGATCGCCGTCCTGCACGAAGGACCAGTCCGTGACCGACGCGGTGTCGCGCACCAGGTCCTCCGGCAGCCGGCCGTGGAACACGGGGTCGAGGAAGATGCGGTTGCCCACCGCGTCGATCCGGCGAGCCGCGTCCAGATCCTCCGGCGCCTGCGAACAGGGCCGCACCGCATGGAGGTTCAGGGTCAGCGACACCTCGGCCGAGCCGGGCAGCGCCCCGCGCAGGGTGCGCGCCGCGAGCCCGTGCGCCAGGTTCAGGTGGTGGGCGGCGCGGAGCGAGGCGAGGGCGCTGGTGCGGCCCGGGGCGTGCACGCCGTTGCCGTAGCCCAGGAAGGCCGCGCACCAGGGCTCGTTGAGCGTGGTCCAGGTCGCCACCCGGTCGCCGAGGGCGTCCGCCATGATCGCCGCGTACTCGGCGAACCGGCCCGCGGTGTCCCGCTGCGGCCAGCCGCCGGCGTCCTCCAGCTCCTGGGGGAGGTCCCAGTGGTAGAGCGTCGCCACGGGGCGGATGCCGGCGTCGATGAGGCGGTCGACGAGCCGCCGGTAGAAGTCCAGGCCCTTGCGTACGGCGGGGCCGCGCCCGGTGGGCTGCACCCGGGGCCAGGCGATCGAGAAGCGGTAGTCGGTGACGCCGAGCCGTCGCATCAGCTCGACGTCCTCGTCGACCCGGTGGTAGTGGTCGGCGGCGATGTCACCGGTGTCACCGTTGCGCACCTTGCCGGGCGTACGGCTGAAGGTGTCCCAGATGGAGGGGGTGCGGCCGTCCTCGCCCGCCGCCCCCTCGATCTGGTAGGCGGCCGTGGCGGTGCCCCAGCGGAAGCCCTCGGGGAAGCGGAGGACGGTCGTCGTGTCGGTACGGGCGTCGAGCGCGGTCATGGGATGGGAACTCCCTGGAGTGAGAGGTCTGGGATGGGGAAGCGGTGCCGTCGGGCGGGCCGGGCGGGCCCGCCCGGGCGGGGCGGAGGGGGGTCAGCCCTTGACCGCGCCCTGCATGATGCCGCCGACGATCTGCCGGCCCAGCAGGCCGAAGACCAGGAGGACCGGCAGGGTGCCGAGCAGCGTGCCCGCCATGATCACCGACTGGTCGTGGACGTATCCGCCGCCGAGCTGGCGCAGGGCGACCTGGACCGTGGGCTCGGAGGAGGTGAGCGCGACGACCGGCCAGAAGAAGTCGTTCCAGGCGGCCATGAAGGTCAGCAGGCCGAGCACGGCCATGCCGGGCCGGGCGATCGGCACCACGATCGACCAGAAGATGCGGGCGGTGGACGCGCCGTCGACCCGCGCCGCCTCGATCAGCTCGTCCGGCAGCGTCTGCACCAGGTACTGACGCATGAAGAACACCCCGAACGCGGACACCAGGCCCGGCAGGATCACCGCCTGGAGCTGGTTCACCCAGCCCAGCTCGGCGATCAGCATGAACAGCGGGATCACGCCCAGCTGCGGCGGGATCATCATGGTGCCGATCGTGACCGCCAGGAGTGCGCCGCGGCCCCGGAAGCGGAGCTTGGCGAACGCGAAACCGGCGAGCGTGCAGCACAGGACGGTGCCGAGGGTGATCGAACCGGACACGATGAGGGAGTTGAGCAGGGCCTTGCCGATGTCCGCCTCTTCGAGGACGGCCTCGAAGTTGCGGATCAGGTTCGGGCCGGGCAGCAGTGTCGGCGGCACCTTCGCCAGGTCGGCGTTGGAGCGGCTCGCCGCGACGATCGTCCAGTAGAAGGGGAACGCGGAGAACAGGACGGCGACCACGAGGATCCCGTACGCGAGCGGGCCCGCGTGCAGGGTGCGGCCGGCCCGGGAGGGGCCTCGCGTCCCGGTGGGACCGGGCGTACGGACGGCCCGGGAGGAGGGGTCGCGCGTCACGGTGGAACCGGGCGCGGTCATCGGCCGGCCTCCTTGCGGGAACGGCGGCGCGCGATCAGGGCGTTGGCCCCGACGAGCACCACGATGAGCAGGAACATCACCCAGGCGATGGCGGCGGCCCGGCCCAGATGGAAGAAGCCCCAGCCCTGCTCGTACATGTACAGGCCGAGCGTCTGGTACTGGTGCGAGATGCCGCCCGAGATGGACCCTTCGAGCAGCAGCGGCTCACCGAACAGCTGGGTCGCGCCGATCGTCGAGACGATGACGGTGAACAGGATCGTGGGCCGCAGACCCGGCAGCGTGACGTGGAAGAACTGGCGCCACCGCGAGGCCCCGTCCATCGCGGCGGCCTCGTACAGCTCATGGGGGATGGACTGCATGCCGGCCAGGTAGATCAGCGCGTTGTAGCCGGTCCAGCGCCAGACGACGACCGTCGACACGGCGATCTGCGAGGCGACCGTGCCGTTCTGCCAGTCGACGGGGTCGATGCCGACCAGACCGAGCGCGTAGTTGATCAGGCCGAAGTCCCGCCCGAAGAGCTGGGCGAAGACGAGGGTGGCGGCGGCCACCGAGGTCGCGTACGGCAGGAGCACCGCGGTCCGCAGGAAGGTGCGGCCGCGCATCTTGTAGTTGAGCAGATGCGCGAGCCCCAGGGCCATCACGAGCTGTGGCACGGTGGAGAGCACACCGATGGTGAACGTGTTGCGCAGCGACAGCCAGAAGTACTCGTCGCCGAGGAGCGCGGTGTAGTTGCCGAGGCCGCGCCACTCCATGTCGCCGGGCGTCTGGAGCTCCACCCGGTAGAGCGAGACGAAGGCCGTGTAGAGCAGCGGGAAGAGGCCGAAGGCGACGAACAGGGTGAAGAACGGGGCGAGGTAGGCGTACGGGGAGAACGACTGCCAGGCCCGCCGGGCGGACCCCCGCCGCGCGGGCGGCGGGGCCGGCTTCGGCGGGGCCGGCGTCTCGGATGCGGTGAGGGTCACGGCGCGGCCCTTCGGAGGAGTGGAGGAGACGTGGAGAGGAGGGATCCGGCGGCGGAGGTCAGCCGACGGTGTTCGCGACGCCCTTCTTCGCGTTCGACCAGGCCTTCTCCGGCGAGGTCCCCTTCCGCTCGACCTCGCTCAGCGCGTTCGTGATCTGCTGCGCGATGTTCTGGTCGTGCACGCCGAGCACCTGCACCGGGGCCGCCTTGGCCGCGTCACCGAAGATCTGCCCGATGGGGGCGTCGGAGAAGAACGGGTCCTTCGCGCCGGCGACCTTCTCGATCGCGCCCGTGGCGGAGGGGAAGTTGCCCTGCTTCTGGAAGAGCTTCGTCTGCTGCTCGGGGGCGGTGAGCCACTTCACCAGCTCGTACGCCTCCTTCTTGTGCTTCGCGGCCTTCGGGACCGCCAGGTAGGAGCCGCCCCAGTTGCCGGCGCCGCCGGGGAGCGTGGCGACGTCCCACTTGCCCTTGCCGGCCTCACCGGCCTGGCCCTTGATGTAGCCGAGCATCCAGGCGGGGCACGGGATGGTGGCGAAGGAACCGGCCGCGAAGGCCTGGTTCCACTGCGGGGACCACTGGTCGAGCTTGGCGCTCAGCCCGTCCTGGGCCGCCTGGACGGAGTGGTCCCAGGCGGTGCGCAGGGCGGGGTTCTCCTCCCAGATCAGCTTTCCGGAGGCGTCGTAGTACCGCTCCTTCTGCTGCCCGATCATGATCGAGTAGAGGCTGCCGACACTGTCGAGCCAGGCGCTCTTGCCGGGGGCCTTCGCCTTGTACTGCTTCCCGAGGGCCAGGTAGCCGTCCCAGGTGGACCACTTCTTGGCGAGCTCCGCGCGGTCGGTGGGGAGTCCGGCCTTCTTGAAGAGGTCGGTGCGGTAGCACATCGCCTCGGGGCCGACGTCGGTGCCGAGGCCGAGGACCTCGCCGCCCTTGCCGCCGGCGGCGGCCCACTTCGCCGGGGCGAACTGGTCCTTGAGGGAGTCCGCGCCGTACTTCCTCAGGTCCTCGAACCGGTCGGCCTGCTGCTGGGTGACGGAGGCGATCCGGCCCACCTCGATGCCCTGCACGTCGGCGAGGCCGGCGCCGCCGGCGAGCCGGGTCTGGAGGGACTTCCAGTAGTCGGCCTCGTCCTCGGTGTCCGTCTGCTTGATGGTGACACCGGGGTGGAGCTTCTCGTACTCGGCGTAGAGCCCGGCCTCCTTGTACCCGAAGGAACCGAACAGGTCGACGGTGATGGTGACCTCGCCTCCCGCCCCGTCGGTGGACGTGTCGTCCGACGCACCTCCGCAGGCGGCGAGCAGGGCCCCGGTGAGCGCGACCGCCCCCAGGCGGACGACGGCTCTTCTGGCGGTGGTCGTGACGGCGGCTCGGGCGATGGGCATGGGAAGCCTCCTTGGCTCCGGAACGAGCGAGAACGACTGAGAGCGCTCTCAAGCGTGCGGGGGGAGCGTGCCTGGGGCGGAGCCCATCCGTCAAGGCTCGAAGGCGTAACGGACGGGAAGAGCCGTCAAGTCCGGCCTGTGTTCAATCTCTTGACACATGTGTTTCGGCGGTTTTACGTTTCCGGCGTCTTGAGAGCGCTCTCTCGGAGTGTTCGCCGGAAGCGTCCACTGCGAGATCGTCCCCGTTTCCCCGCGCATCCCGCCGCGCGCATCCCTCCGTGCCCCACTCGTCGCGAACGACATGAGGTGCCGTTTACATGCCAGCCCCCCGCACAAGGCCCGCCGCCGCGCTGGTCCTGGTGTCCGCCCTCGCCGCCCTGGGACTCGGCCCCGCCGCAGCCCCGGCCGCAGCGGCCACCATCCCCACGGGCGCCGGAAGCTACTCCGACACCCGCCCCGCCGGAACCTCCGGCCCCACCACCAACACCGGCGCACCGGTCACCCCCAAGGTCACCGCCGCGGCCCAGGGCAAGCCGGTCCCCACCAACGACTGGTGGTCCTCCCTCGCCTTCCAGCGCTACGGGGACAACCCGTACTCCACTCCCATGTACGGCCACCCGCTGACCTACCAGGCCGTCGCCGGCGGCCTCGAGCTCGGCTACCCGACCACCCCCGCCATCGTCGGCGACGGGCGCCAGTACGAGTTCGCCCACAAGGCCGACCTCACCCTCGGCCTCACCGGGCTCAACTCGCCCGACACCAAGGCCGACGCCTGGTCCGACTGGACCGTCACCCCCTACTGGTCCGACGGCGCCCGCACCCTGCGCACCACCATCGGCCACGGCATGCCCTTCGTATACGCCAAGGGCACCGGCGGCGACGCGAGGATCACCACCGCGGGCACCCCCGCCGTCTTCGCCGACCAGGGCAACGTCCTCGGCATCACCGTCGCGGGCCACCACTACGCCCTCTTCGCGCCCAGCGGCACCGACTGGACCGTCTCCGGCTCCAGCATCACCGCCGGGCTCGGCGGCAAGGACTACTTCTCCGTCGCCGTCCTGCCCTCCACCGACGCGCTCGCCACCTACCGCAAGTACGCCTACAGCTTCGTCACCGGATCCACCGTGAACTGGAGCTACGACGCCGGCACCGTCCGCGCCACCTACGCCCTCACCACCGAGGCGAAGGAGGGCACCGAGCGCGGCACCCTCCAGGCGCTCTACCGCCACCAGTGGCTGAACACCACCGACCCGCTCACCCCGTACACCTACGTCTCGCCCCGCGGCACCATGAAGGTCCGGGAGTCGGCCTCCTTCACCACCAGCCAGAAGGCGGCCGCCACCCTGCCCGGACTGCCGGGCGGCAACGGCGTCGACACCGCCCGTCTGCGCGGCTACCTGAACGAGGTCGCGAACTCCGCCGACCCCTTCTCCGGGGCCGTCGACACCTACTGGACCGGCAAGGCCCTCGGCAAGCTCGCCCAGCTGGTCCCGCTCGCCGACCAGATCGGTGAGACCGCGACCCGCGACAAGCTCCTCGGTCAGATCAAGGGCCGCCTCCAGGAGTGGTTCACGGCAGGCGGCGCCACCGAGTTCTCGTACGACAACGCCTGGAAGACCCTCACCGGCTACCCGGCCTCGTACGGCAGCGACACCGAACTCAACGACCACCACTTCCACTACGGCTACTACGTGTACGCCGCCGCGATCGTCGCCCAGTACGACGCGGCCTGGGCCGCCGACTCGGCCTGGGGCGCCATGGTCAAGACCCTGGTCCGCGACACCGCCAACCCCAGCCGCACCGACACCGCCTTCCCGTTCCTCCGCGGTTTCGACGTCTACGCCGGACACAGCTGGGCCAGCGGCCACCAGGGCTTCGCCGCCGGCAACAACCAGGAGTCGTCCTCCGAGTCGACCAACCTCAGCGCCGCGCTCGTCCTCTGGGGCTCGGCCACCGGCAACACCCAGCTCCGCGACCTCGGCACCTATCTGCTCACCACCGAGGGCGAGGCCATCGCCCAGTACTGGTTCGACGCCGACCAGCAGGTCTTCCCCGGCTCCTTCCAGCACGACACCGTCGGCATGGTCTGGGGCAGCGGCGGCGCCTACGCCACCTGGTGGACCGCCAACCCCGAGGAGATCCACGGCATCAACGTCCTCCCGGTGACCGGCGGTTCACTCCACCTGGGCGGCCACAAGGACGCCGTCCGCCGCAACATCGCCGAGATGGAGCGCGAGAACGGCGGCCCGGCCGTCGAATGGCGCGACATCCTCTGGGAGTTCCAGTCCCTCGCCGACCCGGCGGCGGCCAAGGCCAAGTGGGACGCGGGCAACGCCGGCTACACCCCCGAGGCGGGGGAGTCCAAGGCCCACACCTACCACTGGCTCACCGCACTCGACACGCTCGGCGCGCCCGACGCGACGGTCACCGGATCCATCCCCACCTCGGCCGTCTTCGCCAAGAACGGCACCCGGACGTACGTGGCCCACAACCACGGCTCCACGGCCCGCACCGTCACCTTCTCCGACGGCAAGTCCCTCTCCGTGCCCGCGCGTTCCACGGCGTCCGGCACCGGCGCGGGCGGTCCCGGACCCGACCCCGAGCCGGAGCCGGGCACCGGCAACACCTTCCAGCTCCGCACCGGCGGGACGCTCACCACGGCCACCGGCGCCACGGCCGGCAGCGACACCGTCCTCTCCGCGCAGGGCGGCAACCACGACGGCACCCCGAACCGGCCGCTCGTCTACGTGGCCAGGGGAGTCAACGGCACGCTCAAGGCCGGCGGTTCCACCGCCTTCCGCCTCCAGGTCGACGCCGGCACGGGGGTCGGACTCGGCCAGCAGGCCCGGATCAGCTACGACCTCACCGGTGACGGCACCTTCGAACGGACGGAGACGTACCACTACTTCGCCACCGACCCGGTGACCGGCTGGGAGGAGTACGCCCAGTCCCGCGGCCTCAAGTCGGCCACCGGAACACTCGGCAACCTGACGGGCGGCACGGTGCGCCTGGAGGTCTGGAGCGCCATCGGCAACGGTGACTCGCGGGTCCAGACGGGCACGGACCGGTCGGTGGTGGTCATCCCCTTCGACTGACCGTCCGAGCCCCTCGGGGAACGGAGCGGTCATCCCCTACGACCGACCGTCCGAGCCCCTCGGGGAACGGAGCGGCGGGCCGGGTTCCTCCTCACCCGGCCCGCCGTCTTCTGTGCCGTGCCGCCGCCCTCCCCGTCCGCCGGTTCAGGCCGAGTCGCGGAGGACGAGCGACGTCGGAGTGATGACGGACGCGGGGGTCGCCGGGCCGGTCCCGTCGAGCAGCCGCATCAGCAGCTTCACCATCAGCCGGCCCATGTCCTCGATGTCCTGGTGCACGGTGGTCAGGGACGGGGACGTCCGGCGCACCACCGAGGCCATGTCGTCGAATCCGACGACCGCCACGTCCTCCGGCACCCGCACCCCACGCTCGCGCAGCGTCAGCAACGCACCCGAAGCCATCAGGTCGTTGGCGACGAAAACGGCGTCGACGTCGGGCCGCCGGTCGAGCAACTCGGCCATCGCGCGGGCGCCGCTCTCCTCGGTGAAGTCGCCCCGGGACAGCAGGGCGGGATCGGCGTCGACCAGCACGTCTCGATAACCGTGGAGACGGTCGAGCGCCGACGTCTGGTCGTCCGGCCCGGAGATGTGCGCGATGTTCCGGCGGCCGAGATCCACCAGATGCCGCACCGCCTCACGGGCGCCCCCGCGGTTGTCGCAGTCGACGAACGGCACGGTCGGACTCGTACCGGGCGCCGGGCGCCCGCCGTACACCACCGGGATACGGGTCCGGTCGATGACGGCCGGCAGCGCGTCGTCGTTGTGCAGCGAGAACGCCAGCGCGCCGTCGACATGCCCGCCCCCGAGATAGCGGGCGATCCGGTCGTGATCCCCCGGACCCTCCACCCACAGCAGCACCAGCTGGGCGTCGTGCGCGGTCAGCTCCCGGCTGATGCCCCGTACCTGCTGCTCGAAGAACGGGTCCGAGAAGATCCGGAACTCGGGCTCCGCGATGATCACCGCCACCGCGCCGTTGCGCCGGGTGACCAGCGTGCGGGCCGCGTGATTGGGCACGTAGCCGAGCTCGTCGACCGCCCTGCGCACCTTCTCGACCAGCGGAGGCCGCACACCGGCGCCCCCGTTGACGACCCGGGAGGCCGTGGCGCGGGACACGCCGGCGCGGGCGGCGACGGCTTCCAGCGTGGGGCGGGGCCCCGTGGTCTGCTCGGGCAAGGCGTGCGCTCCTCGGCTGCGTGGGTGGGGCTGGCTGGGGTGTCCGCGTGCGGTGTGCGTTCCTGTACGGATCAGGATATCTGTAGCCGCCACCCTCTGAGAGCGCTCCCAGAAGGAACGGCCCCCACATTCCCGAACACCCGGCACCGGCCTCCGACGCCCACGGGGCGCGGCCCGAAAACCGTTGGCGATACCAGGTGCTTCGAGCCCAGACTGAGGGGTCGACCACCTCGAACGGGACGAGTGAGCAGCGCTGACGTACAACCGTGACACGCTACCCTTCCCCGCCGACCGTGTGCCCATGGTCACCTTCGAGGTCATCCGGGACTGGGGTGCGTTCGACCCGGCCCAGCACGTGTTCGCCTGGGACGAGGACGAGGAATCCCGTCTTCGCTCACTGGTCCGTGCATGGGTGCCGCCCGTACTCTCCGGCATGGACGGCTGGTCGCAGGGCGAATACTGGTGTGAGAGCCAGATAAGCGCGATCCTCCGGGAGCGATACGGCACCTGGGCCTGGGGATGGAACTGGTGCTTGCGCGACGGCGGACCCATCGGCCATTGGGTCAGCGGGGCGCACTCGGTGACGACCCCGGACGAGACCGCGTCACGCGTCGTCGCCGCGCTGCTGGAGTGGCGGGCGTGGCTGGAGCGGACGGCCCGGCGCTTCGCCGACCTGGCGCCGTCGCCGGACGTCCCGCCCGAGGACCGCAGCTGGTACCTGGAACGGGCCTGCGTCCGGCTCGTGACCTATGCGATGGACTCGTGCGCGGACAACGCCTGGCGCAGCCAGACCTCGATCGTCCTGAGCTGGTTCCTCACCAGCACCGGCCTGGACCCGGCCGAGGCCTCGCGAGCGGTGGAGCGTGCGATCGGCGGCCGGTTCGAGAGCTGGGTCACCCCGGAACGCGTCCTGATCGAGTCCGTGGGCGAGGACCTCGCCGTCGGCCTCACCGGCCACGCCCCGTACCAGGACCACCGCGAGAGGGAGGACCTGGAGGAACTCCATGACCGCTTCTGACAGCCTCGCTGTCTGGCTGCGCGTGCGTGGTGAGACCGACTGGCGGAGCGCACCGGCCCTTCACCGATTCCCTCCCGACCGCGACGGGTTCCGGTCCTGGTGCGAGGGACCGGTGCGCCGACGCGACCCGATGCGCGCCGAGCGACTGCTCGCCGCGTACGCCGTGGCCCGAGAAGACGCCGCACGCGGCGTCCCGCTGGACTTCGCTCTGCTGGCCGGCTGGCAGCGCGACGTCCTCGCCGCCCCCGAGGCACCGTTCCGCGTGAACGACGCGTACGCGAAGGCCGGCCGCGAGCGCTACGGCCTGACGCCCCGTACCAGGGCCGACTTCGCATCCTGCCTGCGCGAGGCGACCGACCCGAACCTCCCACCGGCGGCCCGCGCGGCCCGCGCCTACCTCGACGTGGCGTTCTTCCACCCCTTCACCGACGGCAACGCCCGCGCCGCGCTGTTGACCCTGGTCCATGTGCTGGCCCGGGAGGAGATCGTCCTCCCCGAGGTCGGCCCCCTCCAGACGACCCGGTACGCGGACGACCCGGCGGGTGCGGCCGACCTCGCCACCCTCATCGGTGTGCTCAACCGCCGCCGGCACCGAGGGGTTAGGCGCGTTGCTCCTTCGGCGGGATCCCGCGCAGGGCGCCCCGCGCCGCGGGAAATCCCGTTGCCGCCCCTCCGGCGGGCTGACTAGCGTCACAGCCCTACGACGTGTAGCTCAGCAGCAGAGCGCCGGGCTCGGGACCCGGAGGGCGCGGGGGCGGAACCCGCCACGTCGGCTTATGGACACACACGCTGACAAGCAGCTTCCGATCGTGTCGCGCTCCTACGCGGAGGGGCAGCTGGCCCGTGCCTTCGTCACCGCGCTCCACCACACGGACCCCGCCACGCGGGCGCGTGCCGAAGAACGGGCCGGCGGCTGGCGCCGCGTGCTCGCCGGCATGGCCGACGGCGCGCTGAGGATCGGCTCGCGGACACCGGCGCGCGGTCTGCCCGCCTGGGTGACTCTCGAAGTGCTGCACGGCGGCTTCGCCACGGGCGCCGCTCGCGCCGGCGGCCCTCTCCAGCCGTACGAGGCGGAGGCGGCCCGGAAGGCCGGCGTACCCGAGGACAGGGAAGCCCTCTTCGTCCACTGCCTCACCGAGGAGGGCCTCGCGGAGCTGTGGGCCCTCCTCGACAGCACCTGCTACGCGGTGACCGTCCCCGAGGAAGCCGCGCTGCTCACCGTGGCCTGGCTCGTCAGGGCCGGGGAGACCGACGCCGCCCTCGAACTCGTACGGGAGATACGGCCGTTCGCGGCCATGCTCCGGTTCACCCCGCCCCCGGCCGCCTCCCCGGCGCCCGACACCGACGCCGTCCACCGCCGTACGGTCGCGCAGGCCGGAGCCACGCTGGCGGCCCGCGGCCCCCACCTCGCCGTCGAGACCCAGCGCGAGGCGCTCGGCGTCTGGCGGCCCTTCGAGGACGAACTGCTCGGGCACTGGCTGGAGACGGCCGGCCCCGACCACCGGGTCCTCGACCGCGCACCCGGCACCGGATGGCACGAGCGCGGCGCCGCCCTCCTCGACCGCTACCGCACCCTGGCCCGGGAGCACACCCTGTGCGGTCGCCACCGCGACCCCAAGGGCAACCCCGGGATCCTGCGCGGAGCCCTGGAGGAGACGACGGCCGGGCGCCCGCTCGACGCGCGGCGCCTCGGGCTGCTGCGGCACGCCGTGACCTCGATGGTCCGCAAGCGCGGTCTGCCCGGCTCGGAACGGCACACGGCGGTACGGAGCGCCCAGGCGGCCCAGGCCGCCCTGCCCGCCCACCACGACATCGCACACCTCGTCGCCCACCGGATGACCGGCCTCCCGCAGGAGACCGGCGCGGCCGACGTGCCCCCTCTCGTCGCCCCGGTCACCGAGGCCGAGCAGCGCCGGTCGGGCCTGCCCGCCGGGACCGCCGTGCCGCCCGCGATCCGCCGCGTGGTCGAGACGGCACGGAGCGCGCCGCTCCACACCCTGGTGGAGCTCGGCGTGGTGCCCTCTGCCGAAGTGATGGCCGAGCTGGTTCCGCAGCTCGTCGCCGCCGAGACCGCCGCGGCCTACCCGGACGGGCCGCTGCGCGCCCTGACGGCCGCGAACCACCGGGCGTTCAGCAATCGCCGCTCCCTCCTGATGCTCAACCTGGAGCGGCAGGTCAGGCTCGAGGAACTGCCGTGGGTCCGCGCGGTGTCGGCGCAGCGCGCCTCGGCCACGCGCGTGCGTACCTCCGCGCACACGACGCTGCGCCGACTCGCCGAGGTCGCCGTGGACGGCTTCCCCGGCACCCTGCTGCCCAACCCGCTCGTCCGCGAACTCGCCGTCCTCGCCCGCCGGACCGACCTGGACGCCCCGCTCGTCGAGGAACTCGCCGCGGACATCTTCATGGGCACCTTCAGCCCGAAGTTCCAGGCCGCGGCGGTCGTCGCCGGGGAGCTTCTCGGCGGCGGATCCCTGTACGAGCGGTACTACGGCATCGACTACGCGACCGTCCGTGCCCGGGCGGACGGCGGTCCCGGACGCGGGGCGACCCGGCGGAAGGCCGCGGTGGACGCACCGGAGTTCGCGGCGCTGTGCCATGAGCGGGCCGGTGCGCGCGGTCTCCTCGGCGTCGCGGAGAACGGCACGGTCATCGAACAGTCCCAGATCCTGACGACCCACAACCTCGCCACCCTGGTCCACCGCGTCGGCATCGCGCCCGCCGCCGGCTGGGCGGACCTGGCCCGGCGTTGCTTCGTCACCGTGTGCCGTCTGACGGGGCGGGCGCACCACGAACAGCGCCCGCTCGGCACGGTCAAGGACGCCGCGTACGCATGGCGCCAGATGGTGTTCCACCTGTCGCTGTGCGAGGGGACGGAGGCGGCCGGGGCGGTGGCCTGGACGCACGAGGAGGCGGCACGCCATCCCGCGCACGTGGTTGCCCGGCTGGCACCGGCCCTTGCGGGCCTGCGGCTTGTCGCCGACGGCGGGTCCTTCGCCGCCGACGGCACGGCGGACGCCGGACGGGCGCGCCGACTGACCGGCTGGACCACCACGGGCCGTCACTGGCTGTGCGGCGGGCCGACGGGGCCGGACGTTCGGTGAGCCTGCTCCGGCGGGAGCCGGCGCGGTGGTGAGCCGGTCGGCGGTGAGGCCGCCCCGGGTGCATCGGAGCGGCGGGGCGTGGCCGTTCCGGGTGCAATCGGAGCGGTGGGGAGGCCGTCCGTACGGGGACGTGTGACGTGCGTGCGTCCCGTCCCGGAGCGGCGGCGGCGAACACCCCGTGGCTTCGGGCCTGTCAGTGGTGCGTGCGACGATCCAGTCATGATCGCCTCGCTCGAAGCCCTGGTGCCCGCCCAGGGCAGCACGCACGTCTCGACCACGTACGCCGACTGGGTCGCCGCCCATGATCCGGGCGCAGCCGCGGCGGCCCACGACCTCAACGAGGCCATGGGGGGCGAGCTCAACCGGTCCTGGACGAAGCCCGGCGCGGCCGACGCCGTCGGCGCCGCCGCGGAGCCGGGTGCGGACGGTGCGGCCGCCCCGCTCGCCGCGGCCGACGAGCTCAGCGCGGTCGACGCGATCGGTGCCGCCGGACTTCCCGGCGTGGCCGGAGTGACCGGCACCTGGCCCGTGCTGACCGTCTTCGGGCGCGACCGCGCCGTCGCCGTCGCCCCGGACGGTGTGCGCGGCTCCTGTCGGTTCACGGTGCCGGAGGACGCGACCCTGTTCGCCGTCCACTACGTCGGTGGTTCGTTCCTCGTCAGCTGGAGCCTCAAGCCGAGCCCGTTCTACTGCGACACCGCCGTCTGGGCCGACCGCCCCGACGAGCCGTTCACCCCGGAGGAGCTGGGCGGCCTGGTGCCCTTCGGCGGCAGCCTGGACGGGGCGTACGGCTTCCAGTTCGAGACCGCCGACGGAGGCGGGCGGCACGGCGGCCTCCGGGTGACCCGGCCCGGCGGCACGGAGGGGATCGACCGGGAGGAGCTGCAGCTCGGCGACGGCACCCGGATCTGGACCAACGCCGTCTACGGGCGACAGGACTGGGAGGTCGTCGACCCGGTCACCGGCGAGCGACAGGGCGCGACGCCGCTGCCCGACTTCCCCGGCCGCCCCGCGAGCACCGATCCGGCCCTGGAGCCGTCCGAGGCGGACAAGACCCTCGCCCGCGAGGCGCTGCACCTCGCCCCGCTGCCCGCCGGCATGACCGATTCCCCGCTGGGCAGCCGTGACGGGCTCGTCGGCACCCGGGTGCTCTTCCGCACCCGCTACCGGGACAACGCACCGGACCACTTCCTCCTGGAGAGCATCGACGGCCGCAAGGCCCGCTTCGACATCGACCGGCCCGGGCAGGAGCCCTGGGGACTCTGGGCGGCGCCGGAGGGCGCCGTGGAGGATGTCGTCCTCGCCGAGGCGCGGACCCGAACGGGCGTGCGCGCGTACGCCGCGGACGGGGTCCTGCTGTGGGAGCTGGACGGCCACCACTCGCCCCGCCACCCGCGCGTGAAGCCGCCCCGCCGCCTCACCGCCTCCCACGGCGTGGCCCTGCCGCCCGCCTTCTGGTACCTGCTGCGGACCCGGGACACCGCCGGTTCCACGGCGCTGCGGACCGTGGAACGGACGACGGCCGACACCCTCCTGGCCGCCGCCCTCGACGGCGCGGAGGCACTGCGGGCCGCCGTGGCACGGGAGTTGCCCCAGATCACCGCCCCGGTCCTGGTCGAGGCCGTCGTCGCGGTGGCGGAGCGGGCCGCCCGCGTGGAGGAGCGGCGGCGCGCCCTGCACCGCCGCGTCACCCTGCTGGCCGAGGCACCGCCCGCCGAGCCCAGCCGCGCGGTGCCGGACACCGAGCTGATGCCCGCGCTGTGCGGACTCGTCGTGGACGGGAAGGGCGACACCTGGCGGCGGAGCCGGGACGTCGCCCAGTCCGCGACCCTCAGCGCGCTCGCCGCAGACGGAGCCTGCCTGGCGGGGACGATCGTCGAGGAGGTCAGGCGGCTCTCGCCGCCCGCCCTGCCGCACGACTGGTCGCAACTGCTCGGCGCGATCGACGCCGTCGCCTGGCGTGCGGCGGTCGCACCGACCCCGGACCCGGAGCGGGGCGCCCTGCGCGCGCTCCTGGAGACCTGGGCCGACCAGCCGTTCGCCCGTGAGGGCGGCCGGTGGTGGGTCGGCCGTACGACCGGGGCCGGGCCCCTGGACGGACTGAGGGAGGGCGGGACCGCCGTGGCGTCCGCCGCGCGGTGGGACGCCGGGGAGGCCTGCTGGTTCGTCGCCCCCGCCGGCGAGGCGGCGGACGACGACCCCGTACCGGCGGCGGTCGCCGACGCCCGGCTCGTCCGGATCGACCGGGACGACGCGGCCCGGCTGCGGGCCCTCCTCGCGGCGATCGACGCGCACGGACCGCTCCCCGTCCCGGAGTCGGCCGCGGCGCGGTTCGCCGAACTGACGGGCGTGCGCAGGCCCGTGGCCCGGCTCGTGGTCGCCGGTCTCGTCGGCCGCGCCGACCGGGACGAGGACCGCGCCCTCGCCCGCAAGGCGCCGTACAAGGCCAGTCCGATGACGGTCGAGGCCTACGAGGAGTTCCGCGCCCGCCTCGGCGGCGCCGGCCGGAGGGCCGTCCTCGCGGCCGCGCTGCCCGATGACCCGGCCGAACTGTGGCGGCCCGGTGGCCTCGCCGCGGCCGTGGAGCGGATGGCGGGCGTGTGGCGGGAGCGGATCGGCGTGCTGCCCGCCGTGCACGACGAGGCGGCCGACGCCCTGGAGGCCGATCTCGGCCTCTCCGAGGTGTGGGCACGACGCCTCGCGGACGGCTACGAGGCCGCGGAGGACGAGACGGTACCCGCGGTCGACTGGGATCTCGCGGCACCCCGGTACGGCCTGGGCGCGGAGGTGCGGGCCCTGCCGCCTGCGGGACCCGAGCTGCCCTACGGCACTCCGGTCGGCCTCGCCATCGAGGAGATCGCGAGCGCGCTGGTCTGGGCGTGGACCGACCGGCCCGCCGGCGACCCGGCGGTGGCCGGCGCGACGGCCCTCTACGAGCGGCTGCGTGCCGAGCTGTCCCGTCCGGAGCTCCTCGTCGAGCTGCCCGGCGGGCGGGTCCGGGACACCTCGGCGCGGATCGCCGAGCGGTTCGGGCCCGCGACGCTGCCCGTGTCCCTGGACCGCCGGAAGGAGGAGGGCGAGATGCCGCCCATGACGGCGTACGACTCCGGCCCCCTGGTGGTGTGCGCACCCGGCGGCGACGCCTTCCTGCGGCCCGCCGAGGCCGCCGACCCCGAGGTGTGGCGCCGGGTCCGCGAGACCACCGACCTCGCGGAGGAACTGGACCGTGTGGCACCGCTGCTCGTCGGCGGCGGACTCGACCGGATGATGCGGCGGGCCTGCTCCGGAGCCGTACCGGACGGCGCGTACGAGGCGGATCCCCGGCAGTCCTGCCCGGAGCTGGTGGCGCGCGTGGCCGACGAACTCGGTGCGGGCACCGACGCGGCCGCCCTGTACCTCCAGATCGCGACACTGGCCGTGCCCACCGACCGGAACGTCCGCAGGTGGAACGGCTGGACGACCAAGCGGCACGCGGAGGTCCGGGCGGAACTCGCCGCCACCGGCGCGGTCCTCGAGGCCAAGCGGGCGCGGGCGGGCCGGACGCTGTTCCTGCCCGGCGAGTGGACCGAGCTGAAGTCCCCGCACCTCCCTCTGGAGAAGGTGAAGCTGGACGGCCACCTGGTGCGTCCGATGTGGGGCAACGAGCTTCGTTCCCCGTTCGTACGGGTGCTGCCGACGGCCCCGCTGCACGAGATGTTCGCGGCGGCGTGGGAGCGGGAGCGGGGGCAGCGGGCCTGACCCGGTGGCGGGGGTCCCGGTCCGGTCGTCGCCGAGTCCCGACGAGGTGCTCGGCACCTCGGTCCCGGCGAGGACGGCTCCGGCGACCCCCGCGCCCCGGCGCCTCGGACGTCGCCTTCCGCGGCGTCCCAACTCCCTTGCAACGCACCTCGATCGGCGGCTACGGTGCCGAGCCGTCATCCATCATGGAGTACGCACGTGCCGTCACCGAGCATCCACCGAGAGGGTCACCCGCGATGAGTCTGCGGTTCACGCTTCAGCCCAATCCCACTCCCACGAGTGCCGAGCGGCGCGCCGAGATCCTCACCGACCCCAGGTTCGGCCAGTACTTCACCGATCACATGGCCCGCGCTGTGTGGACGTCGGACCGCGGGTGGAACGACGCGGTGGTCGTTCCGTTCGCGCCGATCCCCCTGCACCCGGGGGCCGCCGTCCTGCACTACGCGCAGGAGATCTTCGAGGGGATGAAGGCCTACCGGCACGCGGACGGATCGGTCTGGACGTTCCGCCCGGAGGCCAACGGCGAGCGGTTCGCCCGCTCCGCCCGGCGCCTGGCCCTTCCCGAACTCCCGCTGCCCGCCTTCCTCGAATCGGTCACGGCGCTCGTCCGCGCCGACGAGGCGTGGGTGCCGACCGGTGAGGAGCAGAGTCTCTACCTGCGCCCGTTCATGTTCGCCTCGGAGGCCTACTTCGGCGTGCGGCCCGCCGCGGAGGTCACGTACATGGTGATCGCCTCGCCCGTCGGCTCGTACTTCTCCGGCGGCGTCAAGCCGGTCTCCATCTGGCTCTCCACGGAGTACACCCGCGCCGGGCGGGGCGGCACCGGGGCCGCCAAGTGCGGAGGCAACTACGCGGCGAGCCTCGCCCCGATGCTGGAGGCCGCAGAGCACGGCTGCGACCAGGTCTGCTTCCTCGACGGCACCGAGGGCCGGTACGTCGAGGAACTGGGCGGCATGAACCTGTTCTTCGTCACCGACGACGGCCGCCTCGTCACGCCGGAGCTCGGCACCATCCTGGAGGGCGTGACCCGTGCGTCCATCCTCGCCCTCGCCAAGGAGACGGGCCTCGACGTCGAGGAGCGGGCCGTCGAGATCACCGAGTGGCAGGAGGGCGCGCGGACCGGCGCGATCCGTGAGGTCTTCGCCTGCGGCACCGGTGCGGCGGTGACCCCGGTCGGGCGTCTCGTCTGGACCGACGGCGAGGTCGTCGCCCCGGACACGGGCGCCGAGGACTCGGTGACGATGCGCCTGCGCCGCCGTCTCGTGGACATCCAGTTCGGCCGGGCCGAGGACCCCCACGGGTGGATGCGGCGCCTTGTCTGACCGCACCGGCCGCGGTGTCGCCGTCCTGGCGTCCCCCTTGTCCCGCCGTCACCCGCGCGTCGCCGTGCGGAGCGCCGTACGAGCGGCCCGGTAGGCCGTCGCCGGGTCGGGGGCCGGGGCGGCGGCCGGCTGCCAGCTGCCGAAGTGCTCCAGGTACGGGTGCCAGAGGCCGTCGGGGCCGTACCGCAGCTGGACCCGGGCGGGTGCGTCGGTGAGGTGGTTGTGATGGCGCTCCACGGGCGCGGTGGGGGAGGGGCGGAGCGGCTGGACGGCGTGCTCGGCGGCGGCCAGCACGTCGGGGTCGGCAGGCAGCGGTGCGAGGCAGGTGGCGACGGCCGGCCGCCCGCCCCACCGGTGGGCCGTGGCGAGATGTCTCATCACGCCGACGGTGCAGCCGAGTGAGAGGGCGGCGCCCTCCAGATGGGTGTCTCCGTGCTGGGCGACGAAGCGCACGATGTCCGCGGTGACGTCGTCGACGCCATCGGCGGCGGCACCGTCGGTCGCGGCGGCATCCGCCGCGGAGCCTTCCGCGGGCGGGCCGCCGGCGCTGTCCAGAAGGGCCGCCGCGCGAAGTGCCGCGTCGGCGACGAGCGTGCGCAGTGCGTCGAGTCCGGGGAGCGGCGCCGGTGGAGGATCGGTGAGGCCGCCCAGTACGGATGTGGGTTCGGTGGAGGTCACGAGGGGTCTCCCAGGCTGACGAGGTCGACGAGTTCCCGGTCCGAGAGCCGGGCGATTCCGGCGTCACCCGTCCCCAACACCGTCTCCTGCAACGCCCTTTTGTGGGCGAGTAGTTGGTCGATCCGGTCCTCGATCGTGCCGCGGGTGACGAGACGGTGGACGGTGACGGTCCGCCGTTGCCCGATCCGGTGCGCGCGGTCGGACGCCTGGTCCTCCACAGCGGCGTTCCAGCTGCGGTCGAAGTGCACGACGTGACTGGCCCGGGTCAGCGTGAGGCCGGTGCCGCCCGCCTTGAGGGAGAGTACGAACAGTGGTGAGCGACCCGCCTGGAAGGCGTCGACGAGCTCCTGTCGCCGCCGGGTGTCCAGGCCGCCGTGGAGGAACAGCGGGCGATGGCCGAGGTGCGTGAGGTGCTCGGTGAGCAGCCGGCCCATCGTCACGTAGCTGGTGAAGACGAGCGCCGCCTCCCCGCGCGCGGTGATCGACTCGACGAGCTCGCCGAGGGCTTCCAGCTTGGCCGACCGCGCGGTGAACTCCCCTGCCCCGGACGGGCCGGGATGCTCCTCACCCCAGTAGTGCGCGGGGTGGTTGGTGATCTGTTTCAGGGCGGTGATCAGCTTGAACACCAGGCCGGAGCGGGCGAGGGCGGGGGAGTGGGCGAGCTGCTCCATCGCCTCGCGGACGACGGCCTCGTAGAGGGCGACCTGCTCCGCCGTGAGCTCGACGATCCGCCGGGTCTCGACCTTCGCGGGCAGTTCGGGGGCGACGTGCGGGTCGGTCTTCCGGCGGCGCAGGAGGAACGGCGCGATCAGCCGCGCCAGGGCACGGGCGGCCGGGCCGTCCGGGTCGCGTTCGGCGGCGGCCGCGTACCGGGACCGGAAGGTCTTCAGCGGGCCGAAGAGGCCGGGGTTGGCCCAGTCGATCAGGGTCCACAGCTCGGAGAGGTTGTTCTCGACCGGGGTGCCGCTCAGCGCCAGCCGGGTGGTGGAGGTGAGCGCGTGCAGACGGCGGGCGGTGGAGGAGGCGTGGTTCTTGGCGTGCTGCGCCTCGTCCGCGATCACCATGTCCCAGACGCGGGAGGCGAGTTCGTCGTCGCGGCGCAGGACTCCGTACGTGGTGAGGACGACGGCCCGCTCCCCGGGAACGCCCAGGCTGCGCCGGGTGCCGTGGTGGACGGTGACGTCGAGCTGGGGGGCGAACCGGCGGAACTCCCGTTCCCAGTTGGTCACGAGCGACGACGGGCACACCACCAGGACCGGGCCGCGCCGCCCGCTCTCGTACCGGTGCAGGGTGTACGCGATGGCCGTCAGGGTCTTGCCGAGTCCCATGTCGTCGGCGAGGACCGCGCCGAACCCGATGCCGCCGGTGTGCGCGAGCCAGGCCAGCGCCCGCGCCTGATAGGCGCGGAGAGTCGCCGCGAGCCCGGCGGGCGCGGCCACCGGGGGCGCGTGCTCGCCGCGGCGCAGGATGTCGACGACGGCAGCGAGGCCGCCGTCCGCCCGGCACGGCACCGTCCGGCCGTCGACGCTCACGGTGCCGGTGAGGGCCGCGGTGAGTGCGTCGATCCCGGCGAGCGGGCCGATCTCCCGGCGGCGTACACGCGCGACCGTGAGGGGGTCGAGCAGCACCCAGCGGTCCCGGACCCGGACGAGGGGCCGGGCGGCCTCCGCGAGTGCGTCCATCTCGGCCTCGCTCAGCACGTCGTCACCGAGCGCGAACCGCCAGCGGAAGTCGAGCAGTGCCTGGAGGCTGAAGCGGGGTGCGCCGCCCGTGGAGTGGGGACCGGGGGCTTCGCCCGCGGTGACGCCGTGCTCCGCCCCGACCACCGTGTGGGCGGAGAGCAGCTCACGCAGTCCGGGTGGCCAGCGCAGCAGCAGGCCCTCGGCCGCCAGCTCCGTCTCGGCTTCGAGGAGCCGCGCGATCCCCGTGGCGTCCGCGACCAGCCGATCGGGCGAGGTGACCAGCCCGGCCAGGAGCCCGCACCGCCGGGCCGCGCGCCGGAGCCGGAGACGTACGCGCACCCGCAGGTCGTACGGCTCGACACCCGCCACCGGCTCGCGCGCCGTCCCGAGATGCCCGGCGGCAACCTCCTGGCCCGGCTTGCCTGGGTCGACGGCGACGAGCAGGCGACCGGTCAGCCGTCCGGCGGCGGCCTCCTCCTCGGACGGTGCGGCGAACTCGACGACGAGTCCGGGCGGCGGCCCGGAGTGCAGCCGGTCCTCGACGGCGTCCAGCCAGGGCCGGACCGCCGCGGCCTCCGCCTCGGGGAGCGGACCGCCGGCCGGCCCGAGGAACGGTCCGGTGCCGAAGAGGACCGAGGCCGGGGGACGCAGCATCGTGTCGGCCAGGGCGTCGAGGAAGGCCGGTACGACGTCGAGGGCGGCCGGGAACCGACCCCCGTCGGCGACGACACGAGCCCGGGGCGTCATACGGCGGGCGAGCTCCTCCACGGCATGCGTGAGGGCGACCGGCAGGGGTCCCAGCCGCCACCGGTCGGTCCCGTCCGGGGTGAGCGCCGGATGGACGAGCCCGGCGGCGACCGCCCGGAGTCCGAGCCGGGCCGCCTGCTCCCACTCCAGCGCCGTCGGATGCCACCCGGCGTCCCGGTCCCTGCGCAGCAGTACGGGTACGGCATCGGCGAGTGGAACCCGCCACCCGACCACGTGCACGGGGGAGGTCGCCGGGGCCACGAGGAGGGAACGGCGTGCCGAGGACAGCGGCGTCGGGAGGTCGACATCCGGCAGCGGAGCCCCGTCGGCCCGGTGGAGCAGCAGCGCGGCGGGTGCGCTGCCGCCGGGCAGGAAGGAGACGGCGCACCCGGCCGCGAGGGCTTCCGCGACGACGTCGCCGACCGCGATCCGTAACGCGGAGCCGGGAGCCGGACCGGGAGCCGGAGCCGGAGTGGGAGCCGGAGCCGGAGCCGGAGTCGGAGTGGGAGCCGGAGCCGGAGCAGCGCCCTGGGCCGGACCGGGACCGGGAGCCGCGCCCGCACCCACGGCAGGACCCGGACCGGAACCAGCACCCGAGCCCGAGCCCGGAGTCGCGGTCCGGCCCGGTACGGTCGGCTCGCCGTCGGCGGACCGTGGCGTCGGCACGGACGGTCGTCCACCCGTCCGCTCCGGGGGAGTGGACGGGGCGTCGTGAGCGACCAGTTCCTCCATCAGCGCCGACGCGGCGCCGCGGCGTGCCTCCGCCCGTGTCTTCGCCCGGCGGGTGACGGACACCTCCGCCCCCGTACGGACGAGGGTGCAGGTGTAGGTACAGGCGACGCTCTTCGGTGCGACCGCGAACGTGGACTCCGGCTTGGAGATGACCTCCAACTGGGTGTACTTGTTGAGGTACTTCACCGGATCCTGTCCTGTCGGCACCGGCTGGATCCGCACCGCACGCGACGGGCCTCCGCCGTCGGGCGCCCGTTCCGCGTCCGGCTCCGGAAGCCCGGCGAGCTCGGCCAGGAGGGCGACCGCGCCGAGGTGCACGGCCTGCCGCCGGTCGCGTGCGGTGCGTTCCGCGCCGTGGACCGTGCCGCCGCCGCCCGCGCCCGCGTTGCCGTCCCGGCCCTCCCAGCTCCAGCCGCAGGAGAAACCCCCGTCGGAAGCGGTGACCGTGTTCCGGAGTTCGGCCCCCTCCTCGTCCGCCCGCCAGCGCAGCAGCGTGGCCGCCGAGTTCTGCATCCGCGCCGCGAGCCCCAGGGCCCGTACGCGCACCTCGCGCCACGCCGGACCCCGCGCACCGAACAGCAGCAGATGGACGTCACGGTGTCGCAGCCGCGCCGAGCCCGCCCTGCGGACGACCTCGGCCGCCAGCTCCTCGCCCGGCGCGTCCCGCGTCGACACGCGGGTGCGGAGCAGCGACTCGAAGGCCTCCGTCCCCATGCCCGGCAACGTCAGCCGTGTGCCGCCGGTCTCCCCCGCCGAATCCCCCGCCGTCCCCTCGACGCCGGCGAGGCGGCGGAGCATCGCGTCGGCGGCGGACCTGCGGGCGAGGGCCGCGGTCCGGGCGGTCCGCGCCGGGCCCGTCACCTGGGCGTCGCCTGGGCCGAGCCGTACCGCCGCGGTGTGCAGGACGTGTCCGTCGGGATGGTGCTCGGCGGACTCCTCGTACGTCGGAGGCGGCCAGAACTCGAGCTGCGCGTGTGCCACGAGGATCTGCTGCGGAACCTCCGGCGTGCCGCGCAGGCCCTCGACCGCGAGGCGGCGGGCGGCCCGCCACACCGGGTCGTCGTCGGTGACCAGGAGGAGCATCCGCAGGTCCCGCTGGGTCAGGTGCCCCGACCGTGCCAGGCTCTCGGCCTCGGACACGACGTGGGGGTCCGAACGGCCCGTCACGACAGCCCGCTTGGCCCGCTCGTGCCACGCGGGCCGCACCCGGGTGTCCGCGGGAACCGGCTGTCGGACGTCGTCGGCCGACGGGGAACGACCAGCCAAGAGGGGATCCTCCGTACACATAACGTGATGAGACGTGCGCGCTCAGTATACGGAGGCAGGGGTTCGCGATCTTCCAACGGCGTTCGCGCCGACCGTGGTTGTCCGGTGAACGCGGAACCGCCCCGTACGCCGGGGCGTACGGGGCGGTCGGTGAGCGGTCTGTGCGGGGTCGTGCGTGGTCGTGCGGGCGGTCAGCCCGGGATCGGCGCCGCGGCCGGGGCCGGGGCCCCGGCGGTGGACGCCCGGACGGCGAGGACCTTCTGGGCGAGGACGCCGAAGACCACGCCGAACGCCGCCCACAGCACGGCCTGGACGGCCAGCGAGGCCAGCCTGAACTCCCAGAGCAGCGCGGCGGGGAAGCCCGCCTTGACGGCGTCGTCGTTCGCGGGGAGCAGCGCGAAGGCGACACCGGTCACGACGACGAACCCGGCCGCGGCGACCAGGGTCGCGTTCCAGTTGCCCAGGCGCGGTGCGAGGCGCCGCCCCGCGATCACCGCGGCGAGCCCGAGCAGCACACTGAGCAGGATCATCAGGAAGAACAGGGTGGTGCGCTTCCCGATCGTGTCCGGATTGCCGACGGCCGGCGGGGTCGCCGGATACTTCAGGAACGGCACCAGGTAGACGGTGGTGAACGCCGCCGCCGCGGTGAGCGCCGCCGTCGCCCGCGGGCTGAACCGGCCGATGCGGCCGAGCGCGAAGGAGAAGGCGAGCGCCGCGATGCCGCCGAGCGCCACCCCGTACACGAGGACACCGGTGGCCAGGCCGAAGGTCGACTGGACGGGGCGGCTGACCGCCTCCTCTTCCTCCGCGGCTTCCGCGGCGGCCGTGCCGCCGTGCCCGGCATGGGCCTCGGGAGCCGCGTGCGCCTCCTGGGCCTCCTCGACGGCGATCGCACCGTCCACGGGAGGCTCACCCACGACGTAGGCGACGGCGAAGGCGAAGAGACCGGCGATCAGGCCCGCGAGCATGCCACGGACCAGCAGGGATCTGACAGTTGAGGCGTGCATGTGCGTAGCGCCTCTCAGTGGCAGGGGAAGCCGAGCAGATGACGACCGTCGTGCACCCACTCGTGCACGTCGGAGCCCGCGATCAGGGACGTGGCACCCTGCTCCGCGCCCACGAAGTACAGCGCGATCAGCGCGAGAAGGCCGACGAAGAAGGCCCAGGGGAGAACGGCCCGGACGGGCAGCGGGGCCGGAACGGCCACGGAAGGGGCGGATACGGCAGCGGAGACGACAGCCTCGGCCATGATGGAACCTCCTGCGGGAACTCGCGTCCCGGACGGTGGTGCAGGACGACGGTCCACGGGTCTGACTCACCGTGGCACCGCCTCCGAGAAGGAAGGGCGGCGCCCGGCTCACAGTGGCGCGACCGTGCCGGATTCTCACCGGACTTCCGTCTCGCCGTCGTCACGCTGTTCAAATGTCGCCCGACCGTACCGCGCACCGGGTGAGCCGCCAAGGGCGTGAGGCCTGAATCACGTTCGCGCTCCCCCCGGGGGTGGTGAGCCCGGTTCGGCACGGTCGGCACGGAGGCCCGGCGCTACCCTGGGCGCCGCCCCAGGACCCGACCGAGAAGGAAGCCGATGACCGTCCGGCTGACGCTGATCTCACCCGCCACGAGCGGATCGCCGCGTGACGTCGGGTTCGACGACGACACTCCCCTCGACCCCGAGGGGATCGCCCGGGCCGAGTCCGTCGCCTCCGCCGTCGACCCGTCCTCGCGCGCGTACTCCTCGCCCTCGGCACGCTGTCGTCGGACGGCGGAGGCCCTCGGTCTCTCGGCGGAGGCGGTGACCGCGCTCGCCGGCTGCGCCATGGGGCGGTGGCGGGGACGGACCCTCGCGGCGGTCGCCGCCGCAGAGGAGGCGGAGCTCGGCGTCTGGCTGTCCGACCCGGCCGCGGCACCCCACGGCGGGGAGTCCTCACGCGCGTTGCGGATACGGGTCGGGGCCTGGCTCGACGGACTGCGGGCAGGCTCGGGGCGCGTCACGGTCGTCGCCGAACCGGACGTGATCCGCGCCGCCCTCGTCCACGCCCTCGGGGCACCGGACGAGGCGGCCCGGCGGCTCGACGTACGCCCCCTGACCGCCGTACACCTGAGCGGGCGCGCCGAGCGCTGGAACCTGCGCGTCGGCGACCCGCTCGGGCCCGCATAGGCCCCCTCGGCGGAGGCCCTCCCGGTCAGGCGGCGGGACGCCTCCACTCACGCAGCAGCAGATAGCCCAGGTACGCGCCGCCGACGGCCATCGTGTACAGACCGACGGGCAGGTCGTCGAAGAGCGGCAACTGCTGCGCGGTCAGGTCGGCCAGGACCAGCAGCAGGGCCCCGAGCAGGGTGGACATCACCAGGTGCGGGCCGCCGCTGCGGGTGACCCGCTTGGCGATCTGCGGCGCGGTCAGGGAGATGAACGCGATCGGTCCCGCCACACTGACGGCTCCGGCGGAGAGGACGATCGACAGCGCGACCGCCCAGGTCGCCGTCCGGCCCGGACGGGCCCCCAGACCGGTGGAGAGGTCGTCGCCCATCTCGCCGATGCTCAGCGGCCGGGCGAGGAGCGCCGCGAGGGGAAGGGAGACGAGCAGCACCGTCCAGATGGTCGCCGCGTCGTCCCAGGAGCGGGCGGAGAGGCTGCCGTTGATGTAGGCGGTCAGGGCGCTGGCCTTGTCGCGCTCGACGGCGTACACCACGTACTGGGTCAGTGCGGTCGCCATCGCGGCCACGCCGATACCGGCCACCACGAGCCGTCCCGGGCTGCGGAACCCGGTCCCGGTGGCGAGGAAGACGACCGTCATCGCCAGGATCGCGCCGAGCAGGGCGCCGACGGCCACCGGCATGACGTCGGGCAGGAACAGGGCGGCGGCCGCCGCTCCCGCTCCGGCTCCGGCGCCGAGCCCGATCACGTCGGGACTGCCCAGCGGATTGCGGGTGACGGACTGGAACAGGGCCCCGGACAGGCCGAAGGCCGCGCCGGTGGCGATGGCCACCACCAGCCGCGGGCCGCGCAGCCGGTTGAGGACGAAGGCGTTCTTGCCGGTGGCCTCGCCCACGAGTGCCGACGGCAGATCGGGCAGGTCGATCCCGAGCCGGCCCATCGACAGCGTGGCCACGGCGGCGGCGAGGAGCAGCAGCAGGGAGACCACGGCTGCTGTCACCGTGGTGCGGCGCACGGGCACGGCGACCCAGGGGCCGATCCGCAGCACTCCGCGGCCCGCGGGCCGCGGAGTGCGCGGCTTCGTCACCTCCGTGCTGTCCGGAGAGTCGGTCCGGTCGGCGGTCTTCATCCCGCTCCCCTCATACGGCGAACGGCGAAGAGCAGGGCGGGCGCACCGACGAAGGCGGTGACGACCCCGACCATGAGTTCCTGCGGGCGGAGCACGATCCGGCCGATGACGTCGGCGAACAGCAGCAGCGTCGGCCCCGCGAGGGAGGTGAGGAGGATCTGGGCCCGGAAGTCCGCGCCCACGAGTACCCGGACGACGTGCGGGACCGCGAGGCCGACGAAGGCGATGGGCCCGACGGCCGCGGTCGCGGCCGCGGCGAGCAGCGTCGCCGCGAGCAGTCCTGCGCCCTTGACGCGGGCGGGGCTGATGCCGAGGGAGGCGGCCTTGTCGTCGCCCATGGCCATGGCGTTGAGCCCCGGGGAGAGCAGCAGGGCGAGCAGGAAGCCGGCCGCGGCGAACGGCAGGACTGCCCAGAAGGCGTCGAAGCCGCGACCGCCGAGCGCGCCCACCACCCAGTAGCGGTACGTGTCGAAGACCTGCGGCTTGGACAGGGCGACGGCCTGGATGAAGGCGGCGAGGACGGCGGAGAGCACCGCGCCGGCGAGCACCAGACGGACCGGTCCGCCGCCGCCGCCGGCGGTGCCGACGACATGGACGACGACACCGGTCAGGAGGGCGCCGACGAGGGCCCACCAGATCGTCTCCCGCTGCCCGGAGGCGCCGAGGAACGCGGTCGCGGCGACGATGCTGGCGGACGCGCCCGCGTTGATGCCGAGAAGTCCCGGCTCGGCGAGCGGATTGCGCGTGATGCCCTGCATCAGGGTGCCGGCGACGGCGAGGCAGAGACCCGCGAGCACACCGAGGGCGGTGCGCGGGTAGCGGCTCTCGATGACGGTACGGGTGTACTCGTCGCCGCCGCCGGTGATGACCCGCAGGACGTCACCGGCGGACGTCGGCTTGCTGCCGAACATCACGCTGGCGAGCAGGGCCAGAGCGAGCAGGGCCAGGCACAGGGCGGTGGCCATGACATGCCGGCCAAGGCCCCGCCGTTGTACGGCGGGGCCTTGGCCGGTCTGGGAGAGAGTGGTCACGCCGGGGACCCGTGATTACTTCCCGGCCTTGGCGACGGCCTTGTCGATCATCGGGAGGTAGCGCTCGATGCTGTACGGCACCGTCAGCGGGTTGATCATCGAGGAGGCGGTGACGAAGGGCGTGTCGTGGCTGTAGACGAGCGCGTCCTTCTTCACGGCGGGGATGGCCGCGTACAGCGGCTGGGCCTCGACGGTCTTGCGGGACTTCTCGTCCATGTAGAACGTGAAGGCGATGTCGCTCTTCGCCAGCTTGTTGGCGTTCTCCAGGCCGATGAGGGCGGAGTCGGTGCCCTCGGTCTCCGGGAAGGTGTTCACGATCGGGTCGACCTTGAGGCCCAGCTTGGAGACCATCGCCACGCGCTGCTCCTCGGGCTTGAAGATGCCGAGGGTGCCGGGGCCGGTGTTGTAGATGTACGAGAACGTGACGTTCTTGTAGTGGGGGCGGGAGGCGGCCGCGTCGGCGAGCTGCTTCTCGATCTTCGACTCGAGGTCCTTGGCCTTCTCCGGCTGACCGAGCGCCTTGGCGATGATCTCGATCTGCTGGTCCCAGTTCGTGCTCCACGCCTTCTCGGGGTAGGCGACGGTGGGAGCGATGTCCTTCAGGATGTCGTACTGCTTCTGCGTCAGACCGGACCACGGGGCGAGGATGACGTCGGGCTCGAGCTCGGTGATGGCCTCGATGTCGAGCTCCTCGCCGCCCTTGAACTGCTTGGGCAGCGTGGCGCCGGACTTCTTCACCGCGTCGTGGATCCAGGGGAGGTAGCCGCTCTTGTCGCTGCCCCAGGGGTACTCCTCGATGCCGACCGGGACGTTGCCGAGGGCGATGGCGGTCTCGGCCGAGCCCTGACCGAGGGTCACCACGCGCTTCGGCTTGTCCTTGATGACGGCCGAACCGAGGGCGCTCTTGATGGTCACGGGGAAGGCACCCGCCGGGGCCTTGCTCGCCGACCCTGCCGCGTCGTCCTTTTTGTCGTCCGAGCCGCACCCGGTCACCATCAGGCCGAGCGAGACCGCGGCGGTGCCCGCCACGAGAACGCGACGGCGAAGGGGGGTGAACACAGAAGGCATGGTGGATCCTTGTCTCCGGGCAGGGGGATGTACGAGGCCCCGACTGACGGCCCCACAGACGGATGTCCGCGGGGCGGCGATCAGCTCGAAGCTTGTTAGGTGAGCCTAACCTATTCCTGCCTGGGCTCCGGCGCCAGGGGGTTCGCTCTCGATGTGATCGACACGGCACCCAGCCGCCGAATCCCTACGGTGCGACGGCCTTCCGCAGGGTCCGCAGGCACAGGGAGAGGGCCGTGTGCTTGGGGGTGCCCTGGTCGCGCGCCTGCATCCAGGCCGCGTAGAGCAGCGCCCACAGGACGTCCTGGAGCCAGCTGACGTCGACCTCGGGGTCGAGCGTCCCGTCCTTCTGCCCGCGCCGGATGAGGGCGAGCAGGGCCAGGTCGGCCGCGGACTCCTCCTCGATGCCGGACCACGCCACGAACTGCGGCACGTCGTACAGCAGCAGCAGTCGGTCGCCGAGTTCGAAGTACTCCAGGCAGAGCCGCTCCAATGCCTCCGGTGCGGGCCCGTCGTCGAGCCGTGCCCGGTCGACCGCCGCCGCGACCCGGTCCCGCACGTCCGTCCCGATCGCGGCGAGCAGGTCGGAGCGCTCGGGGAAGTAGCGGTGGACGGTGGTCCGTCCCACCCCGGCGGCCTCGGCCACGTCGCCGAGCGAGGCGCCGTGGTCGGCGGTGAGCACGGAGACGGCGGCGTCCAGGATCGCGCGCCGGGTGCGGGCGCGGGTGGCGCTCTCGCGGGTGGCCGCGCCGGGCGCGGGAGTGTCGTCGGACCCCATGCGCACACGGTAACCCCTCATACCGTTTGGGAAACCCTTTGACCTTTCTGGAACAGAGATGTTCCATTGTGGGTATGTCAGATTCCATTGCGCCCCGCCTGAGCGTCCTGTGGTCCTTCGCCCGCCCGCACCGGCGCACCCTGGTCAAGGGACTCGCCCTCGCCCTGGTCGGCTCCGCCCTGGGTCTCGCCACGCCCATGGTCACCAAGCACGTGCTCGACGCACTGGGCAGCGCGTCCTCCCTCACCACACCCGTGGCGACCCTCGTCGTGCTGCTCTTCGTCGGCGCCGGGGTCTCGTACTGGCAGTGGACCCTGCTCGGGGCACTGGGGGAGCGAGTGGTCCTCGACGCCCGTGAGTCGGTCGTACGGAGCTTCCTGCGTGCCACCGTGCCCGGCATCACCCGGAGCCCCACCGGCGAACTCGTCACCCGCGTCACCTCCGACACCGTGCTGCTCCGCGAGGCCGCCGCCTCCTCCTTCGTCGGCCTGATCAACGGGGCGGTCATGCTGGTGGGCAGCCTCGTCCTCATGGGCTTCCTCGATTTGGTGCTGCTCGCCACCACGGTGGCCGCCGTCGCCCTGGTCGGCGTGGTCTTCGGGATCCTCATGCCCGGAATCGCGAAGTCCCAGCAGCAGGCCCAGGAGCATGTGGGACGGCTCGGCGGCGTCCTCGAAGGCACGCTGCGGGCGATCCGTACCGTCAAGGTCAACCGCGCCGAGGAGCGCATGACCGAGCGGATCCTCGCCGACGCGCACGCCTCGGCCGCGTTCGGGGTCCGCGCCGTCCGCCGCGAGGCCCTGGCCTGGACGACCGCCTGGTCGGGCGTCAACCTGGCCATCATCGCGATCCTCGCCGTCGGCGCCTGGCGCGTCGGCGTGGGCCGGCTCGAGGTGTCCGGTCTGATCGCCTTCCTCCTCTACACGTTCGCCCTCATGGACCCGATCAACGAACTCAGCCAGAACGTGACCGCCCTCCAGTCCGGCATCGCCGCCGCCGAACGCATCCGACAGGCGGACGCCCTGCCGTCCGAGGAGGCCTCGCCGGCGGCGGGCGCGTCCGTCCGGGAGCCCCGGAAGCCCCGGAGGCTCGACCGACTCGACGGACTCGACGAGTTCGACGGGATTCAGGACCTCCGGGACGACGTGCCCGTCCTGGAGCTCCGCAACGTCACCGCGGCCTACGGCCCGGACGCCGGGCCCGCCGTACGGGACATCGACCTCGTCATCCCCCGGCGCGGCCACACCGCCGTCGTCGGTCCCTCGGGAGCGGGCAAGACCACCCTGTTCTCCCTGGTCCTGAGGTTCCTGGAGCCGACCGGCGGCGAACTCCTCCTCGACGGGCGGCCCTACCGCGACCACGCCCACGGCGACATCCGGGCCCGTCTCGCCTACGTCGAGCAGGACACCCCCGTCGTCCCCGGCACGATCCGCGACAACCTGCTCCTCGCCCGGCCCGACGCCACCACGGAGGAGCTGCTGCGCGTCCTCCACGACGTTCGGCTCACGGAGAAGGTCGACGCCCTGGAGGAGGGACTGGACACGCCGCTCGCCACCGCGAACGTGTCGGGCGGGGAGCGGCAGCGCATCGCCCTGGCCCGGGCGCTGCTCGCCACCCCCGACGTGCTGCTCCTGGACGAGGCCACCGCCCAGCTCGACGGTCTGACCGAGGCGGCCGTGCAGGAGTGCCTCCGCTCCCGCGCGGACACCGGCGCCGTGGTGACGATCGCGCACCGCCTGTCGACGGTGGTCGACGCGGACACCATCGTCGTCATGGAGGCGGGCCGGATCCGGGCGCAGGGCCGGCACGAGGAACTGCTCGTGTCGGACACCCTCTACCGCGACCTGGTCGAATCCCTGCGGATCGCCTCCGTCGCCGGCGCTCCCGTGACCTGAGCATCCCCGTCCGGCGGAGCGGCCGACCGCCGCACCTCGTGGGCGACGGCGGCCACGTGCCCCTCGGAGAGGAGCACATCGGTGAGTCGGAGCCCGCAGGGCCGGGCGGGGGCGAGCCCGGTCCCCACGTAGGGGTCGGCGGCGCCCCGGACCAGGGCCATTCCCGTCGCCTTGAGCGCGGCCTCCTTCCGGGCCCAGCAGCGGGCGAAGGCGCCCGCGCGGGAGTTGACGGGAAGAGCCGCCAACTCCGCCCGCTCACGCGGGTGGAGGGCGGCCCCCACGTCCCGTACCACGCCGTCGGCCGGCACGGTCTCCACGTCCACCCCCACCGGCACGGACGCCACCGCCACCAGGGCCCGGTCGCCCGCGTGGGAGAGCGAGAAGTGCACGTCGCCGTGGTCCGGCAGGTGGGGCTTGCCGTGCGGACCGCCGCACCCGGCGCAGGGCCGACGCGCGAAGGCCAGCCGGTCGGGCCGCCCGCCCACGCGCTCGGCCAGGACCAGGCGAAGCAGCACATGGGCGACCAGGTACCGGTCGGCGTCCACCGGGTGGCGGAAGGCGCCTGCCCGGGCCGTCTCCGTGGAGTCCAGCAGGGTGGCGAGTGCGCGGGCGGACGCCGTGTTCGGGTGCACCGCGACAGCCACCACTCCGGGGTGGCCCGGCAGTTCCTCGTAGCGCACGGGACGGCTCAGAAGACCTGGTCGGTCGTCGTGACGACCGCGCACCGGCCCGCCGCCCATTCGAGGGCCATGCGGTGCTCGCGCTCGGAGAAGTCGGCCACGGCGTCGGCGACGACGAAGGCCTGGATGTCCTGCATCCACGCGTCGCAGGCGGTCATCAGGACGCCGATGTGCGCGTACACGCCGGTGACGACCAGCTGGTCGCGGCCCTGCTCGCGCAACTGCTCCAGGAGGTCGGTGCGGACGAATGCGCTGTACTTCCACTTCGTGAGGAGCGTGTCGCCGGGCTCCGGGGCGACGGCGTCCGCGATGGCCACGGCGTGCGGGTCGGTCGGCACCCCCGGACCCCAGAAGTCCTGCTGGAGGCCGCGCTGTTCGGGGGTCTGGCCGCCGGGCTGGGCCGTGTAGACGACGGGGACGCCGAGCCGGGCGGCCTCCTTGCGGAGCCGGTCGAGGTTGGCGAGCAGGGCCGTGATCGGCTCGGCCTCGGCGTCGAAGGGGGTGAGGAAGTGGTTCTGCAGGTCGTGCACGAGGAGCACGGCCCGGTCCGGGTCGACGGTCCACTCCACCCGGTTGGCGGGGAGCTCGCCGGGGCGGGGCATGGGGTAGGGCGCCACAGTGGGCAGGGTCATGGCGGTTCCGTTTCGGCAAGTGCTGGTGCTGATGCGGGTGTTGGACTTCGGTGGGCCGTACGGTGCCGGGCTGGGCCGGACTGGGCCGGGGTGCGGCTTGCGCGTCAGGTCCCGGGCGCGGTGCGGGCGCGCAGGTCCTTCTTGGACACCTTGCCGACGCCGGTCGTGGGGAAGGCCTCCACGAAGACGATCCGGTCGGGCACCTTGAAGGCGGCGAGCCCCCGGTCCCGGACGAACCGCTTCAGCGCGAGCGCCCCGACCACGGGCGCGTCCGCGCGCGGGATCACGTACGCGCAGCTCCGCTCGCCGAGGTACGGGTCGGGCTCGGCCACCACGTTGGCGTCGTGCACCGACGGATGGGCCAGCAGGTGGTTCTCCACCTCCTCGGCGGCGATCTTCTCGCCGCCCCGGTTGATCTGGTCCTTGGCACGTCCCTCGACGACCAGATGGCCGCTCGGGGTGACCCGGACGAGGTCGCCGGTGCGGTAGAAGCCGTCCGCGGTGAAGGCGCGGGCGTTGTGCTCGGGCGCGTTCCAGTAGCCGCGGATGGTGTACGGACCGCGGGTCAGCAGATGGCCCGTCGTGCCCTCCGGCACGTCCTCGTCCTCGTCGTCGACGACCCGGATCTCGTCGGCGGGCGAGATCGGCCGGCCCTGGGTGGTGACGACGGTCTCCGTGTCGTCGTCGAGCCGGGTGTAGTTGACCAGGCCCTCGGCCATGCCGAAGACCTGCTGGAGCGTGCAGCCGAGCGCGGGCTTGACGCGCCGGGCGGCCTCCTCGCCGAACTTCGCCCCGCCCACGAGCAGGACGTCGAGACTGGAGAGGTCGTAGGCGGACGCGGCGGCGGCGTCGGTCCAGACGAGCGCGAGCGGCGGTACGAGACCGGTGATCGTGACGCCCTCGTCCTGGACGAGCGGGAAGGCCACGTCGGGCGCGGGCCGCGGGCACATGACCACACGGCCGCCGGCGTACAGGGCGCCGAGCGAACCGGGTGAGGAGAGCGGGAAGTTGTGGGCGGCTGGCAGCACACAGAGGTACACGCTGTTCTCGTCGACACCGCAGATCTCGTTGGAGCCGCGCAGCGAGTAGATGTAGTCGTCGTGCGTCCGGGGGATCAGCTTGGGCACGCCGGTGCTGCCGCCGGAGAGCTGGAGGAACGCCAGGTCCGAGGGGGCGGGGCCGGTGAGGGCCACCGGCTCCGCGGGGACGTCGGACAGTGGTTCGAAGGGGCCGGCGTCCCCGCCGACGACGAACACGTGCCGCAGCGAGGGCGTCCGGGCGAGCACGGTGGCCGCGAGGGCGCGGTGGTCGAAGCCCGCGTCCTCGCCAGGGACCACGTAGGCGACCGCTTCGGTGAAGGAGCAGAAGTAGGAGATCTCCGACTCGCGGTGGGCCGGCAGCGCGAAGACCGGCAGTGCGCCCAGCCGGAACAGGGCGAAGATCACTTCGAAGAACTCGGCGACGTTGGGGAGTTGGACGACGACCTTGTCGCCGTGGCCGATGCCGCGGGCGGCGAGCCCGGCGGCGAGCCGGTCGGCGCGGAGGTCGAGGTCGCCGTAGGTCCAGGCGCGCCGGGCGCCGCCCGGGCCCGCGCGGTCGACGACGGCCACGCGGTCGGGGTGGGTCTCCGCCCGGGCGCGGAGCACGGCGCCGAAGGTCTCGCCCCGCCACCAGCCGGCCGTGCGGTAGCGCTCCGCGAACTCGGCGGGCCAGGTGGGCGTGGCGGTGTCCGGCAGGGCCGTCCCCGGTTCCGTGTCCGGGGCGGCGGGCCGGGTCGGTGCGGTCACAGTTCGGCTCCCACGGCGTTCAGGAAGGTACGGAACTTGGCGGCGGTCTCGGCGGTCTCCGCCTCGGGCACGGAGGCGGAGACGATGCCGGCTCCCGCGTACAGGCGCAGCGTGCGGCCCTCGGCCTCGGCGCAGCGGATGGTGACGACCCACTCGCCGTCGCCCTCCGCGTCGCCCCAGCCGACGATGCCGGTGAAGAACCCCCGGTCGAAGGGCTCGGTCTCGCGGATCACCTGTCTCGCGAGCGGCGTCGGGGTGCCGCAGACCGCCGGGGTGGGGTGGAGCGCGGAGGCGATCTCCAGAGCCGACACCTCCGGCTGCGCGAGGGTTCCGGTGACGGTGGTGGAGAGGTGCCACATGGTGGCGGTGCGGATCAGCGAGGGCCGGGCGGGCACCTCGATCGCGGAGCAGTACGGGGCCATCACCTGGTGCACGGCGTCGACGACGACGGCGTGCTCGTGGAGGTCCTTGGCGGACTCCAGGAGGGCCGCGGCGCGGCGCACGTCCTCGGCGAGGTCGTCGCTGCGGGGGACGGAGCCGGCCAGCGGGTTGGAGACCAGCCGGTCGCCGCGCCGGGAGACGAGGAGTTCGGGGCTGGCGCCGAGCAGGGTGCGGTCGGGGCCGGTGGGCAGCGCGAAGGTGTAGCCGGCCGGGTCGCGGCGGGCGAGCCGCTGGACCATCGCGGCGAGGTCGAGCTCGTCGGGGCCGGTCACCTCCAGGGTGCGGGCGAGGACCACCTTGCTGAACTCGCCGTTCCACATGCGGTCGACGGCGGAGGCGACCCCCTTGGCGTACACCTCGGGCTCGGGTTCCGGCCGGACGGACCAGGCGGTGGCCGGGGGCGCGGCGGCGGGCAGTGCGACCAGCGGGTCGTGGGCGAGGGCCGGTCCGGTGCGCACCGTCTCGGGTATGACGAGCGCGGCGGGGGCGTCCTTTTCGAAGGGGAGGGCGCCGAGGACGACGGGGGCGGCCCGGCCGTCGGAGCGGGCCTTCCGCAGGGCGTCGGTCACCCGCTCGGCGACCGGGGCGGTGCCGTGCGGGACCTCCTGCCGGACGCCGTGGGCGAGCAGGGTCCGGGTGGGCGTGGCGAGGAACCGGTCGCCCCGGCGGAAGGCGTCGAGCAGCGCGGTGGCGGCTCCGACGGAGGAGTGGGGGTCTGCGGGCGCGGACGTGTGCGCGGCGACCTGGTGGACCGTCGACACGGGGCTCCTTGGTTTCGGTCTGAGGGTGGGGAGGAGGAGTCGGGGGGCGGGTGCGTGCGGGGCGGGTGGGCGGTGAGGGCCCGGCCCGTCATCGCAGGGTGGCGCCGCCGTCGACGTAGATGTCCTGCATGGTGATGTGGCGGGCCCGGTCGGAGGCGAGGAAGACGACGGTCTCCGCGATGTCCTCCGGGTCGGCGATGCGGCCCAGCGGGATGCCGGTGCGGTGGCTGGCGGCGTCTCCCGCGATCACGCGCTGCGGGCCGGAGGGCCCGTCCCAGAGCGCGCGCTGCATGGGGGTGTCGGTGGAGCCGGGGCAGACGGCGTTGCAGCGGACGCCCCGGGCGGCGACCTCGAGCCCCAGGCACTTGGTGAAGGCGACGGCCGCGGCCTTCGAGGCGGCGTAGGCGCTCATTCCGGAGCGGGGGATGCCGGCGGCGTTGGAGGCGACCGTCACCACGGAGCCGGAGCCCCGGGCGGCCATGCCGCCGACCACGGCCCGGGAGAGGTGGAACACGCCCGTGGTGTTGACCGCGAAGGTGTCCGCCCAGTCCTCGTCCGTCATGTCGAGCGCGGGTCCGGTCCTGAGGACTCCGGCGACGTTCACGAGGATGTCGACCGGGCCGAGTTCGCGCTCGACGCGGCCCACGGTCCGGGTCACGTCGTCCCCGTCGGCGACGTCCAGGGCGTAGGGCACGACCGCTCCGGCGGTCCGGTCCCGTTCTCCGCCGTGGTCCCCGGTCAGCCGCGCGACGCTCTCGGCGAGGGCGCCGGCCGCACGGTCGGTGGCGGCGACGGTGGCGCCCCGCGCGGCGAGCGCGTGCACGACGGCCTCGCCTATGCCCTGTGCGGCGCCGGTGACGAGGGCCACGCGCCCCTCGAACTCACCGCGCGGTCTGCTGCTTTCAGTCACGATACCTCCTTGACTTAGGTACGCCTAACCTAAGCTGAGTGAATGGGCCCATGGGCTTGTCACGGCGGGGGGCCCCGGGGCGCCCCCGACTGCGGAGTTCCGAACGGACGTGTTTCAGCGGCGAGCTGACGGACCGTCCGCGACGGCGCGCAGCGCCGAGGCCAGGAGCGGGCCGATCTCCTCCAGCGCCTCCGGCACCATCAGCTCGTCATGACCGCGGTCGAGCACGTGCTCCGTGAGGACGCCGTCCACGTACGCGGGCCACACCAGCCGCGGTGCCTCCCCGGCCGGAGTCGTCCGCGCGGCCGTGAAGAACAGGACGTCACCGTGGAAGCGCCGAGTGCGGCTGCGGGAGAGCAGCCGTACACAGTGCACGTTGGTCTCCACGATCGCGTGCAGCAGCGAGTCGTCGAAGCCGGCCAGGAGGCCCTGGCTGTCCCGGATCGCGGCCACCGCCTCCTCGCGGGAGACGTCCCCTCGCCCGCCGGCCTCCGCGCCGAGACCCGCCACGGAGAGCAGGAAGCCGCTCTCCTCCTGTTCGAGCCGTTCGCGCCACTCCGGAGTGTCGAGGTACGACCAGTCGTCCCGCTCCGGCGGGTAGGCGTCGAGGAGCGCGAGGAACGCGACCTCCTCCCCGCGCTCCTGGAGCATCGCCGCGAGGGTGTGCGCCACCGTCCCGCCGAAGGAGTACCCGACGAAGTGGTACGGCCCCTCGGGCTGCACCGCGCGGATCTCCGCGAGGTACCGCTCGCACAGCTCCGCGACGTCCGTCGCCTCCGGCAGCTCCCCGGCCAGGCCGGGGGACTGGACGCCGTACACCGGCCGGTCCGCGTCGAGGTGACGCAGCAGGCCCGTGTACTGCCAGCTGAACCCGGAGGCCGGGTGGAAGCAGAACAGCGGCGCCCTGCCGCCCCGCTCCCGCAGCGGGAGCAGCACCCGCAGCGCCTCGCGGCGCGAGTCCGACCCGATCCGGGCCGCCACGTCCGCGACCGTCGGCGCCGACATGACCGTGCCCACCTGGACGGGGACGCCCAACTCGTCGCGGATGCGGCCGACGAGCCGCATCGCGAGGAGCGAGTGCCCGCCCAGCTCGAAGAAGTTGTCCTCGACGCCGACCCGCTCCAGGCCGAGCACGTCCGCGAAGATCCCGCACAGCAGCTCCTCACGGGCGTCCTCCGGCGGCCGGCCGCCGCCCGCGTCCGCGAACACCGGGGCGGGCAGCGCGACGCGGTCCACCTTGCCGTTCACGGTCAGGGGCAGCGCGGGCAGCTCGACGAACGCCGACGGGACCATGAACTCCGGCAGGGTCGCCGCCAGTCGGGTCCGCAGCGCGGCCGTCACCGCCTCCGGGTCCCCACGGTCCGCCTCCGAGGCCGGCACCGTGTACGCCACGAGCCGCTTCACCCCGTTCGCCCCCGTGTGCACGACCACCGCGGCGGCCGCCACCTCGGGCGCGGCGGCGAGCGCCGACTCGATCTCGCCCAGCTCGATCCGGAAGCCACGGATCTTGACCTGGTGGTCCGCCCGGCCCAGGTAGTCGATCCCGTCGTCCTCGCGCCAGCGCACCAGGTCGCCGGTGCGGTACATCGACGTGCCCGGCGCGCCGAACGGATCGGCCACGAACCGCTCCGCCGTCAGCGCCGGCCGTGCGAGGTAGCCGCGCGCCAGACCCGCACCCGCGAGGTACAGCTCGCCCGGCACCCCGCGCGGCACCGGCCGCAGCGCACCGTCGAGCACGTACGCCCGGGTGTTGTGGATCGGCCGGCCCACACAGGACGTGGCGCTGCCGCCGACGTCGGCACCCAGCGCGTTGACCGTGTACTCGGTGGGCCCGTACAGGTTGTAGCCCATCGTGCCCTCGGTCTCCGCGATCAGCGACCACAGGGAGTCGGGCACCGCCTCGCCACCGAGCAGCACCAGAGAGGGACGGTGCCGCCCCTCGTCCAGAAGCCCCGCGTCGACCAGCTGCTGCCCGTACGACGGCGTGACGTTGACGACGTCGATGCCGACCCGGTCGTAGTGCGCGGTCAGCGCCGCCGGGTCGAGCCGCAGCTCCTCGCCGATGACGTGCACCTCGTGCCCGTCGACCAGCCAGAAGAACTCCTCCCACGACATGTCGAACGCGAACGACACGGTGTGCGCGACCCGCATCCGGCGCCCGCCCGCCAGCTTGACCGCGGGTTCGAAGATCCGCTCCCGGTGGTTCAGCAGCATGTTGACCAGACCCGAGCCCGGCACGACCACACCCTTGGGGCGGCCCGTGGAACCCGAGGTGTAGATCAGGTACGCCGGGTGCCGGCCGTCGCGCGGCGCCGCCAGCTCCTCCTCCGCCACCGGACCGCCCGGCAGCGCGGCCAGCTCCGCGACCGTCGCCGGGTCGTCCAGGACCAGCGGCGGCACGCCCGCCACCACCGGTACCCGGCCCGCCACGGCCGAACTCGTGACCAGGCAGAGCGGGCCCGCGTCCCCGACCATCGCGGCCAGCCGGTCCACCGGGTGGTCCAGGTCCAGCGGCAGGTACGCCGCCCCCGCCTTGAGCACCGCGAACAGCGCGACCACGAACTCCGCCGAGCGCGGCAGACCCAGGGCCACCGTCCGCTCGGGTCCGGCGCCGCGTCCGAGCAGCGCACGGGCCAGCCGGTTCGCCCGCTCGTCAAGGTCCGCGTAGGTCAGCCGCTCGTCCTCGAAGACGAGCGCCGTGGCGTCCGGTGTCAGCGCGGCCTGCCGGGCGAACAGCTCGATGAACGACACGTCCGGCAGCGTGTGCCCCGTGTCGTCGCCGAGGGCGAGCAGCCCGGCCCGCTCGGCGTCCTCCAGGGTGCGCAGCCGGCCGACCGGCGTCGCGCCGCCCGCCGCGAACTGCTCGACGAGCAGCCGCAGCCGGCCCGCCAGCTCCTCCGCCGTCCCCCGGCCGCACAGGTCGGGACGGTAGGCCAGGCTGAGTTCGAGCGAGCGGTCCGGCGTGACGGCGAGCGTCAGCGGATAGTGCGTGCCGTCGACGCTGTGCGTCCAGCCGATCTGGTGCCGCTCCACCGCCTCCTCGCGCGCGGTGTCGTCCAGGGGCGTGTTCCGGAACACGTACAGCGTGTCGAAGAGCTGCCCGACGCCCGCCGCCTGCTGGATCCGGCCGAGGCCCAGGTAGTGGTGGGGCAGCAGCTCCGCGTGCTCGCCCTGCGTCCGGACGAGCAGCTCGCGCAGGGTCTCCGCCGGCCGCAGCGTGACCCGGAACGGCAGCGTGTTCATGAACATGCCGATCATCCGGTCGACCCCCGGCACCTCCGCCGGACGCCCCGAGACCGTCGCGCCGAACACCACGTCGTCCCGCCCGGTCATCCCCGACAGGGACAGCGCCCACGCCGCCGAGAGCACCGTGTTCAGGGTGACGCCGCAACCCCGGGCGAACGCCCGCAGCCGGTCACTCGTCTCCTCGCCGAGCGCGATGTCCACCACCTCGGCGGTCACCGGCTGCCGTGCCGGATCGGCCGACGCCACCAGCGTCGCCTGGTCCAGGCCCGACAGATGGTTCCGCCAGGCGGTCAGCGCCGCCTCGGTGTCCGTGCCCGCCAGCCACCGGAGATACGCGCGGTACGGAGTGACCGGCGGCAGCACCTCGGCGCGGCCACCCGCCCCGTACAGCTGGAACAGCTCCTCGAAGAAGAGCGACTCCGACCAGCCGTCGGTGAGGATGTGGTGCTGCGTCACACAGAGCATCCACCGGTCCTCGGCGAACTTCAGCAGCGTCACGCGCATCAGCGGCGGCGCCGACAGGTCGAACCGCGTCGCCGCGTCCTCCAGCGAGAACACCCGCTGCGCCTCGTCCTGCCCGGCCCGGTCAAGGTCCGTCAGATCCCGTACGTTCCAGGGCAACTCCCACTCGGCGGGCACCACCTGCACCGGACCCGCCAGACCCTCGTGCCAGAACGCCGAGCGCAGGTTCGGATGCCGGCACAGCATCGCGTCGAACGCGGCGCGCAGCGCGGCCGTGTCCACCGCGTGCCGCAGCTCCACGAAGTTCTGCATCAGGTACACGTCGAACGCGCGGTCGTCGTACTGCGCGTGGAAGTACAGCCCCTCCTGGAGCGGTGCCAGCGGCAGCACCTCCCCGGCACCCGGGAACACCCGGTCGAGGAGGGCCCGCCCGGCCTCGTCCAGCTCCACGAGCGGGCCGCCGGCATCCGGGGCGGTCCGCGCCGCGCCCTGCGCGTCCGGCGTACGGGCCGCCACCGCGAGCCCCGCCACCGTCCGCTGCTCGAACACATCGCGCGGAGTGAGGACCAGACCCTCCTTGCGCGCCCGCGTCACCAGCTGGATCGACACGATGCTGTCGCCGCCCAGGGCGAAGAAGTCGTCGTCCACCCCGACCGAACGGAGCCCGAGGACCTCGGTGAACACCCGGCACAGGGCCTCCTCCCGCTCCCCGCTCGGGGCCCGGGAGTCCGGCGAGGCACCCAACACCGGCGCGGGCAGCGCGGCCCGGTCCAGTTTGCCGTTCACATTGAACGGCAGCGCGCCGAGCACCACCACCGCGGCCGGAACCATGTAGTCCGGCAGCACATCGGCCAGCTCCGCGCGGATCGCCGCAGGCTCCGCCGTGCCGGTCACATAGCCGACGAGCCGCTTCACACCCGGCGAGTCCTCACGGACCACGACCGCCGCCGCGTCGACCCCGGCCACCGCCGCCAGCGCCGACTCCACCTCACCCGGCTCGATCCGGAAACCACGGATCTTCACCTGGTCGTCGGCGCGCCCCAGGTACTCCAGCTCGCCGTCCGCCCGCAGCCGCGCCAGGTCACCCGTGCGGTACATCCGCGACCCTCGCGGCCCGAACGGGTCGGCCACGAACCGCTCGGCGGTCAGCGCGAACCGGCCCAGATAGCCGCGCGCCGTACCGCGCCCCGCCAGGTAGAGCTCACCCGTCGTGCCCGCCGGGACCGGCCGCAGCGCCGCGTCCAGGAGGTACGCGCGCGTGTTGCCGATCGGCCGCCCCACCACCGGGGTGGCGCTGTCGGCCAGATCCGCCGCGAGCGCGTCCACCGTGTACTCGGTCGGCCCGTAGAGGTTCACCGACATCACCCCGCTCGCCGCCCGCACCGCCGACCACAGCGCCTCCGGCACCGCCTCGCCGCCGAGCAGCAGCAGCGCCGGACTGTGCCGGGCCGGGTCGAGCAGACCCCGGTCGAGCAGCCCGAGCGCGTACGTCGGGGTGACGTCCATCGCGTCCACCCGGTGCTCCCGCACATAGCCGACGACGAACTCGGCGTCCCTGCGGCCCATCTCGTCGAGCACGTGCAGCTCGTGCCCGGCGACCAGCCAGAACAACTGCTCCCACGAGGTGTCGAAGCTGAACGAGGCCGTGTGCAGCGCCCGCAGGGTCCGTCCGCCGGTCGCGTCGACCACGGGACCGAAGACCTGGGCGACGTGGTTGGCGTACAGGTTCGACAGACCGCCGTGGGTGAGGACCACGCCCTTGGGGCGCCCGGTCGACCCCGAGGTGTAGATGACGTACGCCGGGTGCCCGTCCGCGATCTCGGGCGACACGCACGCCGCCGGGAGGGCGTCGAGCGCGGCGGCCGTCTCCGGGGCGTCGAGCACGATCCGCTCGGGACCGTCCCCGGCCGGCGGCAGCAGCGGCACCGCCCGCCCGGTGGTGAGCACGAACGCCGGCGCCGCGTCCTCGATCATCAGAGCCAGCCGGTCCGCCGGATGGTCCAGGTCCAGCGGCAGGTAGGCGCCGCCCGCCTTCAGCACGGCCAGGATCGCGACCACCGTCTCCGCCGAGCGCGGTACGGCGAGCGCCACCACCGACTCCGGTCCGACCCCGCGCTCCGCGAGAAGCCCCGCGAGCCGCGCGGCCCGCCCGCCGAGCTCGGCGAAGGTCAGCGAGGACTCCCCGCAGACCACCGCGGTCGCGTCGGGGGTACGGGCGGCCCGCTCGGCGAACACGTCCGCGACCGTCCCCGACGGCACGTCCCGCACCGTCCCCGGCCAGCTGCTCCGGACCCGCTCCACCTCGGCCGCCGGCAGCAGTGCGAGCGCGCCCACCGCCGTACCGGGCTCGTCCGCGATCCGGTCCAGGACGTGCGCCAGCCGGTCCGCGATCAGCCCCGCCGCCCGCGCGTCGAACACGTCCGGCCGGTACTCCAGCCGCAGCTCCGCCCGCGCGTCCAGGGACACCGCGAGGGTCAGCGGGTAGTGCGTGGCGTCCTCCGCCTCGACACCCGTCACCCGCACTCCGGCCGCGACCGTCTCGCGCGCCGACGGGTCCACCGGATAGTTCTCGATCACGACGAGCGTGTCGAACAGCTCGCCGCCGCCGCTCTGCCTCTGGATCAGCCGCAGCCCCAGGTGGTGATGGGAGAGGAGGGCGTTCTGCTCGTCACGGAAGCGGCGCAGCAGCCCCTCGACCGTCTCCTCGGGCCGGGTCGCGAGCCGCACCGGAACGGTGGTGATGAACAGGCCGAGCATCGACTCGACGCCCGGTATCTCGTCCGGACGCCCCGACACCGTCAGACCGAACACCACGTCCTGCCGCCCCGTCAGACCGCCGAGCAGCAGCCCCCACGCGCACTGGATCAGCGTGCTCGGTGTCGTGCCGAGCCGCCGCGCCGCCGCCGTCAGCCGGTCCGTGGCGGCCGACGACAGCTCCAGGGCGTGCACCCCGGGCCGCACCGGCGCCCGCGCCGGGTCCGGCGCCGCGACCAGCGACGCCTCCTCGACCCCGGCGAGCGCCGACCGCCAGGCCGCCTCCGCCGCCGGCGTGTCCTGCTCCTTCAGCCACTTCAGATACGTGCGGTAGGGGCGTACCGCCGGAAGGCCCGAGGCGTCCCCGTCGGCCGCGTACAGCGCGAGCAGATCACCCACGAGCAGCGGCATCGACCAGCCGTCGACCAGGATGTGATGGACCGTGATCATCAGCCGGTGATCGTCGTCCGCGAGACGCGCGAGGACCAGCCGCAGCAGCGGCGGCCGGTGCAGCGCGAACCGCCGCGCCAGCTCGGCCCGCCGGAGCGTCGCGAGCCGCTCCTCGACCGAGGCGCCCGTCAGGGGCGCACCGTCGACGCCCCTCGCGCCGGGCTCCGACAGATCGACCCGCTCGACCCCGAACGTCACCTCCGCCGGCACGAACTGCACCGGCTGGGGAACCCCCTCGTGCCAGAACCCTGCCCGCAGGTTCGGGTGCCTGCGCAGCAGCGCCACCGCCGCCCGCTCCAGCCGCCCGGCGTCCACCGGCCCGGCCAGCCCGACCGACACCTGCACGGTGTACACGTCGGCGCCCTCACCGTCGTAGACGGAGTGAAACAGCATGCCCTGCTGCAGGGGGGACAGCGGCAGCATGTCCTCGATACGAGCCTGCGTCACTGCTGGGCCCTCCACATCTCTTCGAGCATGGTGATCTGGTTCTGGTCGAGGTCGAGCAGGTCGAGGTCGGACGGGGTGTGACCGGCGGACGAACCGCCGGCCGCCCAGGCGGCGAGCAGGTCGAGGGCGGCCAGCCAGCCGTCCGTCAGCTCGCCCACCGTGTTCTGGGAGAGCGCCTCGCCCGCCCAGACGAAGGTGGCGGCGAGCTCGGGACCGTCCGGGCCGTTGTCGATCTCGGCGTCGACCGCCAGCGGATGCGAGAGCGGCATGTCCGGATCGGGCCGTACGGCGAGCGCGTCGGCCTCCGCCGCCGGACCCCACACGGACTGTGTCCGCGCGGTCTGCCGGCCGAGGTAGTTCCACAGGATCTCGGGGCCCGCGCCCCGCGCGAACAGCCCCGCCGTGGCCGCGTTCGCGTACCGCAGCAGCCCCGCGCCGATCCCGCCGTCCGGAACACCACGGACCCGTTCCTTGATCTCCTTCAGCGCCGTCCCCGCGTCCTGCGTCCCGGCGGCCACGGCGACCGGGTCGTAACCGTCGGCGGTGAGCCGCAGCGGATAGACACTGGTCAGCCAGCCGACCGTCCGCGTGAGATCGGCACCCGGCACGAGGTCCTGCTCCCGGCCGTGACCCTCCAGATCCACGGTCACCCCGTCCACCGCACGTCCGGCCCGCGCCGCCCAGTCGCCCACGGCGAGCGCGAGCGCGGTGAGCAGCGTGTCGTTGACGGTGCCGTGGAAGGCCTGCGGCACCGCCGACAGGAGCGGCTCGGTCCGCTCGGCCGACAGCCGGACCGTCAGCCGCCGGGCCGTCGCCACCGTGTCCCGCGCCGGGTCCAGGGGCCGATCGGTCAGCAGCCGCGCGCCCGGCGCCGCCGCTTCGAACCACCGGTCCAGCTCGGCCGTCCGCCGCCCGCCGTGCGCCTCGGCGAGCAGCCCCGCCGTCCAGGTGCGCAGCGCCGTCGGCACGGGTTCGAGCGCGGGCACCCGCCCGGCCGACGCGGCCTCCCAGGCCGCCCGCAGGTCGGGCAGCAGGATCTGCCAGGACACCTCGTCCACCACCAGGTGGTGGGCGACGAGCAGCAGCCTGCCCGGTTCACCGGGACCGGCGTCCAGGTGCACGGCCCGCACGGTCGCCCCGGACTCCGGGTCGAGTGCGCCGGCGGCGCGGTCCGACTCGCGGCCCACCAGCTCCCGCAGCGCCCCGGTGCCGAGCCCGGACGCGTCGACGGTACGCAGCACCCTGGCCGCCGACAGCGAGCCCGCCGGGACCACCTCCGCGCTCCACACGCCTGGCCGCGTCACGGTCAGCACCTGCCGCAGCCCGTCGTGGAGGTCGAGCACCGCCTGAAGGGCGGTCGTGAGATCGGCGTGCCGCACCCCGGCGGGCACCAGGACCAGACGGGCCTGACAGAACCGGCGGAACGGTCCGCCGCGCTCGGCGAGCCACCGTGCCACCGGAGGCAGGACGAGCGGCCCCACTCCCTGCTCGGCGGGGGGCACGGCGACCGCGGCGTCCGCCGTCGGCGCGGCGACGGCGGCGAGCCCGGCGGGCGTCGGGTGCTGGAACACCTGGCGGGCCGTCACCTTGAGACCCGCCTTGCGGGCCTGGCTCACGAGGCGGATGGAGACGATGCTGTCGCCGCCCAGCTCGAAGAAGTTGTCCTCGGGGCCCACGGCGGGCAGCCCGAGGACCTCGGCCATCAGCCGGGCCGACAGCTCCGCCGGACTTTCGCCGGACACCGGTCCCGCGACGGCCGCCGCCACGGGGGCCGGTGCGGTGAACCGAGGCTCCGGCGGCGCGGGGAGTGCGCGGCGGTCGAGCTTGCCGTTGGGGGAGAGGGGGACGGCCGGGATCTCCAGGAAGACGCTCGGCACCATGTACTCGGGCAGCTGCGCGGCGGCGTGGGCCCGCAGCGCGTCGGCGTCGAGGACCGTACCCGTCGCAGGGACCGCGTACGCCACGAGCCTGCGGCTCCCCGGCCGGTCCTCGCGGATGACGGTGACGGCGCGGGTGACCCCGGGGGCCGTTCCCAGGACGGTGTCGATCTCGCCGGGTTCGATGCGGAAGCCGCGGA
>NZ_JBVHZJ010000001.1:37932-136855 GCF_055574655.1 Streptomyces sp. NPDC029956 | reverse complement strand
CGAGCTGGACTCCGGCGAGGTAGAGCTCTCCGGGGACGCCGACGGGGACGGGTCGGAGGCGGGAGTCCAGGACGTGGACCTGGGTGTTCCAGACGGGAGAGCCGATCGATGCCGAGACGCCGGTGGAGCCGCCCGGAGGGCATGGGGCAGCCGTGACGTCGACCGCCGCCTCGGTCGGCCCGTACAGGTTCTCCAGGGCGATCGTGAGATCCCCGGCGGAGGCGTGGAATCGGGACACGAGCTCGGAGGGCAGGGCCTCGCCGCTGCACACGACGACCCGCAGACTCGGGCACGACACCACGTCGCCGCCGTCCAGGAAGGCCTGGAGCATCGACGGGACGAAGTGGATCACCGTGACCCGCTGTGCGCGGATCAGTTCGGCGAGGTAGTCGGGGTCCTTGTGGCCCTCGGGTCGGGCGATGACGAGGGGGATGCCCTGGGCGAGGGGCCAGAAGAGTTCCCAGACGGAGACGTCGAAACCGGTCGGTGTCTTCTGGAGGACCCGGTCGGCGCGCGTCAGCCTGTACGCGTGCTGCATCCACGCCAACCGGTTCACGATGGCCCGGTGTTCGACCATCACGCCCTTCGGGCGTCCGGTGGAGCCGGAGGTGAAGATGACGTACGCCGGGTGGTGCGGCAGCAGCGGCGCGACCCGGTCCGTGTCCGTCACCTCCTCCTCCGACAGCTCCTCCAGCTCCGCCCGTACCTCGGGCGCGTCCAGGACGACCGGCTCGGCCTCGCACGCCAGGGGCAGCCCTCCGAGCCGATCGAGGTCGGTCAGCACGCACACCGGCGCGGCCGTCTCCGTCATGTGGGTGAGGCGGTCGGTGGGGAGGGTGAGGTCGAGGGGGAGGTAGGCGCCGCCCGCGCGGACGACGGCGTGGATCGCGATGAGCAGGTCGAAGGAGCGGGGGAGAGCCACGCCGACGACGGACTCCGGTCCCACTCCGCGCCCGATGAGGAGCCGGGCGAGGCGGTTGACGCGTGCGTCGAAGTCGGCCCGGGAGAGGTCCTCGCCCTCGAAGACGAGGGCGGGTCCCTTCGGGTCCACGGCTCCGGCGGCGACCAGGTCGGCCAGGTTCGCCGGCCCGTCCAGGACGCGCGCGGTGTCGTTCCACACGTCGAGCCGCTGCTGCTCGGCCGCGTCCATGAGGTCGATCGAGGCCACGGGAGCACCGGGAGACGCCACCAGGCCCTGGAGCAGCCGGAGCAGACGCTCCGTCAGCCGTTCGGCGCCGGAACGCTCGAACAGGTCCGTGGCATAGCGCACACCGCAGGTCATGCCGGGCTCGCCCGCCCGGTCCGTACGCCGGAAGAGGATCTCCAGGTCGAACTTGGCCGCGCCGCCCCGGACTTCGTACTCCTCGGTGTCCGTTCCGAGGAGGCGGGAGATGTCCGGGCCGCCGCCCTCGTACGCCACCATCGTCTGGAAGAGGGGGTGACGGGAGAGGGAGCGGGCGGGGTTGACCGTCTCCACGACGGCGTCGAAGGGCAGGTCCGCGTGGTCGAGCGCGACGAGGTCGGTGGCCCGCACCCTGCGGAGCAGCTCCGCGAAGGTGGGGTCGCCACCGAGATCGGTCCGCAGGACCGCCGTGTTGACGAAGAAGCCGACGAGGTCGTCCAGGGCGCTGTCGCCCCGGCCCGCGACCGGGGTGCCGAGGGGGATGTCGTCGCCCGCGCCGAGCCGGTGCAGCAGGGTCGCGACGGCGGCGTGCACCACCATGAACATCGTCGCGCCGGACTCCGCGACCAGCCGGTCGAGTGCGTTCACCAGCTCGGCGGGCAACTCGGCCGTGACCGTGTCGCCCTGGTGCGAGGGTGTGGCGGGGCGTGGCCGGTCGGTGGGGAGGGTCAGTTCCTCGGGGAGGCCGGTGAGGGTCTCGCGCCAGTAGGCGGCCTGGCGTGCGGCCAGGGAGTCCTGGTCGTCCGCGTCCCCGAGCAGTTCGCGCTGCCAGAGGGCGTAGTCGGCGTACTGCACGGGCAGAGCCGCGAACTCCGGCGCGTGGCCGGCGGCGCGGGCCGTGTAGGCGGTGTCGAGGTCGGCGAGGAGCGGGCCGGTGGACCACTCGTCCGTCGCGATGTGGTGCAGCAGCACCACGAGGACGTGCTCGTCGTCGGAGGCACTGTCGTCGGACGGACCGAAGAGGACCGCGCGCAGCGGGAGTTCGGCCGTCAGGTCGAACACCTCGGTCGCCTCCGCCTCCACCAGCCCCGGCAGGTCGGCGGCCGGCACCCGCCGGACCGCGAGGGACACCTCGGTCTCGCCGGGCGCGAGAATCCGCTGGTACGGCTCGCCGTCGATCTCCGTGAACACCGTGCGCAGCACCTCGTGCCGGCCCACCACGTCCCCGAGCGCCGCTCGCAGCGCGGGCTCGTCCACCACGCCCCGCAGCCGCAGGGCGAGCGGGATGTTGTAGGTGGCGCTGGGGCCCTCCACGCGGTGCAGGAACCACAGCCGCCGCTGGGCGTACGAGAGCGGCAGGAGCTCCGGGCGCTCGGCGGCCCGGGCCAGGACCGGGCGGGTGTGCGACGCGCGCTCCGCGAGGCGGGCCGCGAGCGCCGCGACCGTACGCGCCTCGAAGACGTCCCGGACGGAGCAGGCCGCACCGGTCGCGCGGACCCGGGCGACGACCCGGGTGGCGAGCAGCGAGTGGCCGCCGAGGGCGAAGAAGTCGTCCTCGGCGCCGACGGACGCGAGCCCGAGGACCTCGGCGTAGACGGAGGCGAGTCGTTCCTCCGCCTCCCCGCGCGGGGCCCGCGACGGCTCGGCGGCCGTGAGGGAGGGGACGGGCAGGGCCGCCCGGTCGAGCTTGCCGTTCACGTTCACCGGGAGGACGTCCAGGGCGACGACCGCCGCCGGGACCATGTACTCCGGCAGTTCCTCGGCGAGGGCCCGGCGGACCTCCGTCGGGTCGGCCCCGCCGGTCACGTACGCCACCAGGCGGGGTACGCCGGGGGTGTCCTCGCGCACGACGACGGCGGCCGAGGCCACGTCCGGGCGGGCCGTGAGGGCCGCCTCGACCTCGCCCGGCTCGACCCGGAAGCCACGGATCTTCACCTGGTCGTCGACGCGGCCGAGGAACTCGACCGGGCCGTCGGCGCGTCGGCGGACCACGTCGCCGGTGCGGTACATGCGGCTGCCGGAGGGACCGTACGGGTCCGCGACGAAACGCTCCGCCGTGAGGGCGGGCCGCCCCAGGTAGCCGCGCGCGTTCTGGACGCCCGCGAGGTACAGCTCGCCCGGTACCCCGGGCGGGACGGGCCGGAGGCCGGCGTCCAGGACGTGGGCCCGGGTGTTGTCGAGCGGGCGGCCGACGACGGGCGTCGCGCAGTCCGTCACGCGGGCGACGAGCGCGTCGACCGTGAACTCGGTGGGACCGTAGTAGTTGACGGTCTCGACCCCCGGGATCTCCCGGAGTTCGGTCCACAGCGCGGGCGGCACCGCCTCGCCGCCGAGGAGGAACAGCGGGGGCCGCCAGGCGCCGGTGAGCAGGCCGGCGTCGATGAGGTGGCGGGCGTACGACGGGGTGACGTCGAGCGCGTCGACCCGCTGCTCGCGGACATGGGCGACGACGGCGTCGGCGTCCCGGCGGCCGTACTCGTCCAGGACGTGCAGTTCATGCCCGGCGATCAGCCACAGGAGCTGTTCCCAGGAGGAGTCGAAGGAGAACGAGGCGGTGTGCAGGGCGCGGACCCGCCGTCCGAGGCGCTGGGCGACCGGGAGGTAGAGCTCGCGCTCGTGGTCCCGGTACAGGTTGGCCAGACCGGCGTGGTGCAGGCCGACGCCCTTGGGGCGGCCGGTGGAGCCCGAGGTGTAGATGACGTACGCCAGGTCGTCGGGGCGCGGCGTGCGCGGCGCGGGACCGGAGGCTGCCGCGAGCCGGGCCCGTACCGCCGGGTCGTCCAGGGCGAGCCGGGCCACCCCGGGAAGCTGCGGCACCGCGCCGTCGACGGACGTCGTGGTGACGACGCAGACGGGTCCCGCGTCCCGCAGCATGTACTCCAGGCGTTCCGCCGGGTGGTCGAGGTCCAGCGGCAGGTGGGCGCCGCCGGCCTTGAGGACCGCGAAGGCGGCCACGACGGAGTCGGTGGACCGGGGCACGGCGAGCGCCACGACCGCGTCGGGGCCCACACCCTCCTCGGCGAGCAGCAACGCGAGCCGGGAGACGCGCTCGCCGAGCTCGGCGAAGGTGAGCCGCTCGTCGCCGCCGACCAGGGCGACGGCCTCGGGGGTCCGGGCGATCTGCCGGTCGAGGACCTCGACCACGCTCCGGCCGGAGTGGGCGACGGCGGTGTCGTTCCACCGTTCCAGGAGGTCCCGCTCGGCGTCGGAGCGCAACTCGTACGAGGAGACCGGGGCCGAGGGGTCGGCCACGGCCTGTGCGAGGAGGCGCAGCAGCCGCTCGGCGAGCGTCTCGGCGGTCGCCCGGTCGAAGAGGGCGGAGGAGTAGAACACCTCCAGGTCGAGCGCGTCGCCGTGGGCGGTGTCGGAGAACGTGATGTCGAGGTCGAACTTGGTGACGCCCGGGTCGACCCGGTCCACGCGCGCGTCCAGGCCGAAGAGGGCGCGGACGTCCTGGGTGACGGTGCTGTGCGACACCATGGTCTGGAAGAGCGGGTGCCGGGTGAGGGAGCGGACCGGGTCGACGGTCTCCACGACCGTGTCGAACGGCAGGTCGGCGTGGTCGAGCGCGGCCAGGTCGGCGGCGCGGACCCGCTCGAGGAGCGTCGTGAAGGCGGGATCGCCGGAGAGGTCCGCGCGGAGCACGACCGTGTTGACGAAGAAGCCGACGAGTGCGTCGAGCGCCGGGTCCGAGCGGCCGGCGACGGGGCTGCCGAGGGGGATGTCGTCGCCCGCGCCGAGGCGGTGCAGCAGGGCCGCGACGGCCGCGTGGACGACCATGAAGACGCTGCTGCCGGACTCGCGGGCGAGCCCGCGGACGTGGGCGGCGAGAGCGGCGGGCACCTCACGGTGGACCATGCCGCCCGCGTTGCCCGCGACGGTGGGGCGGGGCCGGTCGGTGGGCAGCGGTTGCTCGGCGGGGAGCCCGGCCAGGGTGTCGCGCCAGTAGGCGGCCTGACGGGCCGTGAGGGACGTGGGGTCGGCCGGATCGCCGAGGAGGTCCCGCTGCCAGAGCGTGAAGTCGGCGTACTGGACGGCGAGTCCGGCCTCGGGCCGGGCGAAGTCCGGGGCGTGGCCCGCACGGCGCGCCGCATAGGCCTGCTCGAGGCCCTTGAGGAACGGCCCCATGGACCACTCGTCGCTCGCGATGTGGTGCAGCACGACCACCAGGGCGTCGGTGCCGCGTTCGGCGTCGCGCACCACCGTCACCCGCACCGGCGCCTCGGCCGCCAGGTCGAAGAGGTGCCCCAGGGCGCCCTCCACCACCGCGTCGAACCGCTCCCGGTCGGTCTCCTCCACCCGCAGGCGGACGTCCACGTCCTCGGGGGCGAGGATCCGCTGCGAGGGCTCGCCGTCGCGGTCGGCGAAGACCGTGCGCAGCGCCTCGTGGCGGGCGACGACGTCCCACAGCGCCGCGTCCAGCGCCTCCGTGTCGAGGAGTTCGTCGAAGCGGGCCACGAACGGGATGTTGTACGTGGTGCTCGGCCCCTCCAGCTGGTGGAGGAACCACAGCCTGCGCTGAGCGTGGGAGAGCGGCAGCACCTCGGGCCGGTCGCCGGCCGTGAGCGCCGGCCGGGCCGGGGACTCCGCACGGGCGCCGAGGCGTTCGGCGAGGATCGCCGGTGTACGGGCCTCGAAGACGTCCCTGACCCCGCACGCGGTGCCCAGGGCGCCGCGGACCCGGGCCGCGACCCGGCCGGCGAGCAGCGAGTGACCGCCCAGGTCGAAGAAGTCGTCGTCGGGACCGACCGACCCGATCTCCAGGACGTCGGCGAAGACGCCGGTGACGATCTCCTCGCGCGCGCCGCGCGGGACCCGGCCGCCTGCCGCGGCCGGCCCGGCGAGGTCGGGGGCGGGCAGCGCCCTGCGGTCGATCTTGCCGTTGGCGGTGAGGGGGAAGGCGTCGAGGACCACCACGGCGGACGGCACCATGTACGCGGGCAGTCGCTCGGCGGAGGCCTGCCGCAGGGCGTCGGCGTCCGGGGCGCCGCCGTCGGCGGCGGTCACGTACCCGACGAGGAGCTGCGATCCCGGCACGTCCTCGCGCACCACGACGACCGCGCGCGCGACTCCCGGACGATCCGTCAGAACTCTCTCGATCTCACCGAGTTCGATGCGGAAGCCGCGGACCTTGACCTGGTCGTCGGCACGGCCGAGGAAGTCGATGCGGCCGTCGGGGCGGCGGCGCACCAGATCGCCCGTGCGGTACATGCGGCTGCCGGGAGGGCCGTACGGGTCGGCGACGAACCGCTCGGCGGTCAGTGCGAAGCGGCCGAGATAGCCGCGGGCGAGCTGGGCGCCCGCGAGGTACAGCTCGCCGGGACGGCCGTCCGGGGTGGGGCGCAGCGCGCCGTCGAGGACGTGGGCGCGGGTGTTCCAGAAGGGGAGGCCGATGTCCGGGGTGCCGGTGTGGTCGGGCGGCAGGACGGCGGAGGTGGCCCAGACGGTGACCTCGGTCGGCCCGTACACGTTGGTGACGGACGCGGCCGTACGGGTCAGTCGCTCGGCCAGGACGGCGGGCAGCGCCTCACCGCCGACGAGGACCCTCGTCGTACCGAGGCCCTCCGGCCGGCCGTCCTCGAGGAGGGCGTGCCACAGCGACGGCGTGGCCTGCATGACCGCGGGCCGGTGGGTGTCGACCAGGGCGGCGAGCGCGGCCGGGTCGCGGACGGTGTGACGGTCGGCGAGCACCACCGTCGCGCCGCTGATGAGCGGGACGTGCAGTTCGAGCGCGGCGATGTCGAAGGAGATCGTGGTGACGGCGACGAGCCGTTCGCCGGGGGCCATGGCCAGCTCGTGGGCCTGCATCCGGAGGAAGTTGGCGAGCGCGGCGTGCGGGACGACGACTCCCTTGGGGCGTCCGGTGGAGCCCGAGGTGTGGATGACGTACGCCGGGTGGTCGCCGGAGAGCGCGGGCGCCTCGGCCGCGTCGAGCGGGGCGGGAGAGAGGTCCGCGAGCGCGGCCAGGGTGTCGGGCGCGTCCAGGACGACGGTCTCGGTGCCGCGTACGTCCGGGGCGTCCGCCGCCCCCGCGAGGGTGGTGAGCACACAGGCCGGGCGGGCGTCGCGGACCATGAACTCCAGGCGGTCCGCCGGGTAGTCCAGGTCGAGCGGCAGATAGGCTCCGCCGGCCTTGAGGACGGCGAGGACGGCGACGACGAGATCGGTGCCGCGCGGCAGGGCGAGGCCGACGAAGGACTCCGGTCCGACGCCGTGCGCGACGAGCAGCCGGGCCAGCGTGTTGGCGCGGGCGTCGAGCTCGGCGTACGTGAGCTCGTCCCGGCCCGCGATCAGGGCGGTCTCCGCCGGGTGGGCGAGGGCCCGCGCGGCGAAGGCGTCCACGACCGTGCCGGACTCGATCTCCCGCTCCGTGACGGCGGCCGCATCGCGCAGGGCGGCCCGCCGCTCGGCGTCCACCAGGTCGGGCCGGCCGACGGGGGTGTCGGGGCCGGCGGTCGCGGCTTCGGTGAGGAAGCGGGCGAACTCGGCGGTCCGCGCCGCGAGCGAAGCGGCGTCGTAGGCCAGGGGGTTGGCGTCGAGTTCGAGGCGGATGCGGCCCTCGGTGGCGTCGTGGCGGACGGCCAGGGTGAGGTCGTCCACCGGCCCGGCGGCGATGTTGTGCACGGCCCCGGGGGCGCCGGCGAAGCCGAGGGCGTTGTCGAAGGCCTTCACGTTGACCATGGGACCGAGCGGGCCGCGGTCGCCGCCGACGAGACCGAGGTCCCTTCGGATGTCCTCGGCGCGGTAGCGCTGGTGGCGGCGGAGGTCGCGGATGCCGTCCGCGACCGCGGCGACCAGCTCGGCCAGCGGTTGCCCGGGCCGTACCGCGACGCGCAGGGGGAGCACGTTGACGACCATCGCCGGGACCGTGAGGGAGGCGGAGCCGAGACGGGCCATCGCGGGCAGCGACAGGAGCACGTCGCGGTCGCCGGTCGAGCGGTAGAGGAAGGCGGCGAACGCGGCCGTCACCACATCGGCCCAGGTGGAGCGCGTGGCCCGGGCGAGGGCCAGCAGTCCGGCGGTTGCCTCGGGGCCGACGACGGCCTCGGCGCGCAGGAAGTCGGGCGCCGCCGGGAACGAGGCGCCGGAGAGCGGCTCGTGGGCGGTGCGGCCTTCGAGGCGGGCCAGCCAGTGGGCGCGGTCATCGGCGTACCGCGCGCCGGCGCGGTAGGCGCTCTCCTCGTCCAGTACGGCGGACAGCGGGCCGAACGGGGTCGGACCGGGCTCCTCGCCGCGCGCGAGTGCCGAGTAGACCTCCGCGGTGCGACGGGAGACCAGCGAGAAGCCGTAGGCGTCGAGCGCGATGTGATGGACGCGCTGGTACCAGAGGGTGCGGCCGGGGGCCACGATGTGCAGGGCGAACGCGAAGAGCGGCGAGCCGGCCGGGTCGGCCGGCGTGCCCATGTCGGCGCGCATCCGGGTGAGCGCGGCGGCCGTGGGGTCGGGCTCCGCGCGGTGGTCGACCACCTCCAGGACCGGTCCCCGGCAGGGCCCCTCGGCCAGGATCTGCCAGGGGGTGCCCGACTCGTCCTCCACGAAGCGGACGGTGAGGGCCTCGCACTCGTCGACGACGCGGCGGACGGCCGCCTCGAAGAGGTCCACGTCGAGCGTGCCGTCGATCTCGACGTACTGGCCGACGTTGTAGACCGGGGAGTCGGGGGCGAGCCGCTGCCCGTACCAGACACCGGTCTGAGCCCCGGTGAGGGGGAGACGCCGCAAAGCACGCTCGGTCATGGATCTTGCTCCAGGTTCACCCGCGGCGGATCGGTGTCCGTCCGTGGGAAGGAAAAGGCGAGGAGGGGAGTGGGGGAGGCGGAGGGGAGTGCGGCCGGGGAAGGCGCGGGGCGCCCGGTGGCGGTGCCCGTCGGCGCGGGTTCTCCGGCCGGGGTCAGGCGGCGGCCGGCCGGACGTCCCCGGCGGGGACCGGGGCCTCGCTGCCGCCGGTGGGCGGCGCGTCGTCGTCGGGCTCCTCGCGGGGCAGGGTCGCCTTGCGCAGTCCGGGGACGGTGACGGCCACGACCACGGCGGCGACGGCACAGATCGCGCCGTTCGCGACGGCGGCGCCGGCCGGGCTGAACCAGCGGGCCACCAGGGACACTTCGACGTCACCGAGAATGCCGCCCGTGGTGCCCTGGGCGGTGACGACGCTGACGATCCGGCCACGCAGCCGGTCCGGGGTGTTGTGCTGGACGAGGGCGTACTCGAGGATCTCGTACACCGTCCCGGCCGCGCCGCCCACCACCAGCATCACGTAGGCGACGGTGGCGCTGCCGCTCAGGCCGAAGCCGATGACGGCCAGGCCGCCGACGAACGCCGCGGTCAGCAGCAGCCGTCCGGGGCGCGCGGCTCGGGTGATCCAGCCACTCGTCGCGGAGACGAGCACGGCGCCCACGGCGGGAGCGGTGTAGAGCACGCCGAGCATGACGTCGCCGCCGCCGAACTCCGTGTAGACCAGCTCGGGGAAGAGGACGACCGGCAGGCTGAACACCGCGTTCACCCCGCCGAGGGCCAGCAGGCCGCCGACGACGCGGTTGCGCACGGCGAACCGGAAGGCGGCGAGCGGCGAACCCGAGTCCTCGGCGCCGTCGGGGTCGTCCCCGTCCTCGTCCTCGAACGGGGGCAGCGGGCGCAGCCGGAGCAGCAGCAGGGTGGTGATGCCGGTGGTGACCGCGGTGAAGGCGAACACCGGTCCGGGGCCGGAGACGGCGAGCAGGATGCCGCCGATGAACGGGGCGGTGACGGAGCCGATCTCGCCGGTGAGGGAGATCAGTGCGCCGGCGGCGGGCAGTTGGTCCGGCCGGACCAGGGTCGGCGCGACCGCCATGAGCGCGGTGACGCTCACTCCGGTGGCCAGTCCGTCCCAGGCGACGCAGAGGTAGATCGCCCACAGCTCCGGGGCGGGCAGGAAGGCGTTGACCGCGAGGCCGGCGAAGGCGAGCGCGGCGGAGCCGCGGGCCCAGAGGATCAGCGTCCTCCGGTCGGTCCGGTCGGCCATCCAGCCGCCCCACAGGGAGCCGACGAGCACGGTGATGCTCATGATCATGCTGGAGACGGCGACCCCGAAGGTGGAGCGCGTCAGGCCGAAGACCTGGGCGGAGAGGGCCACGGTGGCCATGCCGAGACCGAACAGCGAGACCACGCGGGCGATGAAGATCGCCCGGAACTCGCGGCTGGTCCGCAGCGGACCGATGTCGATGAGGAGGTCACCGGCGCGCACGGGGTGCTCCCGTCGTCGTGCCCAACAGCTCGAACCACGCGTCGAGGGTGGGGCGTTCGGCCAGGTCCACGAAGCCGATCTCCGCGCCGTCCGCGCGCCAGCCCTCGACCAGGGTCATCAGACGGATCGAGTCGAGACCCTGCTCGATGAGGCTCTCACCCGGCTCGACCTCCGAGGCCTCGACGTACAACACGTCGGCGACGTCCCGCGTGAGCCGCTCGCGAGTGAACGCCTGCTGTCCGGCCGTGTCGACCATGGTCGTGTCCTCTTCCCGTCCGACATGTGAAGTGCTGCGAATGCTGTGAATGCTGCGATGAGGCAGGCTTGGTTAGGTAAGGCTTACCTAACTATCTATGGTGTGGTGGAGTCAAGCGGCGACGGTCCCGGTGAACCCGCCGCCTCCAACACCACGAGAGCGAGAAGCCGTTGACCACAGCCACGCCCCGCCCGGGCCTCCGGTCGGAGTCCGTCGCCGTCGTCCGCCCCGCCGGGCGGTCCGACGCCGCCGCCGTGCACCGGCTGTCCGTGCCCTTCGTACGCGAGGGGGCGCTGCGGGACCGTCCGGCGAGCCGGTACGCCCGAGACGCGGCGGACTTCCTCGTCGCCGAGACCGCGCACGGAGACCTGGCCGGCTGTGTCGCGTTGCGTCGCCGTATCGACGCGCACGGCCGGGCGGCCGCCGTGCTCTACAACTTCTGCGTGGCGGCCGGGAACCAGGGGCGCGGTATCGGCTCCGCGCTACTGCGGGCCGTGCTCGCCGAGGCCGCGGCCCGGGGGGCGTCCCGGGTGTTCACCGCGACCGCCGGCAGCGGGCTGCTCTTCCTGCGCCACGGTTTCGTCGTGGGCGGCGAGGGCGAGGCGCCCCCGGAATGGCGCGCCCGCCTCGACCCGGCGCGGGGCTCCCGGGTCCTGGTGCGCGTCCTGGCCTGAGCGCGGGTGGGGCCGGTACGGACGAGGTCCGTACCGGCGCGGACCCCCGGCGCCGAAGCCGGTGTCGGGGGTCTCGTGGCGGGGGTGTCGCGGGGCGGGCGGGAGTGTGACGGCAGGGCCTAGGCGCGGGCCGCGAGGCTCGCGGGGCGCATGTCGGTCCAGTGGGCGTCGACGTACCGGGCGCAGCCCTCGCGGGAGTCCTCGCCGTGCACGACGGTCCAGCCGCTCGGGACCTCGGCGAACGCCGGCCACAGCGAGTGCTGGTTCTCGGTGTTGACGAGCACGAGGTAGCGGGCGTCGGCGTCCTCGAAGGGGTTGGTCGCGGTCATGCTGGATCTCCTTGCGGGGGGCTGGCTGTGTGGTGCGGGGGAGTCGTCCCGAACGGGCCGACCGCCGGGCGGGGTCGAGAGTCCGACCGCCCTGACACCTGAGCAATTAGGTAAGGCTAGCCTAAGATCCGTGAGGGGTGAGGGGGTGTCAAGCCGACGCGAGACCCGCGGCGCGGGGAGCCGATGGCTCCGGACGGCGACTCAGGCCACGTGCTCCGGAAGGGAGTCGGCGTGCTCCGCGCGCCCCTTCACCCAGGCCCCCGGCGTGCAGCCGAAGTGCTTCCGGAAGGCCAGGATGTAGCCGTTGGTGCTGACGAATCCCACCCGTGCCGCGACCGCGCTCACCAGGTGTCCCCGGTCCAGTAGATCCAGTGAACGGTTCAGGCGGACCCGGGTGCGCCACTCCGAGAACGCCAGCCCCGTCTCGTTGCGGAAGGCGCGGCGCAGGCTGGTCGAGCTGGTGTGGAGGCTCTCCGCCCACTCCGTGGCGGTCCGCTGGTCGTCGGGCCTGCGCAGGAGCGCGCCGGCGACGGACCGGGCCGACTCGCTCGTCGGGCGGGGCGCGGGCAGGGCGGCGGACGGGAGTCCGGTCAGCGTGGCGAAGGTCGACGCCTCGTCCGCGCCGGTCCCCGTGCCCCGCGTCCGGGCGAGCAGGAGGCGCCGCTGCGCCTCGTCGATCCGGATCACCGTGGGCTCCGCGTAGGGGAGTTCGTGAAGGTCGGCGTCGAACGGCTCGGCGACCACCAGGGAATCGGGGTGGAAACGCGCGCTGTGCGGGGTGCCCGCGGGGATCCAGAGGGCCACGGATGGGGTGAGCTCATGGGCGACGCCGGGCGTGGAGACCGAGATCCGCCCCAGGGGCACGTAGAGCAGCTGGTGGAAGTCGTGCGTGTGGGTCGGGTGACCCCCCGCCGTGATGAAGTCCTCGTCCGTGGCCGCGGACGTTCTCTCCTGGGCCATGGCCCACCCCCTGGTCCATGGAGGCCGGGACGGATTCCTGGCCCCTCGGTGTGATCGGTCGAGCTCCCACTTGGATCGTCGGAGCTTAGGTAAGGGTAACCTAACTGGCTGCACGACTCGTGAGGAACAGGAACATCCCATGACAGATACGTCCCCGCCGGTGAGGGCTCCGTTGCCACCGGTACGGACCCGGCTCTCGCGCGGCGCGACCGTCGCGGTGATCGCCACCGCGGCCGTGATCGCGACCCTGCTGGCCGGAATCGCGCTCGGCTCCCGGGACATCTCTCCCCCGGAAGTCGTCCGCATCCTGCTCCACCCGGGAGGGGAGGCGTACAACTCCCATGTCCTGTGGACCGAACGCATCCCCCGGACCCTGCTCGGCCTCGCCGTCGGCGCCGCTCTCGGCGCCTCCGGAATGATCATGCAGGCGCTCACCGCGAACCCGCTCGCCGACCCGGGCATCCTCGGCGTCGAGCAAGGCGCCGCCATGTTCGTCGTGTTCGGCATCATGTTCCTCGGTGTCACCGACGTACGCGGCTACTTCTGGCTCGCCCTCGTGGGCTCCGCACTCGCCGCGGCCCTCGTCTACCTCATCGGCACCCGCACCGACGCGGGCAGTTCCGCCGTCGGCCTCGTGCTCGCCGGTGTCGCCCTCGCCGCCGTGATGTCCTCCCTCATCACCCTCCTCGTCATCCGCGACGACGAGGTCTACGCCCACCTGCGGTTCTGGTCCGTCGGCCAACTCACCGGGCGCGCCCCGATCATGGGCGAGATCATGCCCTTCGCGATCGTCGGACTGCTGCTCGCGCTGCCCCTCGGCCGCACCCTCAACATCCTGGGCCTCGGCGACGACACCGCCCGAGCCCTCGGCGTACGCGTCGAACGTGCCCGCCTGGCCGGCGCGGCCATCGCCGTCCTGCTCTGCGCCGCGGCCACCGCCGCCGTCGGCCCGGTGGCCTTCGTCGGCCTGGTCGCCGCCCACTGCGCACGGCTCCTCACCGGCCCCGACCACCGATGGTCCCTGCCCGTCTCCATGGCCGTCGGCGCCGTCCTGCTCACGGCCTCCGACACCGCGGGCCGGCTGATCCTCGACCACGGAGAGGTCCAGGTGGGCCTCATGACCGCGATCGTCGGCACCCCCTTCTTCGTCTGGCTCGCCCGTCGCCGCGACCTGGTGAAGATGTGATGACCACGATCGACACCCGGCCCCTGCGCCCGGACACACCGACCACGCCCGCCGTCGTCGCGCACCTGCGCTCAGGCCGTCGCGCCCGCAACCGCCGCACCGCCGTGGTCTCCGCCGTGCTCGCCGTCGCACTGCTCGCGCTCACGGCCGCCTCCGTCCTGATCGGCGGCATCGGCCGGGTCGACCCCGCCGACGTCCTGCCCGCCATGTTCGGCCTGCGCACCGGCCTCGCCGACTACATGATCTTCCAGCTGCGGATGCCGCGCGCGCTGGCCGCGCTCCTGGCCGGAGCCCTCTTCGGCCTGGCCGGCTCGCTCTACCAGCGGCTCATCCGCAACCCGCTCGCCACCCCCGACATCGTCGGCATCTCGGCCGGCGCGGGCGCCGGAGCCGCGACCGCGCTCCTCTACGCACCAGCGGCCTTCAGCGTCGGCGTCCCGGTCGCCGCGGTCGTCGGCTCCTTCGTCCTGGTCGCCGCCGTCCAACTGCTCAGCTGGCGGGGCGGGGTCGACACCTACCGGCTCGTCCTGGTGGGCATCGGACTGAGCGCGGTCTGCACCGCGTACACCAACTACCTGTTCACCGTGGCCGACCAGCAGAGCATCGCCATCGCCATGCGCTGGACCGTCGGCAGCACCAACGCGGCGGACTGGGACGGGGTCACCACCCTCGCCCTCGGCCTCGGCGTCTGTCTGGTCGCCGCCCTCCTCGTCGGCCGTTCCCTCGGCACCCTCTCCCTGGGCGACGGGTTCGCCGCAGGACTCGGCACCCGGGTGACGACGGTCCGCGTCGGCGTCCTGCTGCTCGGCGCCGCCGCCGCGGCCCTCGCCACCAGCGTCGTCGGCCCCGTCGGCTTCGTCTCCCTCATCAGCGGGCCCATCGCCGTACGGCTGGTGGGGGTCGACCGCTCGACGGCCGTCGCCCCGGCCGTCGGCGCCGTCATCGTGATCGGCGCCGACGTCCTCGCGCAGCACGCGCCCGTGATCAGTCCGGTGCCCACCGGGGTCCTGACCGCGCTGCTCGGCGCGCCCTACTTCGTCTGGCTCATCCTTCGACGCAGGCAGGGAGCCTCGTGACACACGCCGCGACACCGCAGACCGGGACGCCAGGGACCGACGGACCCGAGACCGGGACGCCAGGGACCGACGGACCCGAGACCGAGGCCGCGAGACCAGTGACAGCCGACACCGACACCGAGGCCGCGAGACCAGTGACAGCCGACACCGACACCGAGGCCGCGAGACCAGTGACAGCCGACACCGACACGCCCGAGACTCGGTCACCGAAGACCGTCACCCCGCCGCGCGCCGACGAGGCGGCGGCGGCCCACCGCCTCGAAGCCCGTGGCATCAGCGCCGGATACGGCGGCGCCCCCGTCATCGAGGACCTCTCCGTACGGATCGAGGCCGGCCGCATCACCGCGCTCGTCGGCCCGAACGCCTGCGGCAAGTCCACCCTGCTCAAGTCGATGGCCCGGATGCTGCCCCTCACCGCCGGCTCCGTCCTCCTCGAAGGCGCCGACATCCACCGTCTGCCCACCCGCGAGGTGGCCCGCCGGCTCGGCGTGCTCCCCCAGTCCCCGATCGCCCCGGAGAGCATCACCGTCGGCGACCTGGTCTGGCGCGGACGCCACCCGCACCGCCAGTTCGGCCGGCGCCGTGACGCCCACGACGACACCGTCATCGCCGAGTCGCTCCGGGCCACCGGCACCGCCGAACTCGTCGACCGCCCCGTCGACCAGCTCTCCGGCGGACAACGGCAGCGCGTGTGGATCGCCCTGGCCCTCGCCCAGGACACCCCGACCCTGCTGCTCGACGAGCCCACCACCTATCTGGACGTCGCCCACCAGATCGAGGTGATGGACCTCCTCGCAGAACTCAACGAAGAGACGGGCAAGACCATCGTGCTCGTCTCCCACGACCTCAACCAGGCGGCCCTCTACGCGTCGACCATCGTCGCCATGCGCGACGGACGTGTCGTCCGCCAGGGCACGCCCGAAGAGGTGCTCGACGCGGAGACCGTGGCCGAGGTGTTCGGCCTGAGGTGCGTCGTCGTCCCCCACCCCCTCACGGCAAGGCCGCAGATCTTCCCCCTCGGCCGCCACCACTCGCAGGAGAACTGACCATGAACCGCCTCGCAAGACCAGCCGCCCGACGGTCCACCGCCCGCACCCTGATCGCCGCGGCCGCGGCCGCCGCCCTGCTCGTCGGCTGCGGCGGAGGCAAGGACGACAGGACCGACAAGGCCGACGCCGGGAAGCCGGCCGGCGGCACCGCCGCCCCCGCGGCCGCCTTCCCGGTCACGCTCACCAACGCCTGGGGCAGGACCGAGGTCGAGAAGAAGCCCCTCAAGGTGGCCACCGTCTCCGACGGCGACACCTCCATCGCCCTCGCGCTCGGTCTGATCCCCGTCATCACCCCGGACGTGGAGGACGGCGGCCCCGTCCCCGAGTACAAGCAGCGCGCCCTCACCAAGCTCGGCGCCGGCAAGCTCAAGACGTACGACGACACCGACGGCACCGACTTCGAAGCCATCGCGGCCGAGGCCCCGGACATCATCCTCGGCATGAACACCTGGTCCATGGACACGGACTACGCCAAGCTCGCGCCGATCGCGCCGGTCGTCACCTTCGCCGACAAGAAGCACGCCGACAACCTGACCTGGCAGGAGCGGCTGAAGAACGCCGCCAAGGCGCTCGGCATGACGGCCGAGGCGGACAAGGTGATCGCCGCCAACAGCAAGGCCATCGTCGACGCGGCCGCCGCGCACCCCGAGTTCAAGGGCAGGACGTACACCTACGCGGTCGTCCACCCCGAGCAGCTCACCTTCATGTCCCACGCCGACCAGGACCCGGGGATCTTCGAGCAGATCGGCCTGAAGAAGACCGCCAGGTCCGCCTCCTACTCGGCGGACAAGAACTCCGTCAGCCTGGAGAACCTGGACGAGCTGGAGGCCGACGTCCTGCTGATGACGTACCCCTTCGGTGACAACGGACTCCTCAGCGCCTCCGAGCTGGAGAGCAACAAGCTCTTCCAGTCCCTCACGGTCGTCAAGGGCAGGCACTACGCGGTGATCCCGTCGGAGAACACCCTCTCCTCCGCCGTCGCCTACCCCGACGCCCTCAGCTTCCCGTGGATCGTCGGGAAGCTGACCCCCATCCTCGCCAAGGCCGTCGCCGGCACGTGATCCCCGCTCCCGCGAGGGAGCGACCACACCCGGCACCACCCACCCGCGCGGGCCCGGCGGACCGGACGGCGTCTCCACGCCACCGGTCCGCCCGGCCGCGCTTCCCGGCCCACCGCAGTGTCAGAAGGAGCCCCTCCATGTCCACCCGCAGCCCCCGCTCGGTCGTCACCTTCCCCATCGTGCTGAGGGAACTGACCGTCCTGCGCGCCGAGAACATCACCCCGGGGATGCGGCGCCTCACCCTCGGCGGAGCCCAGCTCGACGCCTTCGAGAAGGACGGACTCGAACTGCCCGCCCTGCGCACCGAGGGCTTCGACGACCACGTGAAGTTCTTCTTCGCCGACGAGACCGGCCGTCTGATCCTCCCCGGCCAGAACGTCGGCAGCCTCGACTGGCCCGCCGACGGCCGTCCCGTCGCCAAGGACTACACCCCCGTCCGGCACGACCCCGAGGCCGGCGAGATCGACTTCGACTTCGTCCGCCACGAGGGCGGCATCGCCTCCACCTGGGCCGAGCGGGCCGAGCCGGGCGACAGCGCCTGGATCGCCGGACCGAAGATGTCGCACAGTCACCCCGAGGGCGCCGACTGGCTGCTCGTGATCGGTGACGAGACCGCCCTGCCCGCGATCGGCCGGTGGCTGGCCGAGATGCCCGAGGGCACCAGGGCCCGCGTCTTCATCGAGGTCGGCGACGACAGTCACCGCCAGGAGCTGCCCACCCGGGCGGACGCCGAGATCGTCTGGCTGTCGCGCAAGGGCGCACCCGCAGGCACCACCGATCTCCTCGAACAGGCGGTCCGCACGGCCGAGTGGCTGCCGGGCACCGTGTTCGCCTGGGTCGCGGGCGAGACCCTCACCCTCAAGGGCATTCGCCGTCATCTCGTGGCGGAGCGTCAGGTGCCGCGCGAGCACACCCACATCACCGGGTACTGGCGGCGTACGGAACCGGCGCCGGCCGCCCCGTCCGACGGGGAAGCGGTGGTCACCGCCGAGGTGGAGCAGGACGGGGACGCGCACGAGCGGCTGCACGAGCTGACGGACCTGGCACCCGGGTACGCGATCCGGACGGCCGTCACGCTGGGTCTGTTCGACCTGGTCGACGGTGGGGTGCGTGACGCGGACGAGCTGGCCCGTCGGGCCGGGGCCCACGCGCCCACCCTGAAGGCGCTGCTCGACTACCTGGTCTCGATCGACCTCCTCGCGGCGGGGGAGGACGGCTACCACCTCACCCCCGTGAGCGAGGAGTTGGTCGAGGACGACCACTCGGCCGACGAGTACCACCTGGAGGGCGCCCAGGCGGCGTTCGACGCCTCGCTCTCCGGGCTCCTGCACACCGTCCGCACCGGCGAGGCGGGGTACCGCACGCTCGCCGGGCGGACCCTGACGGCCGCGATGGAGGACGAGCCGAGGCTCGCGGGCACCGCCCGCGCCGCCGTCGAGGAGGAGGCCATGTGGATCGCCCCCGGCGTGCTCCGGGCCCATGACTGGTCGGCCGTCACCGAGATGACCGCGACCGGCCACGGCGCGGCGACCGTCGTCAACGCCCTGGTCAAGGAGTTCCCCGCGCTGCGCGCCCGCATCGCGGCCATGCCGTCGGCGCTGCGCGTGCTGCGTGACCGGATCCTCGACAGCGACGTCCTGCCGCGGGTCGAGCTGGTCGCCCAGTCCGCGGCCGCTCCCGGTGGCACGGACACGCTGCTGATGTCCCGTCAACTGGAGTGGCTCGCCGACGAGGACGCCGTCCACACCCTCGCCGAGGCGTCGGCGGCGCTGGCTCCGGAGGGCACGCTGATCCTGGTGGAGATGGTCACCGCGGCCGACGCCGACGACGTCGACGCCGTCCTGCACCACCTGCGCCTCAAGTGCGCCTTCGGCTCCGGAGTGCGGGGGGCCGACGAGGTGTCCGCGCTCGTGGAGCACGCGGGCCTGGTCGTGAAGGACCGCAAGGACATCGGCTGGGACCACCGTCTCTGGATCCTCGGCCGGGCCTGATCCCGGGGGTGTGACCGCGGGAACGCCGGTGCCCCCTCGCCCATCGGGGCGAGGGGGCACCGGTCGTCGTGGTGGATCCGGCGGGTGGTCAGGACCCGGTGCGCGGAGCCGGCGGAGCGTAGCCGCGCCCGCGCGCCGCACCGCCCGGGGGCCGTTCGAGGTGGCCGTGCACGCGGCGCAGCAGGGAGCCGAGCTGCTCGCGTTCCGCCGCGTCGAGCGGGGCCAGGATCTCGTCGTCCGCGGAGGCGATCTCCGCGCTGAGGCCGGCGAGGTAGGTCCGGCCCTCCGGGGTGAGCTGGACGACGACACGGCGCCGGTCCGTCCTGTCGCGGACGCAGTCCACCTGCCCGATGCGGTCGAGGTCGTTGACGATCTTCACCAGATCGCTGGCGTTCATGTCGAGCCGCGACGCGAGGGCCGTCTTCATCTGCGGGCCGAGGTCCGCCAGCAGGGTCATCACGGTGAGGTGCCACAGCCGCAGCCCACGGGCCTCCAGCCGCTCCGTGAGCCTCCGGCGCGCGACCTTGCCGAGCGCGTACATGAGGTACGCGTTGAGGTTCAGGACGCTGGGGGGAGTCATGCTCATGGAGGGCGGAGGGATGGTGACCGCGGGGGTGTCGTCGTGTTCCGTGCCGGTGGCGGCCGCCTCGGCGACGGCGCGCAGCAGGGTCTGTTCGCCGACGCTGCGGCCCGTGGCCGCGTCGAGCGTCAGGTCGGCGTTGGCGAGGGAGCTGAAGACCTTCGCCCAGTCGGTCGGCATGGTCGATATGCCGACGACGGCGAACGTCGCCCCCGAGGCGTCGCACGCCACACCGTTGACGATCGGCTGTTCCATCGCTGTGCCTCACTGTCCGCGCGGTCGGTCACCAACCGCCGGGCCTGGCCGATAGGTTGGGTTAACCTACCGAGATCTGACACGGGGGCCGCGATGCGGCTCGGGCGGGACCGGCGACCCCCGTCGACGTGCTCGGAGCCCATGCCGTCAGGGACGGGCGACAAGGTAGCCGCCCATGGAGGTGAAGTACTCGGTCGCGGGGAGTTCGCGGCCGTCCTCCGTCCGGACGCGGGTGATGGCCAGGCCGTGGTTGCGGCCGGTGCGGGCATCGGCGCCGGCGACGATCACGACACCCTCGCCCTCGCGGTAGAAGATGCGTCCGGGGGTGCCGCCGTACCGGCCCTCGGAGACGACCGCGGAGAGGACTTCGAGCCGCTTGCCCCGGTGGAAGGTGAAGGCGCTGGGGTAGGGCGCGGACTGGGCGCGGACGAGCCGCTCCAGGGCGTCGGCCGGCCAGTTCCAGTCGATCCGGATGTCCTCCTCGGCCCGCTTGTGGAAGAAGCTGGCCTGGGAGCGGTCCTGCCGGGTGAACTCGGCCTGCCCGGAGGCGATCTGGTCGAGGGCGCCGATGGTGACCGGGGCGATGAGGTCGACCGTCTTGTGGAAGAGGTCGGTCGTGGTGTCCTTCGGCCCGACGGGGACGGCGTGCTGCTGCACGATGTCGCCGGCGTCGAGCACCTCGTCCATCATGTGGGCGGTGACGCCGACTTCGGACTCGCCGTTGACGAGGGCCCAGATGAGCGGCGAGAAGCCGGCGTACTTGGGCAGCAGCGAGTCGTGGATGTTCAGCGTGCCGTGGCGGGGCAGGTTGTAGATGTGCGGCGGGATCCACGTACGCCAGTTGTTGGCGACGATGATGTCCGGGTCCGCCTCCTTGAGGCGCGCGAACAGCTCCTCGTCGTCAGGCCTGTTGCGGATCACGACCGGGACGCCGTGCTCCTCCGCCAGGTCGGCGACCGAGTCGCTCCAGATCTTCTCGTAGGCGTGCTCGCTCTTGGGGTGCGTCACGACGAGCACCACGTCGTGTTCGGAGTCCAGGAGCGCTTGGAGGGTGCGGTGGCCCCAGGTCTGATAGCCGAACATGACGACCCGCATATGGGGTTCCTCCTCAGGAGAGCGATTGACCGTCAGCAAGTAAAGCAAGGCTTACCTAACAGTGCAACTGGCTTGATTTGTGCGGTCGTTCATGGGCAACCCTCGCTGCATGTCCGTTTCATCCCGTCGACAGTCGCGCTTAATCAGGTTAGCTTTACCTAAGTTATGTGGGGCTGCCGGTGAACACCGGTGTGCTCGATGCCCCGTTCCCCAGCTTCTTTCCCGCACGATGGGAGTGACATGTCGCAGGGTTCTCCTGGTGACGCACCTCTGGTCCACGACCTCATAGGCATCGGCTTCGGGCCGTCCAATGTGGCCATGGCGATAGCGCTCAGCGAGCACAACGCACGCGTCGGAAGAGAGGAAGCGGTCACCGCCCACTTCTTCGAGCGTCAGCCGCAGTTCGGCTGGCACCGCGGCATGCTGATCGACGACGCGACCATGCAGGTGTCCTTCCTCAAGGACCTGGTGACGCTGCGGAACCCGACCAGCGAGTACAGCTTCCTCTGCTACCTGCAGAGCAAGGGCCGGCTGATCGACTTCGTCAACCACAAGAACCTCTTCCCCCTGCGCGTCGAGTTCCACGACTACTTCGAGTGGGCCGCGTCCAAGGTCGACGACATGGTCTCCTACGGGCACGAGATCGTCTCGGTGGAACCGGTCGAGCGGGACGGCGTCGTCGAGTACCTCGACGTGACCGCCCGCGCCGGGGACGAGCTGGTCGTCCACCGCGCCCGAAACCTCGTGCTCGGCACGGGACTTCGCCCGAAGATGCCCGAGGGCGTCGAGCGCAGCGACCGCGTCTGGCACAACTCCGACCTGCTCCGCAAGGTCGAGGGCCTGGAGGGCACGAGCCCCGAGCGGATCGTCGTCGTCGGCGCCGGCCAGAGCGCCGCCGAGAACGTGGCCTATCTGCACCGCCGCTTCCCCGACGCCGAGATCTGCGCCGTCTTCTCGCGGTACGGCTACAGCCCCGCCGACGACAGCGCCTTCGCCAACCGGATCTTCGACCCCGACGCCGTCGACGAGTACTTCACGGCTCCCGACGACATCAAGCGCAAGCTGATGGACTATCACGGGAACACCAACTACTCCGTGGTGGACATCGACCTCATCGACGACCTGTACCGGCAGGCCTACCAGGAGAAGGTCCTCGGCACCGAGCGACTGCGCTTCATCAACATCTCCCGGCTCACCGGCGTCGAGGACGGCCCGGACAAGGTCCGCGCCTTCGTCACCTCGCTCGTCACCGGCGAGGAGTCCGTGCTCGAGGCCGACGTCGTCGTCTACGCCACGGGGTACACGCCCGCCGAGCCCCTCGGTCTCCTCGGCCCGGTCGGCGACCGCTGCCACCGCGACGACCAGGGTCGGGTCCGCGTCGAGCGGGACTACCGTCTGGCCACCGACCCCGAACTGCGCTGCGGGATCTACCTCCAGGGCGGCACCGAGCACACCCACGGCATCACCTCGTCGCTGCTCTCCAACACCGCGATCAGGGTCGGCGAGATCCTCGACTCGGTCCTCGACCGGGCCCCCGCTCCGGCTGCCCCCTCCGCCTCCGTCCCCGCACCGCCCTCCGCCGACGAGGTCAGGTCCGTGGTCGACGGCGTGGGTACGGCGCGCTAGCGCCACACCGCCCCACCCCCCACGCGTCGATCGCCGCTCCCGTCGCACGGCACACCGTGCCCCGGCGGGCGTGGCGGCACTGTGAATCCCCGAAAGGAACGTCCGTGTCCGCTGGTGCACGTCCCGCTCTGGCGCGGTTCGCCAGATCCGCTCCCCGCGTCGCCGTTCTCGCCGTGGCGGCTCTCGCCCTCTCCGCCTGTGGCGGCGGGACCGAGAAGTCCGACTCGCCGTCCCCCTCCACCACTTCGGCCGCCGCCGACGGCGGAGCCAAGCCCGCCGCGTTCCCCGTCACGGTCGAGCACAAGTACGGCTCCACGACCATCGACAAGGAACCGAAGACGATCGTCACCCTCGGTCTCTCCGACCAGGACGCGGTGCTCGCGCTCGGCGTCACGCCCGCCGGCTCGGTCGACTGGTTCAAGGAGAAGCCGTACGGCAAGTGGCCCTGGACCAAGGACAAGTGGGGAACGAACACCCCCGAGATCGTCGGTGAGCGCGACGAGTACAACATCGAGAAGATCGCGGCCCTCAAGCCCGACCTCGTGATCGCCCAGTACTCGGGGATGAAGAAGGAGCAGTACGACACGCTCTCCAAGTTCACCAAGGTCGTCGCCCAGCCCAAGGACCACCCGGACTACGGTGCCCCCTGGCAGCTGATGACCCAGCAGATCGGCAAGTCGCTGGGCAAGGACGCCGAGGCCGCCAAGCTGATCTCGGACATCGACGCCCGCTTCAAGGCCGCCCGCGAGAAGCACCCCGAGTGGGCCACCAAGACGCTCGCCGTCGCCGACAGCTTCGAGGCCGGCAAGTACTCGGCGTTCACCAGGATCGACCCCAAGTCGATCTTCTTCCAGGAGCTGGGCTTCAAGCTCAAGCCGGAGATCGACACGCTGTCCAAGCCGGGCTTCAACGTCGCCGAGCTCAGCGCGGAGAAGCTCAACGTCCTCGACGTCGACCGCCTCGTCTGGGTCACCTCGAGCACCGAGGCCAACGACCGGATCAAGGCCGAGCCGCTCTACAAGAAGCTGAAGGTCAACCAGGAGAAGCGCGACCTGTTCGTGCCGTACCAGGACCCGGACATCGGCGCCGCGTTCTCCTTCAACACCGTTCTGTCGATCCCGTACGCCATCGACCAGATCGAGCCGCTCCTCGCGGCCGTCAAGTGACACACACCAGCTGACGTGCCACCAGCCAACAGCTGACCCGACCGACGGCGTGGCGGAACTCTCGCCACGCCGTCGGCGCTTGTGCCGTCACCGTCTGCCACGCACCTCCAGGGAAAGGCCACTTCGTACGATGTTTGACGTCGAGTCGTCGGACCGGAACACCCCCTCCGGCCTCCCCGTCACCGGCGGGCAATCCGGCATCTGGCTGGCCCAGCAGATCGAACCGGACAGCTCCGCCTACAACATCGTCTTCGCGCTGCACCTCCGCGGTGCCACCGACCTCGACCGGCTGACCGCGGCCGTCCGCCAGGCCGTCGAAGAGGCCGAGTGTCTGCACGTACGGGTCACCCCCGGCCAGGACGGGCCGCGTCAGACGCCCCGTCCCGCCGCCGTCGACATCACCGTCGTCGACCTGCGCGCCGCCGCGGACCCCGAGGCGGCCGCCGCCGCGTGGACGGCCGCCGACCGCGAGCGGCCCGTCGACCTCACCCATGACACCCTCTTCGCCCACGCCCTGCTGCGGCTCGCCGACGACCAGGTCCTCTGGGTGCAGCGCTACCACCACATCGTGGCGGACGGCATGGCCGTCGCCCTCATCACCCGCCGCGCCGGCGAGTACTACACCTCCGCGGGCACCCCTGCGGGCACCCCCACGGGCACCCCTGCGGGCACCCCCACGGGCACCCCTGCGGGCACCCCTGCGGGCACCCCCACGGGCACCCCTGCGGGCACCCCCACGGGCACCCCTGCGGGCACCCCTGCGGGCACCCCCACGGGCACCTCCGCGGGCACCTCCGCCGATGAGGTGCCCGCGCGCCGCGACTGGTCCCTCGCCGACCTCGTCGCCGCCGACCGCGCCTACCGCGCCTCCGAACGGCACGCCGCCGACCGCGCCTGGTGGCTGGAGAAGCTGGCCGGACGGACCGAGCCCGTACGGCTCGTCGACCGGGCCGCCGGCCCCATGACCCGACGGCTGCGCCGCACCGCCGAACTGCCCCCGGAGACCGTCGAGCGGCTGAACACCGCCGCCGCGACCGGCGGCGTCCGAGCCTCCCGGCTCCTGCTCGCCGCCGTCGCCGCCTACCTGCACCGCGTGAGCGGCGAGCAGGACCTCGTCCTCGGCCTGCCCATCGCCGCCCGCGAGGACGAGGTCTCCGCCCGCGTCCCCGGCATGGTGTCCAACATCGTCCCGCTGCGCCTCGACGTCCGCCCCGGCACCACCGGCGGCGCCCTCGTCGCCCAGGTCCGCGAGACCGTGCGCGACGCCGTCGCCCACGGCCGCTACCGCGCCGAGGACCTCGCCAGGGAACTCGGCCTCGTCGACGGCGTACCCGAGCTCGTCGGCCCCACCGTCAACGTCCTGCCGCGCTCCGAGGACCTGGACTTCGACGGCCACGCGACCGAACTGCGGCCCGTCTGGCTCGGTCCGGTCAGCGACCTCGCGTTCAGCTTCGCCGAGTGCGCGGGCGGCGAGGGCCACGCCCTCCACCTCGACGCGGACGCCGACGTCTGCGACGAGGCCACCCTCGCCGACCACGAGCGGCGCTTCCTCGCGCTCCTCCACACCTTCGCCGGCGACCTCGACCTCCCCGTCGGCCGGATCGAGCTGACCTCCGACAGCGAACGCGTGCTCCTTCTGGAGGAGTTCGGCGCCGCACCCTGCCCGTCGCCCGAGCTGTCCTGGCCCGCCGCCTTCGAGGCCCAGGTCCGCCGCACCCCCCAGTCCGTCGCGCTCGTCTGCGAGGACCGCGAACTGACGTACGCCGCACTCGACGAGGCCGCCGACCGGCTCGCCCGGCTCCTCCGCTCCCGGGGCGTCGGCGCGGAGGACGTGGTGGGCGTGGCCCTGCCCCGCTCGCCGGAGCTCGTGGTGGCCCTGCTCGCCGTGATGAAGGCCGGCGCCGCCTATCTGCCGCTGGACGCCGACCACCCGCAGGACCGCATCGCCTACATGCTGTCCGACGCCGGGGCGCGCACCGTCGTCACCGTCGGCGAACTCGTCGGCGAGCTCCCGGACACGGCCGGTGTCACCCATCTGCTGCTCGACGACCCGGCCACCGTCGACGCCCTCGCCGGCGCGACCGACCCCGACCCCGGCCCGCCGGTCGCCCTCGACCAGGCGGCCTACGTCATCTACACCTCCGGCTCGACGGGCCGCCCCAAGGGCGTCGTCGTCTCGCACGACGGCGTCGGCAGCCTGATCGCCACCGCCACCGAACGGATCGGCATCACCGCCGGGAGCCGGGTCGTCCAGTTCGCCTCCGTCGGCTTCGACGTGACGGTCTGGGACCTGATCATGTCGCTCTGCGTCGGCGGACGGATCATCGTCGTCCCCGCCGAGCGCCGCGTCGCGGGCCCCGCGCTCACCGAGTACATCGCCCGCCACCGCGCCACCCACATGATCCTGCCGCCCTCGCTCGTCTCCGCGCTGCCGCAGGAGTGCGAACTCCCGCAGGGCGCGGTCCTGATCGTCGGCACGGAAGCGGTCCCCAGCGAGCTGATCGCCCGCTGGGGCGGAAGGCTCCGGGTCGTCGTCGCCTACGGACTCACCGAGGCGACGGTCAACTCCACCCTCTGGCTCGCCGACCCCGACCGTCCCGGCCCCGCCCCCATCGGCGAGCCCGACCCCAACACCCGCGCCTACGTCCTCGACACGGCGCTGCGGCCCGTCCCCGTCGGCACGGAGGGCGAGCTGTACGTCTCCGGGCGCGGCCTCGCACGCGGATACCTGGGCCGCCACGCGCTGACCTCGGAGCGGTTCGTCGCCGACCCGTACGGGCCGCCCGGCACCCGCATGTACCGCACGGGCGACCGGGTCCGCTGGGGCGCCGACGGCAACCTGGAGTTCCTCGGCCGCGCGGACGGCCAGATCAAGATCCGCGGCCACCGCGTCGAGCCCGGCGAGGTCGAGAGCGCCTTCATGGCCTGCGAGGGCATCGCCCAGGCCGCCGTCCTCGCCCGCGAGGACCACCGGGGTGTGAAGCGGCTCGTCGCCTACCTCGTCCCGGAGGGCGAGCACGCGGACCCGGGCACCGAGACGGCGGTGACGGACGCACGCGCGCGCGTGACCGACGCCCTGCCCGACCCCATGGTGCCGTCCGCAGTCGTCGTCCTCGACGGCCCGCTCCCGCTCACCCCCAACGGGAAGCTCGACGCGAAGGCCCTGCCCGAGCCCCGCTGGACGTCCCTGACCGGCACCGACACCCCGACCACACCGGCCGAGAGCGCCCTGGCCGCGCTGTTCGCCGAGGTCCTCGGGCTGCCCACGGTGGGGGTCCACGACAGCTTCTTCGAGCTGGGCGGCGACAGCATCGTCGCCATCCAGCTGGTGAACCGTGCCCGCGAGGCCGGCCTCGCCCTCACCCCGCGTGACGTGTTCCGGAGTCGGACCGTCGCGGCCCTGGCCAGGACCGCCGGGGAGACCCCCGCCGCCCCGGCCCGCCCCGAGGTCGTCCTCGACGCCGACGCCCTGCCCGTCTCCCCGCTCCAGGAAGGTTTCTTCTTCCACGCGGAGTTCGACCGGGAGGCCGCCGACCTCTACTTCGTCCAGGAACTCCTCGACCTCACCGACACCGTCGACCCCGTCCGCCTCCGCGCCGCCCTCCAGCACCTCCTGGACCGGCACCCGCTGCTGCGCGCCTCCTTCCGCCAGCTCCCCGGCGGCGAGGTCGTCCAGCGGCTGGCGGACCGGGTCACCCTCCCCTGGCGGGAGGCCGACACCGCCACGACCGGCCTGGACGAGATTCTCCGCGCCGACCGCGCCGAACAGTTCGACCTCGACCGGCCGCCCCTCCTGCGCGCCACCCTCGTCACGGATGGACCGCGCCACCGGCTGCTCCTCACCCTGCACCACATCGTCGCCGACGGCTGGTCGGTCGGCGTCCTGCTGCGCGAGCTGACCGAGGCCTACCGGGGCGCCGAGCTCCCCGCCGCCGCGGCCCCGGAGCCGTACCTCTCCTGGCTCGCCGGCCGCGACCGGGACGCCGCGGGCGAGGCCTGGCGGCTGGCCCTCGCCGGGCTCACCGAACCCACGAGGCTCCCCGAGCTCGCCACCCCGGACGACGCCGACGCGCCCGCCCGCCCCGAGCAGGTCGACACCCGCCTCCCGCGCGACCTCACCGACGCGCTGACCACCTACGCCAGGACCCAGGGCCTGACCCTGAGCAGCGTCCTCCACGGCACCTGGGGCCTGCTCCTCGGCGGCCTGACCGGCGGCCGGGACGTCGTCTTCGGCACCACCGTGTCCGGCCGCACCACCGAGGTCGCCGGACTCGACTCCGCCGTCGGCCTGTTCATCAACACCGTTCCCGCCCGGGTCACCCTGCGCCCCGAGGAGACCCTCACCGAGCTGCTCCGCCGCGTCCAGGACGAGCACTCCGCCCTCCTCGACCACCAGCACCTCGGTCTCGCCGAGATCCAGCGGATCGCCGGCGTCGGCGAACTCTTCGACACCCTCGTGGTGTTCGAGAACCACCCCACCGGCGACCAGCCGGCCGGGCAGGACGGCGACGCGCCGCTCATCACCGGCGCCGAGGTCTTCGACGCCGTCCACTACCCGCTCGCGCTCGTCGTCGAGCCCGCCGACGCCGGTCTGCTGCTCCGCCTCAAGCACGACGCGACCCGCCTCGACCAGGTGGCGGTGGCCGTCCTCGCCAACCGGTTCACCGCCCTGCTGCGGACCGTGGTCGAAGAGCCCGGCCGCCTCGTCGCCCGCACGGACCTGCTCTCCGCCCGTGAGCACGCGCACCTCGCCGAGCTCAACGCCACCGGCCACCCCGTCCCCGAGGCGACGCTCGCCTCGCTCTTCGCCGACCAGGCCGCCCGTACCCCGGACGCCCCCGCCGTCGTCTTCGAGGACACCACCCTCGGCTACGCCGAACTCGACCGGCGGGCCGAGGCCCTGGCCCGGCGCCTCCGGGCGCGCGGCGCGGGCCCGGAGCAGTACGTGGCCGTCGCGGTCCCGCGGTCGGCCGAACTGATGGTCGCCCTGCTCGGCGTCCACAAGGCCGGCGCCGCCTATCTGCCCGTCGACCTGGACTACCCCTCCGACCGAGTGGCGTTCATGCTCGCCGACTCGGGCGCGCGCCTCGTGGTGACGACCGCCGAGGCTGCCGGGCGGCTGCCCGCCGTACCGGACCTCGACCTGCTCGTCGTCGGCGAGGAGGACCGGGAAGAGGCCGCGTCCGACACCCCGGTGCGGGCCGCCGGCCCGGACCACCCCGCCTACCTCATCTACACCTCCGGCTCCACGGGCCGCCCCAAGGGCGTCGCCGTCACCCACCGCGCCATCGTCAACCGGCTCGCCTGGATGCAGGGCGCGTACGGGCTCACCGCCGACGACCGGGTCCTCCAGAAGACCCCGTCCAGCTTCGACGTGTCGGTCTGGGAGTTCTTCTGGGCGATCACCGAGGGCGCCACCGTCGTCCTGGCCCGCCCGGACGGCCACCGCGACCCGGAGTACCTGGCCCGCCTCATCGCCGAACGGGCCGTCACCACCACGCACTTCGTACCGTCCATGCTGGCCGCGTTCGTCCAGGTCATGGAGGCGGCCCCGGAGGCCCCGGACTGGGCGGCGAGCCTTCGCCGGGTGTTCTGCAGCGGCGAGGCACTCACCGGAGCGGACGCCCGCCGCTGGTGGGAGCTGACCTCTCGCTCCGGGCGCACGCCCGTACCGCTGCACAATCTGTACGGCCCCACCGAGGCGGCCGTCGACGTCACCTTCTTCCCCTACGAGGGAGGCACCGGGCCGGCCGTTCCGATCGGCCGGCCCGTCTGGAACACCCGGCTCCACGTCCTGGACCCGTTCCTGCGCCCGGTGCCCGACGGAGTCCCCGGTGAGCTCCACCTCGCCGGCGTCCAGCTGGCCCGCGCCTACCACGACCGCCCCGGCCTCACCGCCGAACGGTTCGTCGCCGATCCGTTCGGGGCGCCCGGGGAGCGGATGTACCGCACCGGCGACCTGGTGCGCCGCCGCGCCGACGGCGCCGTCGAGTACCTCGGCCGCACCGACCGCCAGGTCAAGATCCGCGGCAACCGCGTCGAGCTGGGCGAGATCGAGACCGCCCTGGCCGCGCTGACCGGCGTCGCCCGCGCGGCCGTGATCGTCCGCGAAGGAGCCCTCGTCGGCTACGCCGTCCCCGCCCCCGGGGCCACTCCCGCCTCCGAGGCCCTGCACGCGGCCCTCACCGAGGCGCTGCCCGCCGCGATGGTGCCGAGCGCCGTCGTCGTCCTCCCCGAACTGCCGCTGACGCCCAGCGGCAAACTCGACCAGAACGCCCTGCCCGCACCCGAGACCGCCCCCCGCGCCGCCGGCCGCGCACCGCGCGACGACCGCGAGCGCGCCCTCTGCACGATCTTCGACGAGGTCCTCGGGTTCCTCGGGGTCTCCGGAACCGGCGTCGACGACGACTTCTTCGTCCTCGGCGGCGACAGCCTCAGCTCCGTCGGCGTCGCCACGCGGGCGCGTGAGCAGGGCCTGACCCTCAGCCCCCGCGACGTGTTCGAGCACCGCACCCCCGCCGCCCTCGCCGCGGCCGCAGCCACTCACGGGGCAGCCGAGGCACCCCCGACCACCGACTCCACCGAGGTACCCGTGCACTCCGACGGCGTGACCGTCTCCGCCTCCGACGCCGGGCAGGCAGCCGCCGCCCTCCAGACCGTCCTCGCCCTCCAGCAGCAGTCCGGCGCCGCCGTCGACCCCGCACTGCGCGCCCTCCTCGACCAGCTGACCGCCGCCGCACCGCCCGCGCAGCCGGAGCCCCCGGCCCCCGCGCCGCTCGCCGGACCGGAGCTCAGCCCGGAGGAGACCGCCCGCGTCCACGCCGTCGCCGGGCTGCCCGTCGCGGACATCTGGCCGCTCTCCCCGCTCCAGGAGGGCATGTACTTCCACGCCACCTACGACGCGGGCGACGCGCTCGACGTCTACCAGTCCCAGGAGACCCTGGACCTCGACAGCCGGATCGACGCCGACCGGCTGCGCGCCGCCTGCCGCACCCTCCTCGACCGCAACACCGGCCTCCGCGCCGGATTCACCAGCGACGGCCTGCCCAGCCCCGTCCAGTTCATCGTGGACGGCGCCGAGATCCCGCTCGTCGAGGCCGACCTCTCCGGACTGCCCGCCGACCAGCAGCGGACCCGGACCGAGGAACTCCTCGCCGCCGACCGCAGGCAGCGCTTCGACCTCTCCGCCGCGCCCCTCTGCCGACTGCTCCTCATCCGCCTCGGCGACGGCCGCGACAAGCTCGTCGTCACCCACCACCTCATCCTCTGGGACGGCTGGTCCGCCTGGCTGTTCCTGGAGGAGCTGTTCACGCTGTACGAGCGGGCCGGCGACCCCACCGGCCTCCCGCTGCCCGGCTCGTACCGCGACCACCTCGCCTGGCTGGCCGCCCAGGACACCTCGGCCGCCCTCGACGCCTGGCGCGCGGCCCTCGCCGGCTTCGACGAGCCGACGCTGCTCGCCCCGTCCGGGCGCGACACCGGACCGGTCATCCCGGTGGACTTCGACGCCCTCCTCACCCAGGAGGCCGGCGACCGGCTCCGTACCGTCGCCCGTCGGCACGGACTCACCCTGAACACCGTCCTCAACGCCGCCTGGGCCCTGGTCCTCTCGGCCATGACGGGCCGCGCCGACGTCGCCTTCGGCACGGCCGTCGCCGGACGCCCCGCGGACGTACCGAACGTGGCCGGCACCATCGGCATGTTCCTCAACACGATCCCCGCCCGGGTCGCCTTCGCCCCCGACGAGCCCCTCCTCGACCTGCTGCGCCGCATGCAGTCCGAGCGCGCCGCCGTCATGCCGTACGAGCACGTGGGCCTGGGCACCCTCCAGCAGGAGTCCGGCCACCGCCGCCTCTTCGACACCCTCTTCGTCCTCCGCTCGGCCGACGGCGAGGACCGTGCCGCCGCCCTGCGCGAACACCACGGCATCACCGACGTGTCGAACGTGGACGGCACCCACTTCCCGCTCACGCTGATCGTCACCCCCGGCGCCCGCCTGAAGGTGACCCTGGCCGCCCGCCCCGACCTCTTCGACGCCGACGCCGCCGGCACGATCCTCGCCCGGTTCACGACGGTCCTCGACCGCCTCGGCGAGGCCCTCGCCGGCCCCACCGCCGCATCCGCGCGCACCGTCGGCGTGGACCTGCTGCTCCCGGAGGAGAACGCCGCTCTGCGCACCGCCCGGGAGTCGGGGCGCGAGCCGGTGCCGGACGAGACCGTCGCCGACATGCTCACCGCCCAGGTCGCCCGGACCCCGGACGCGGTCGCGCTGGTCTTCGGCGACCGCGCCCTCACGTACGCCGAACTCGACGCGCACGTCAACCGGCTCGCCCGGCTCCTGCTCGCCCGGGGCGCCGGGCCCGAGAAGGTCGTGGCCCTCGCGCTGCCCCGGTCCATCGAGATGGTCGCCGCGCTGTTCGCCGTCCTGCGGACCGGCGCCGCCTACCTCCCGCTCGACCTCGACCACCCCGCCGACCGGCTGCGACTCATGGCCGAGGACACCGGGCCGCTCTGCCTGCTGTCCACCACCGCCGTCGCCCCGACGCTGCGGCGCGAGGACGGCCCCGTCGCCCTCGAAGTCCTCCTCGACGACGAGGCCGTGCTCGCCGAGCTCGCCGCGCTGTCCGGGGACGGGATCACCGACGCCGAGCGCCCGGCGTTCGCCCATGGAGTGCCCGACCGCCTGGAGTTCCCGGCGTACGTCATCTACACCTCCGGCTCCACCGGCCGCCCCAAGGGCGTCGTCACCCCCTACCGGGGCCTGACGAACATGCAGCTCAACCACCAGAAGGAGATCTTCGACCCGGCCATCGCCTCCGCCGGAGGCCGGCGCCTGCGCATCGCGCACACCGTGTCCTTCGCCTTCGACATGTCGTGGGAGGAGCTGCTCTGGCTCGTCGAGGGCCACGAGGTGCACGTCTGCGACGAGGAACTCCGCCGCGACGCCGAGGCGCTGGTCGCCTACTGCGACGAGCACCGGGTCGACGTCGTCAACGTGACGCCCACCTACGCCCAGCTCCTCATCGAGGAGGGCCTCCTCGACCAGGACGAGGCCACGGGCAAGCACCGGCCGGCGCTCGTCCTGCTCGGCGGCGAGGCCGTCTCCGACACCGTGTGGACGCAGCTGCGCCGCACCGAGGGCACGTACGGCTACAACCTCTACGGCCCCACCGAGTACACGATCAACACCCTCGGCGGCTCCACCACCGAGAGCGCCACCCCGACCGTCGGCCGGCCCATCCGCAACACCCGCGCCCATGTCCTCGACACGATGCTGCGTCCCGTCCCGCCGGGCTGCCCCGGCGAGCTGTACATCGCCGGCACCGGTCTCGCCCGCGGCTACCACGACCGGGCCGCGCTGAACGCCGAGCGGTTCGTGGCCGACCCCTTCGGCGAGCCCGGCGAGCGCATGTACCGCACGGGCGACCTCGTCCGCGAGCGCCCCGACGGACTGCTCGACTTCCTCGGCCGCACCGACGACCAGGTCAAGATCCGCGGCTACCGCATCGAACTCGGCGAGATCTCCACGGCCCTCTCCGCCCACCCCGAGGTCGCCCACGCGGCCGTCGTCGTCCACGAGACCGCCGGTACGAAGCGCCTCGTCGGCTACGTCGTACGGGAGGAGGACAGCCACGCCGCGGCGCCCGGAGGCGCGGACGACGACCTCGTCAAGGAGCTCCGCGAGCACCTCAAGGCCCGCCTCCCCGACTACATGGTCCCGTCGGCCCTGGTCCCCGTCGCCACGCTGCCGCTGACCGTCAACGGAAAGCTCGACGTCAAGGCCCTGCCCGCCCCCGACCTCACCGGCACGGGTCCGAGCCGTGCCCCGCGCACCCCGCAGGAGGAGACGCTGTGCGGGCTCTTCGCCGAGGTCCTCGGCCTGGCCGAGGGCGGCGTCGGCATCGACAGCGACTTCTTCGACCTCGGCGGACACTCCCTCCTCGCCACCCGGCTCGTCAGCCGGGCCCGTACCGCCCTCGACGCCGAGCTGGCGATCCGCGACCTGTTCGAGGCACCGACCGTCGCCGAACTCGTCGAGCGGGCGGCCGCCTCGCGCGGCGCGGCCCGCCCGGCGCTCGTCGCGGCCGAGCGCCCCGAAGAACTGCCCCTCTCGCACGCCCAGCAGCGCCTGTGGGTCATCCAGCAGATCGAGTGCACCTCCGCCGCGTACAACTTCCCCCTGGTCATGCGGCTGCGCGGCACCTTCGACCGCGCGGCGTGGAGCGCCGCCCTCGCCGATGTGACCGACCGCCACGAGGCCCTGCGGACGCTCTTCGCCGAGCGCGAGAGCGACGGCCAGGCGTACCAGCGGATCCTGCCCGCCGGCACCGCCGCCCCCGCCGTGGAGCATCTGCGTGCCGACGAGGACGAGCTCCCGGGCATCGTGGACGCCGCCGTGCGGCGGCCGTTCGACCTCGCATCCGAGCTGCCGATCCGTGCCACCGTCGTGGAGGTGGCGCCCGACGAGCACGTCGTCGTCCTGCTGCTCCACCACATCACCACCGACGAGTGGTCCGACCGCCCCTTCCTGCGCGACCTGACCACCGCCTACACCGCCCGCCTCGCGGGCGCCGCACCCGACTGGGAGCCGCTGCCGGTCCAGTACGCCGACTACGCCCTCTGGCAGCAGAAGCTCCTGGGCGACCCGGCCGACCCCGACAGTCTCGCCGCCCGGCAGCTCGAGCACTGGCGCACGGCCCTGGCCGGCGCACCCGAGGAGCTGGAGCTCCCGACCGACCGCCCGCGGCCCGCCCGCCCGGCCTTCACCGGCGCCGAACTCGACATCACCTTCGACCGCACCGTCCACGAGGGCCTGCGGCGGCTCGCCCGCGACACCGGCGCCAGCATGTTCATGGTCGCGCACGCGGCCGTGGCCGCCCTGCTCCACCGGCTCGGCGCCGGCACCGACATCCCGCTCGGCGCGCCCATCGCGGGCCGCGGCGACGAGGCCCTGGACGAGCTCGTCGGCTTCTTCGTCAACACCCTGGTGCTCCGCACCGACCTCGGCGGAGACCCGTCCTTCACCGAACTCCTCGGCCGGGTCCGGGAGACCGACCTCGCCGCGTTCTCCCACGCCGACGTGCCCTTCGAGTCGGTCGTGGAGAAGCTCAACCCGACCCGCTCCCTCTCCAGGAACCCCCTGTTCCAGGTGATGGTCGGCTACCACGCCCGTACGGACGAGGTCCTGCGGCTGCCGGGACTCGAGGCCGGCTATCTGCCGCACCGGATCGGCACCGCCAAGTTCGACCTGGTGTTCAGTTTCACCGAGCGCACCACGGCCGACGGCGTCGCCGACTCCCTGGGCTGCCGTCTGGAGTTCGCCACCGAACTCTTCGACCGGGAGACCGCCGAACGCATCGGCGACCGCCTCGGCAGGCTGGTCGCGCTCCTGGTCGAAGCCCCCGACCGGCCGCTGTCCGAGGCCGGGATCCTCACCGACGAGGAACACGGCCTCGTCCTCGAGGGCTTCAACGGGCTGCCCCGCGAGGTCGACGAGGAGACCCTGCCGGTGCTCTTCGCCCGCTGGGTGGCCGAGCGCCCCGACGCCGTCGCCGTCGTCGAGCGGTCCCGCTCGGTGACGTACGCGCAGCTCGACGCCCGCGCCGACCGCCTCGCCCGGCTGCTCGCCGCCCGCGGCGTCGGCGCCGAGAGCGTCGTCGGCGTGGCCGTCCCGCGCTCGGTCGACATGATCGCCACGGTCCTCGCCGCCCTGAAGCTCGGGGCCGCGTTCCTGCCGCTGGACCTCGTCCACCCCGGCGACCGACTCAGCTACATGATCGAGAACTCCGGCGCCGCCGTCGTGGTCGGCACCGAACCGGTCGCCGGGAAGATCCCCGGTGTCGACGGCGTTCCGGTGCTGCTGCTCGACGCCCCGGACGTCGCCGCCGAGCTCGACGCCCTGCCCGCGACCCCGCCGGCCGGCGGGCCGGCCGGCCTCGACCAGGCCGCGTACGTGATCTACACGTCCGGCTCGACCGGTCGCCCCAAGGGCGTCGTCGTCCCACACGAGGGCATCGCCAGTCTGGTCGCCACGGCGGTCGACCGGATGGGCCTGGAACACGACAGCCGGGTCCTCCAGTTCGCCTCCATCGGCTTCGACGTCTTCGCGTTCGAACTGGCCATGGCCCTCTGCCACGGCGGACGGCTCGTCCTCATCACCGACGAGGCCAGGGTCGCCGGACCCGCCCTCACCGACTTCCTCGAAGACCAGCGGATCACCCACATGATCCTGCCGCCGTCACTGGTGTCGGCCCTCCCGCCCGGCTGCCGGCTGCCCGAAGGGTCGACCGTCCTGGTCGGCACCGAGACCGTGCCGCCGGACCTCTTCGAACGCTTCGGCGCCACCGCCGACCTGATCTGCGCGTACGGGCTCACCGAGGCGACCGTCAACTCCACCCTGTGGCCCGCCCGCGAGCACGGCGGCCGCGCCGCCGGCCGGGTGCCCATCGGCCGCCCGGACCCCAACACCCGCTGCTACGTCCTCGACGAGCACCTCCGGCCCGTCCCGCCGGGCGTGATCGGCGAGCTGTACGTGGCCGGGCGCGGCCTCGCCCGCGGCTACCTCGGGCAGGCGGCGCTCAGCGCGCAACGGTTCGTCGCCGACCCGTACGGCGCCCCCGGCAGCCGCATGTACCGCACCGGCGACCGGGCCCGCTGGCGCGCCGACGGCAACCTGGACTTCCTCGGCCGGCTCGACACCCAGGTGAAGATCCGCGGCTTCCGCATCGAACTGGGCGAGATCGAGGCCGCCCTCGCCGGACACCCGTCGGTGGCCCAGGCCGCAGTCCTGCCCGACCGCGACGGCGACATCGTCCGCCTCGTCGGCTACGCCGTACCCGAACCGGGCGCGGCCCCCGCGCTCGACCCGCAGGAGCTCCGCGCCCACGTCGCCGCTGTCCTGCCCGAGTACATGGTCCCCGCCCTCGTCGTACCGCTCGACGGCCCGCTGCCGCTCACCCCGAACGGCAAGCTGGACCACAAGGCGCTGCCCGCGCCCGACTGGTCGGCGATGACCGGAGACGCCGCACCCGCGACCGAGACGCAGGCGCGGATCGCGGAGCTGTTCTGCGAGATCCTCAAGCTGGACACCGTCGGCGTGCACGACAGCTTCTTCGCCCTCGGCGGCCACTCCATGGCCTCGATGCGCCTCCTGGGCCGCATCCGCGCCGAGTTCGGCGTCGAGCTGAGCATCCGCGACGTCTTCGACGCACTCACCGTCGCCGGCATCGCGGGCAAGCTGGAGGGCGCGAGCGCGGCACGTCCCGCCCTGCGACCGGCCGAGCCCGCGGCCACCGACGGCACCGAGCCCCCGGTGGCGCCCGTACAGCGCTGGCAGTGGCAGGCCTACCGGCGCGCCCCCGGCTTCGACCACGCACTCGTCCTGCGCTCACCCGGCGGCCTGGACGCCGACGCGCTCGCCGCGGCGATCGCCGACGTGACCGCCCGCCACGAACCGCTCCGCACCGCCTTCACCGACCGCGAGGGAACCCTGGTCCGCCGGGCCGTCGAGGCCCCTGACCTGGCCGTGGAGCAGTGCGCCGACCTCGACGTACGGCTCACCGGGCTCGCGGCCGGCGCGCCGGACCTGGAGCGGGAGGCCCCGCTGCGGGCCCGGCTCCTCACCGACGCGGACGGCGCCCAGGCGGTGCTGCTCACCCTGCACTACCTGGCCGTCGACGAGTGGTCGGTGGTCCCGCTGTTCCGCGACCTCACCACCGCGTACGGGGCACGGACCGCCGGGCGGGCGCCCGACTGGCAGCCGCTCCCCGTGAGTTACGGCGACTACGCCCGCTGGGCGAGCGAGGTCCTCGGGGACCTGGCCGACCCCGACAGCCGGGGCGGACGCCAACTGGCCTACTGGCGAAGGACGCTCGCCGAGGCTCCACGCGAGCTGGCCCTGCCGGCGGAGACCGGTGCCTCCGTGCCCGCACAGCGGGGCAGCCGGGCCGCCGGAGTCGTCGAGTTCGTGCTCGACGAACGACTGCACGCGGATGTCGACCGGCTCGCGCAGGCCACCGGCACCAGCATGTTCATGGTGCTGCACGCGGCCCTCGCCGCCCTGCTCACCAGCCACGGGGCGGGCACCGACCTGCCCATCGGCACGATGGTCGCCGGCCGCGGCGACGACCAGCTCGCCGACCTCGTCGGCTGCTTCTTCAACACGGTCGTGCTGCGTACCGACACGGCCGGCGACCCCTCGTTCGCGGAGCTCCTGACCCGCGTACGGGAGACCACGCTGAGCGCCCTCGACCGCCAGGACGTGCCCTTCGACGAGGTCGTCCGCACGGCCGGCCTGCGACCCGAGGGCCCCCAGGTGATGGTGATCCACCACGAGCAGGCCGACCTGGAGCGCCTGGAGGGCGGCGTCGGCGACCTGATCGCCGTGCCGACCGGATCCACCCGCGCGGAGCTGACCCTCAGCTTCTACGAGCCCCGCGGAGAAGGCCCCGTGCACTGCGGCCTGATCCACGCGGAGGAGCGGCTCGGCGCGGAGAGGGCGCGGCTGCTCGCCGAAGAACTCCAGACCCTGCTGCGCACCGTGACAGACGACTCCGAACAGCCCCTGTCCCAGCTGTTCGGCGTGACACACAAGAGGAGTGAGAACGCATGAGCACCAACCCGTTCGAGGACCCGCAGGGCCGTTTCCTGGTTCTGGTCAACGACGAGAACCAGCACTCGCTGTGGCCCTCCTTCGCCGAGGTCCCCGCCGGATGGCGGACCGTCTTCGGCGAGGACACCCGCGAGGGGTGCCTGGCCTACGTGGAGGCGCACTGGACCGATCTGCGCCCGGCGAGCCTCATCGCCCTCCAGGACTGAGCCAGCGCCCTCACCCGCGCACCACCGGCACCGCCACCGACCGCCGCCCGCGGGGGAGTTCCCCTCGCGGGCGGCGGTGTGCGTGGTGGGTGGTGAGGGGCGCGGTGTGGCGCGGCGGAGCGCCGCGCGCGCGACGCGGCCGGGCGCGGCGTGCGGCGGGGCGTGCGGCGGGGCACGGTGCCGTGCGACACGACCGCCGAGGGATGCCGCCCGCCGCGCGCCCGTGCCCCTCGGACGACGGGGGCCGGCCAGGGCGCCGACAGCTCGAAAGGGGGCGGTACGACTCTCGTCGTACCGCCCCCTTGGGCGTGCCGCCGCCGGTTCTCAGGCGACCGGTGAGGCCTGGGCGTCGGGGTCCGGCGCCTGCCGGGGCACCTGCTCCCCGGGCTCCCGGCGGCTGGCCGACCACGCGGCCCACAGCACGGCGTACCGGCCGCCCGCCGCCACCAGTTCCTCGTGCGTGCCGGTCTCCACGACCCGGCCCTGGTCGAGGACGACCACCCGGTCGGCGGCCGCGGCCTGCGGCAGCCGGTGCGCGACGAGCAGCCCCGTGCGGCCCTCCAGGGCCCGCGCCGCCGCCTCCTCCAGGACGCGCGCGCCGGCGCTGCCCGCGTCGGCGGTGGCCTCGTCGAGGATCGCGATCGGCGGGTCCGCCAGGACCAGCCGGGCCAGAGCCAGGTGCTGCGCCTGCGTCACCGTCAGCCGGTGCCCGCCCTCCCCGACGACGGTGGCGAGACCCTCGGGCAGCGCCTCGGCCCACTCCAGCGCGTCGACCCGGTCGAGCGCCGCGCGAAGCTGCTCGTCGTCGGCCTCGGGCCGGGCGAGACGCAGGTCGTCGGCGAGGGTCCCGGCGAAGACGTGCACCTCCTGGCTGATGAGCGCCACCGCACGGCGGACCCCGGCCGGGCCCAGTTCCCCGGTGTCGATCCCGCCGAGGGCGATCGAGCCCCCGGTGGGGCTGTGGACGCCGGCGATGAGCTTGGCCAGGGTGGTCTTGCCGGCGCCGCTCGCGCCCACCAGGGCCACCCGCTCCCCGCTCCGCACCCGCAGGTCGACCTCGTGCAGGACGGGCGCGCCGGAGCCGTACGCGTGGCTGAGCCCGGACACCTCGACCGAGCCGTCGGCGAGGGCGTGCGCCTCGCTCTCGGCGCGCTCCTCGGGGAGGTTCGACACACCGACGAGGCGGGCGAAGCTCGCCCCCGCCGACTGGGCGTCGTCCAGGAGGTACAGGGTCGCGTTGATGGGGTTGAAGAGGCTGTGGAAGTACAGCGCGGCGGCCGTGGCCGTACCGATGCTGACGGAGCCGTTGTCGACCAGGACGAACCCGGTCGCGAGCATCGCGGCGAGACCGATGAACTCGCCGAGGTTGAGGCGGGAGAAGAAGCCGGTGACGATGTGGATGCCTCGCAGGCCCAGGTCACGAGCGGCCGCGGACCGCTTCTCCAGCAGGTCGGCGTGGGTGGCGTCGAGACGGAACGCCCGTACGGTCCGGACGCCGCCGACGCTGTCGAGCAGCTGGTGCTGCAGGGCCCCGGTGGCGACGCGGTGCTCGCCGTACACGGGGGCGGCCCGGCGCATGTACCAGCGCACCGAGATCACCTGGACCGGGGACGCGAGGAGCGCCGCGATCAGGAAGCGCCAGTCGAGGACGGCGAGTCCGACGAAGGTGAGCAGGATCGTCAGGGCGGAGCGGCTGAACTCCGGCAGTGCCTGCCGTACCGACTTCCCGATCATCGACACGTCGCTGGTGACCCGGGAGACCAGGTCGCCCGAGCCGGCCGCCTCGACCCGGTCCAGCGGCAGCCGCAGCGCCCGCTCGATGAACTGCTCCCGCAGCGCGGCCAGGACGGTCTCGCCCAGCCGGGCCACGAGGGTGCTGCCGACGGCCGCGGCCGCGCCCCGCGCGACGGCGACGACGACGAGCAGGACCAGGGGGAGGGTGAGTGCTGCCGCGCCCTTCTTGTCGACCACGAGGTCGACGATGTGTCCGAGCAGGGGAGCGGTGAGCAGTCCGACGGCGGTGCCGGCGACGAGGACGACCATCGCCACCGCGGCGAGGAGCCGATGGCCGTGCAGCATGGTGCGGAGCGCCGCGACGGAGTCGGCGCCGGTGGCGGTCGGCAGGAGCACGCGGTCCGGGCTGGTTCCGCTCATCGTCTGTTCCGTCTCTCTCGTCCGTCCTTCGTCCTGCCGGGGCCGGCTGTCGGTCCGTGTCTCGTCGGCGAGCGTCATGCGAGCACCGCCGCCCGGTACGTCGCGTCGGCCGCGAGGAGTTCGGTGTGGCGGCCGGTCGCCTGTACGGCGCCGTCCTCCAGGACGATCACCCGGTCGGTCACGGCGAGGAGGGCGGGGCTGGTGGTGACCAGGATCGTGGTGCGGTCGCGGCGGACCTCGCGGAGCCGGGCGGCGATGTGGGACTCGGTGACGGTGTCCACCGCGGTCGTCGGGTCGTGCAGCACGAGGACGGGCCGGTCGGCGGCGAGCGCACGGGCGAGGGCGACGCGCTGGCGCTGACCGCCGGAGAGCGAGCGGCCGCGTTCGGCGAGGAGGGTGTCCGCGCCGTCCGGGAGGAGCCGGGCGACGTCGTCGGCGGCCGAGGCCCGGAGGGCCCGCTCGACGGCCGGGGCGTCGTCGGCGGCCCCGGCCCGGACGTTGTCGAGCAGCGTGCTCTCGAACAGGTCGGCGTCGTGGTGGGCGACCAGGACGACCCGGCGCAGCGCGTCGGGGTCGAGCGAGGTCAGCGGAGTGCCGTCGAGCTCGACGGCGCCCTCGGAGGGGTCGGCCTCACGGGCCAGGCAGACGAGGAGGTCGTTGGCCGCGGCGGCGTCCCGGGCGACGATCCCGGTCAGGCTGCCGGCCGGGAGTTCCAGGTCGACGCCCCGGAGCGCGCCGAGCGTCACCCCGCGCAGGGCGACATGTCCGGCGGCCCCGTCGGCGGGCACGTCGTGTCCGGTCCCGACGGCCTCGGGCGAGGCGAGCACCTCGGCGATCCGCTTGGCGGAGGCGCGGCCCTGGGCGAGTTCGGCGTTCACGTAGCCGAGCAGCTGGAACGGGCCGAGGAGGAACTGCGCGAGACCGACGGCGGCGACCAGGTCGCCGACGCTGATGGTGCCGTCCATGGCGAGGTACGCGCCGACCACGCCGATGACGGCGATGAAGACGCCGGTCAGGGCGAGGACGGCGCCCTCGTGTCCGGCCCGGCTGCGCGCGGCGCGCAGGGCGGCGGACAACGAGTCCTGGCTCGTGGTGCGGTAGCGGGCCACGGCCGCCGACTCGGCGCCCATGCCCTTGAGGACGCGGAGTCCGGAGACGAGGTCGGCGGCGACGCCCGAGGCGTGGGCGGCCCGCTCCTGCTCGGCCTCGCTGCGCTGTTCGAGCGGCCGGCTGATGCGGTGCCCGAGCCACAGCAGGGGCGGGATGCCGAGGAGGACGAGCAGGCCGAGGGGGACGGAGATCCTGAGGAGTGCGACGGCGCTGATCACGAGGGCGGCGACCGCCGACACCCCGTACGCGATGACGGTCGCCACCGAGCCCACACGGCGGGCGTCGTTGGTGGCGATGCTGGTCAGCGCGCCGGGGAGGCGGTTCGCGTCGGCGCCGCCCCGGGGGTCGAGCACCCGGGCGGCCAGGTCGAGCCGGAGCCGGTGCGCGGCGAGTTCGCCGCTGCCCTCGGTGATCCGGGCGCTGGTGCGGTAGCAGGTCGACAGGACCAGGAAGAGCACGGCGAGGACGATGAGCAGGCGCAGCAGCGCCGAGGAGGAGCCGGTGGCGACTGCCGTGTCGATGGTGGCGCCGATGACCACCGGCACCAGGGCCTCGCAGCCCTGGTGGGTCATACCGAGCAGAGACGCCGTGATCACTCGGCGGCGTTGTCCTCTGATCGCCTGGCGGAGGACAAGTCCCCCCGTCGGTCCGCCCGTTGGCATGAGACTCCTTCACGGAGGTAGATGGTTGGTTAGGTAAGCCTACTCTGAGTTCGGTAGGGGTCGGGGCGGGTCGTGGGGAGGCCGGGGGGCCCTCGGGCGGGGTGTCGGACGGGTCCTGTCCGGCGCGTTGACCTCAAGTCGCGGTTCGGTTAGCCTCACCTAAGTCGTGATCCTTCGGTCTCGCGCCGCCAGGTTCCCGCCGTACATCTGTACCGCCGCCAGGGGGAGTTGTCGTTGTCCGTCGAATCCCGGGTGGTGCAGGGACAGCAGCCCCAGGAGCGACCCGCGGAGAGGCCCCCGGGCCCCGGCGCCCGCGGTTCGGGCCGTACCGGGGCCGCGTTCCGGGGACTGGGACTGGTCGTCGGCCTCGCCGCCCTCGTCCTGGTCGGACTGCTCAGCGTATGGGTGGGCACCCGGGGCATCCCCTTCACCGCCACGTGGGACGCGCTGTGGAACCCCGACGGGTCGGAGACGTCGGTCATCATCCATGACTACCGCATCCCCCGTACCCTCCTCGGCATCCTCGTCGGCCTCGCCCTCGGTCTGGCCGGCGCCCTGATGCAGGCCCTGACCCGCAATCCGCTCGCCGACCCCGGCATGCTCGGCGTCAACCTCGGCGCTTCCGCCGGCGTCGTCGTGGCCATCGCCTTCTTCGGCGTCGTGGCCCCGCTCGGCTACGTGTGGTTCGCCCTCGCCGGCGCCGCCGCCGCGTCCGTCGGCGTCTACCTGCTCGGCTCCTCCGGCCGGAAGCTCGCCTCGCCCGAGCGGCTCGTCGTCGCCGGCGCCGCCGTCACCGCCGTGCTGTACGCCTTCAACTGGGCGATCCTGCTGCTCAACCCACGGGCCTTCGACCAGTTCCGCTTCTGGACCGTCGGCTCCCTCGCCGGCCGCTACTACGACATCGTCGTGATGGCCCTGCCCTTCATCGGCATCGGCCTCGTCGTCGCCCTCGTCCTCGCCCCCTCGCTCAACGCCCTGGCCATGGGCGACCAGATGGGCCGGGCCCTCGGCGTCAACGTCGGCCGGACCCGTGCCCTGGGAGCCGTCGCCGTGATGCTCCTGTGCGGGGCCGCCACCGCCGCCGCCGGACCGATCGGCTTCGTGGGCCTCGCCGTACCGCACATCGCCCGGTTCGTCGTCGGACCCGACCAGCGGTGGGTGTTCGCGTACTCGATGCTGATCGCCCCCGTCCTGCTCCTGGGCTCGGACGTCCTCGGCCGGGTGCTCGGCGCCCCCGGCGAGCTCCAGGTCGGCATCGTCACCGCGTTCGTCGGCGCCCCCCTGTTCATCGCCCTGTGCCGCCGCCGAAAGCTGGTCATGCTGTGACTGCCGTACCGGAGGCGAAGGCCTCCGCGCCCGACCCGACGCCCCGCGAGGGGCCCGGCGTGGCGACCGTGCCGGACCTGCCCCGAGTCATCACCGGCCGGGTCGTCCGCACCCGCTCCGGGCGCGTCTCCCTGCGCGTCCAGGGCCGCACCGCCGCCACCGCGGCCCTCCTCGTCGCCCTCCTCCTCGTCGCCGGCATCACCCTGACCACCGGCGACTTCGACCTCTCCGTCAGCGAGGTCGTCCAGGCGCTGACCGGGAACGGGACCGGGATCGCCGACTTCGTCGTCAACACCCTCCGCATGCCACGCCTGGTGACCGCGCTGTGCGTCGGCGCGGCCCTCGCCGTCAGCGGCGCCATCCTGCAGAGCATCACGGGCAACCCCCTGGGCAGCCCCGACATCATCGGCTTCACCAACGGCTCCGCCGTCGGCGCCCTCGTCGTCATCGTCATGCTGCACGGCAGCATGACCGAGATCGCGCTCGGCGCCCTCGTCGGCGGCCTCGGCACCGCCCTCGCCGTCCACCTCCTGATGATCGGCCGGGGCATCCAGGGCTTCCGCCTCGTCGTCGTCGGCATCGGCGTCAGCGCCCTGCTCCTCGCCGTCAACTCGTACCTGATCACCCGCGCCACCTTCCAGGAGGCCCTGGAGGCGCAGTCCTGGCTGATCGGCAGCCTGGGCAACCGGCTCTGGACGCACGCCCAGGCCATCGGCATCGCCGTCGCCGTCCTGCTGCCCCTCGCCTTCTTCCTCTCCCGCCGCCTCTCCATGGTCGAGATGGGCGACACCACCGCCATGGCCCTCGGCGTCGATGTCACCCGCACCCGCACCCTGCTGCTCGTGATCAGCGTCGCCCTGGCCGCGTTCGCCACCGCCGTGACCGGACCCATCTGGTTCGTCGCCCTGGCCGCCCCCCAGGTGGCCCGCAAGATCACCGGCTCGTCCGGGCCCGCCCTGCTGCCGTCCGCCCTCATGGGCGCCGTCATGCTCGCCCTGAGCGACCTCGCCGTGCAGCGCGTCTTCGCCCCCGCGCTCCTCCCGGTGGGCACGGCGACCGGCTGCGTCGGCGGCCTCTACCTCATCTGGCTACTGGTCACCGAGTCGCGAAAGAGCCGCGCATGATAGCAACGAACCGTCCGGCCTCCCGCCTCCGCGCCGAGAACCTGACCCTCTCCTACGACCAGCGGACGGTGGCGACCGACCTCGACGTCGAGATCCCCGACCGCTCCTTCACGGTCATCATCGGGCCCAACGCCTGCGGCAAGTCCACCCTGCTCACCGCCCTCGCCCGGATGCTGAAGCCGCGCGCCGGGCAGGTCTACCTGGACGGCGCCGCCATCGCCTCGTACCGCTCCCGCGAGGTCGCCCGCCGGCTCGGCCTGCTCCCGCAGTCCTCCACCGCGCCCGGCGGCATCACGGTGGGCGACCTCGTGGCCCGAGGCCGCTACCCCCACCAGGGCCTCCTGAGGCAGTGGTCCGCCGACGACGAGACGGCCGTGGTCGAGGCGATGCGGCAGACCGGCGTGCTCGAACTCGCCGACCGCCCCGTCGACGACCTGTCCGGCGGCCAGCGCCAGCGCGTCTGGCTCTCCATGGTCCTGGCCCAGCAGACCGAGATCCTGCTGCTCGACGAGCCGACCACCTTCCTCGACATCGCCCACCAGGTCGAGGTCCTCGACCTGTGCGCCGAACTCCACGCCCGCCGCGGCCACACGATCGTGGCCGTCCTGCACGACCTCAACCAGGCCTGCCGGTACGCCACCCACCTCATCGTGATGCGCCCCGGCGGCATCGTCGCGGCCGAGGGCGACCCGTCGACCGTCATGACCGCCGAGCTGGTCGAGGACGTCTTCGGCCTGCCCTGCCGGATCATCCCCGACCCCGAGACCGGCACACCGCTCATGGTGCCCGCCGCGCCGAAGGGGTACGCCCCGGCCGGGGGGACGGGCACGACCGACGCCGACGCCGACACGGACGCCGAGGGGAAGGCGAACGGGAACGGGCCGGCCACGGCCGGCACCGTGATGGCCAAGACCTCCTGACGACAGCGACAGCGACAGCCACAGCGACCGGAAACGGGAACGGACTGCCCATGCTCTGTACGAGGCTGACGAACGCGCGCATTCTCACCATGGACCCGGACCACCCCGTCGCCCACGACCTCGGCATCTGGCGGGGACGCATCGTGGGCCTGGACGAGGCCGTGACCTCCCTCCCCGCCCGCGAGGTCGTCGACCTCCAGGGCGCCACCGTGCTGCCCGGCTTCATCGACAGCCACGTCCACCTGGCATGGGCGGGGCTGAGGGCGGACACCCCGAGCATCGCTCCCTGCGAGCGGATCGAGGACGTCCTCGCCGTCATCGGGGAGGCCGCCTCCCGGAAGGCCGAGCCGGGCGCCTGGGTCGACGTCGCCGGCTACGACCAGCGGGCTCTGGGACGCCACCTCACCGCCGCCGAGATCGACCGGGTCAGCCAGGGCCGCAAGATCTTCCTCATGCACGACTCCGGTCACGCCTGCGTCGTCAACAGCGTCGTCCTCGACCTCCTTCCGGCCGACGTGCCGCACCAGGACGGCTTCCTCGCCGAGAGCGCCATGACCGCCGTACGGCGACTCCGGCTGCCGTACTCCCAGGAGGAACTCGCCGACGCGATCGAGCGCGCCGGCCGCACCTGCCTCGCCGAGGGAGTCACCGCCTGCGCCGAAGCCGGCATCGGCGGCGGCCTCCTCGGACACAGCCCCGTCGAACTCGGCGCGTACCAACTCCTCAGGGACCAGGGGCGACTGCCCCTCCGCGTCCAGCTCATGGCCGCGGGCGACACCCTCCGCCCGCGCGCCGCGCACCGGGACGACGGCATCCCGCGCGCCCTCGACCTCGGCCTGCGCACCGGCTTCGGCGACGACTGGCTCTCCCTCGGAGCCCTCAAGATCTACACCGACGGCGGCATGATGGCCCGTACGGCGGCCCTCACCGACCCGTACGAGGGCATGTCCCACACGGGACAGTTCCAGGACGAGCCCGAACGCATCGCGGACCTCATCGTGGACGGCCACCTCGCCGGATGGCAGCTCGCCGTCCACGCCATCGGCGATCGCGCCGCCGACCTCGCCCTGGACGCCCTGGAACGCGCGCAGCGGCTCCGGCCCCGCCCGGCCGCCCGGCACCGCGTGGAGCACGCCGGTCTGATCCGCCCGGACCAGCTGCCACGCTTCGCCCGGCTCGGCGTCAGCGCCGTGGTCCAGCCCAACTTCCTCCGCTACTTCGGCGACGACTACGCGGACGTCATGGGGGAGCAGCGGGCGCCCTGGATGTACCGCGGCCGCGGCTTCCTCGACCACGGCGTCACCCTCGTCGGCAGCTCCGACCGGCCGGTCACCGACGGCTCGCCGCTCCGCGCGATCCAGTTCATGGTCGAACGCGCCTCCACCACCGGCCGTGCGATCGGCCCGGACGAGGGCATCACCGTCGACGAGGCCCTGCACGCCTACACGGTGGCCGGCGCGTACGCCTGCCACTGGGACGACAGCGCGGGCAGCCTCACGCCCGGCAAGCGCGCCGACCTGGTGGTCCTCGGAGACGACCCCCGGGCCGTCGGGACCTCGCGGATCGGGGACATCGAGGTCGTGGCGACGTACGTGGACGGGCGGACCGAGCCGGGGAAGGGCTGACTCCCGCACCGACGGCGGTCGGGTGACCTCGTCGGCCGGTCGGGCAGGGGCGGGAAGCCCCCCGGCCGACCGGCCGGGGGGGCAGGGAATCAGCGGACCTGGTGCGCGTCCAGGATCTCCGGCAACGCCGCCACCAGCGACTCGACCTGACGCGCCGACACGGTCAGCGCCGGAGCCAGGCGTACGGTCCCGGGGCCGGCGGCGTTGACGAGGAACCCGGCCTCCTGCGCCGCCTCCTGGACCCGGACGGCGACCGGCTCGGTCAGGACGACGCCGAGCAGCAGCCCCGCGCCCCGGACCCCGGCCACCAGGGGATGCTTCAGCGCCTCCACCCCCGTCCGCAGCAGCTCACCCATCCGTACGGTGTGTTCCAGGAGGCCCTCCGCCGCGATGGTCTCGAGCACCGCCGAACCCGCCGCGCAGGCCACCGGATTGCCGCCGAAGGTCGACCCGTGCTGGCCGGGTCCCAGCAGCTCACCGGCCGCCCCGAACGCCACCGTGGCACCGATCGGAAGACCGCCACCCAGCCCCTTGGCCAGCGTCACCACGTCCGGGTCCACGCCACGCTCGGCCTGGTGCGCGAACCAGTGACCCGTCCTGCCGATCCCGGTCTGCACCTCGTCCAGGACGAGCAGACTGCCCGCGGCGCGGGTGATCGCCCGCGCGGCCCGCAGATACCCGTCGGGCGCGGGGATCACGCCCGCCTCGCCCTGCACGGGTTCGACGAAGACCGCCGCCGTGTCCTCCGAGACCGCCGCACGCAGGGCCTCGACGTCGCCGAACGGCACGTGCGTCACGTCCCCCGGCAGCGGCAGGAACGGCTCGCGCTTCGCCTGCTGGCCCGTGACCGCCAGGGCGCCCATGGTGCGGCCGTGGAAGCCGCGCTCCATCGCGACGAACCGCGGCCGCCCGGTCCGCCGGGCGGCCTTGAAGGCCGCTTCGACGGCCTCCGCGCCGGAGTTGGAGAAGAAGACCCGGCCGCCCGGCCTCCCGAACAGCCCGAGGAGTCGTTCCGCGAGCGCCACCGGGGGCTCGGCGACGAACAGGTTCGAGACATGACCGAGCCGTGCGACCTGATCGGTGACGGCCGCGACCACGGCGGGGTGGCCGTGCCCGAGGGTGTTGACCGCGATCCCGCCGGTGAAGTCCGTGTACGCATGGCCGGCCTCGTCCCAGACGGTGCAGCCCTCGCCGCGGACCAGGGCCAGCGGGGGAGTGCCGTAGTTGTTCATCATCACGGCACGCCAGCGGTTCCTGAGGGGAACGGTGACGGTCATGCGCGGGTCTCCCCCTCGTGCGGAGCGACGGCCGGGGCGGCGCCCGGCGTGGTGTCCCGCGTGAGGTCCCGTGCCTCGTCGGGCAGGACCGTGGTGCCGGGGTTCTCCTCCGTGAGGACACCCCGGAGGACGGCGTGCGGGGTGCGCCCGTCGAGGACGTGCACCCGCCCCACTCCGGACCGCACCGCCCGCAGGCAGCCCTCCATCTTCGGCAGCATCCCGCCCGCGAGCCCGGGGAGCAGCGTCGCCAGCTCTTCGGCCGTCAGCCGGGGTATCACCTCCGTGCTCCGCGGCCAGTCCGCGTACAGGCCGGGGACGTCGGTGAGCATCACGAGCCGGTCGGCGCCGAGGGCGACGGCCAGGGCCGAGGCCGCGAGATCGGCGTTCACGTTGTAGACCTGTCCGTCCGCACCGCGTGCGACGGGGGACACGACCGGGATACGGCCGCCGGCGAGGAGGTTCCGCACGGTGTCGGGGGCGACGTGCACGATGTCGCCGACGAGACCGATGTCGACGGGCCGGCCGTCCACCCAGGCCGGGCGGCGTACGGCGGTCAGGGTGTGGGCGTCCTCGCCCGACATGCCGACGGCGAAGGGCCCGTGGGCGTTGATGGCGCCGACCAGGTCCCGCTGGACCTGCCCGGTCAGCACCATGCGGACGATGTCCATGGCCTCCGGGGTGGTCACCCGCATGCCCGCCTCGAACCGGACCTCCAGGGCGAGGCGGTCGAGCATCGAGCTGATCTGGGGACCGCCGCCGTGCACCACGACCGGGTGCAGGCCGGCCTGCCACAGCTCGACGACGTCCTGGGCGAACGACTTCCGGAGCGCCGGGTCCTCCAGGGTGCTGCCACCGCACTTGACGACGACGGTCCGGCCCTGGAGCTCCTCGGACCACGGCACGTCGGTGGCCGGGAGGCCGACGGCGCCCGTACGTGCTCCGACGCCCACCCTCTCCGCGGCGTCCGCGCGCTGTACGACGTCCGCGCCTCCCCCGGCGGGCTGCTCGCCGAGCGTCCTCATCCTCGTACTCCCTCGGCTCATGAGCTGTAGGCGCTGTTCTCGTGCACGTACTCGGCGGTCAGATCGTTGGTCCAGATCCGAGCGGACGCCTCTCCGGCGCGCAGGTCGACCGTGACGGTGATCCGTCGGCCGGACATGACGACCTTCTCGCGGGGCTCCCCGGCAGCGCCGTCCCGGCAGACCCACACACCGTTGATGGCCACGTCCAGGCGGTCGGGGTCGAACTCCGCGTCGGTGGTGCCGATCGCCGAGAGCACCCGGCCCCAGTTCGGGTCCTCGCCGTGCAGGGCGCACTTGAGGAGGTTGTTCCGGGCGATCGAGCGGCCCACGGTCACGGCGTCGTCCTCGGACGCGGCGCCGACGACCGCCACCTCGATCTCCTTCGACGCGCCTTCGGCGTCCGCGACGAGCTGGCGGGCGAGGTCCAGGCAGACGGCGTGCACCGCCTCGGCGAGGTCCGTGTCCGCCGGGGTCACGCCGGACGCGCCCGAGGCGAGCAGCAGCACGGTGTCGTTGGTGGACATGCACCCGTCGGAGTCGACCCGGTCGAAGGTGGTGCGTACGGCCGCGCGCAGCGCGGAGTCGAGCGACGTGTCGGCCGCGACGGCGTCGGTGGTGAGGACCACGAGCATGGTCGCGAGACCGGGCGCGAGCATTCCCGCACCCTTCGCCATACCGCCGACGGTCCAGCCGTCCCGGGTCAGGACGGCGGTCTTGTGCACGGAGTCGGTGGTCTTGATCGCCACGGCCGCGTCCTCGCCCCCGTCGGAGGTGAGCTGTTCCGCCGCGCGGGCGATGCCGGCGGCGACCCGCTCCATGGGCAGGGGCACGCCGATGAGTCCGGTGGAGCAGACGGCTATGTCCTCCGGGGCCGCCCCGATCGCCGTGGCGGTCCGCTCGGCCATCGTCCGGGCGTCGTGGGCGCCGGAGGGGCCCGTACACGCGTTGGCGCCGCCGGAGTTCAGGACGACGGCGGTCACCCGGCCGTCGGCGAGGGCCCGGCGCGTCCAGTGGACGGGGGCGGCCTGGACCCGGTTGGAGGTGAAGACTCCCGCGGCGGCCGACGCGGGGCCCTGGTTCACCACCAGGGCGAGATCGGGATCGCCGGACGCCTTGATGCCGGCGGCGACCCCGCAGGCGAGGAATCCTCGGGCGGCGGTCACGGTCACGGAGCCACTCCATTCATGGGCAGGCCGAGCCCTTCGGGCAGGCCGAGGGCGACGTTCATGCTCTGCACCGCGCCACCGGCGGTGCCCTTCGTCAGGTTGTCGATCGCGCTCACGCAGATGAGGCGGCGGGCGGCGGGGTCGAGCGCCACCTGCACGTGCACGGTGTTGGATCCGAGCACCGAGGCCGTGGACGGCCACTGGCCCTGCGGTAGCAGCCGGACGAACGGTTCGGTCGCGTACGCGGCCTCGAAGACCTCACGGACCTCGTCGAGCCCCCCGTCGGCGTCCACGTCGGGGCGCAGCCGCGCGGAGCAGGTGGCGAGGATGCCGCGGGGCATCGGGGCGAGGGTGGGGGTGAAGGACACGGTCACCGGCTCGCCCGCCACGAGGGACAGGTTCTGAGTGAGCTCGGGGGTGTGCCGGTGGCCGCCGCCGACGCCGTACGGGGTCATGGACCCCATCACCTCCGAGCCGAGCAGATGCGGCGTGGCCGCACGGCCGGCCCCCGAGGTCCCGCTGGCCGCCACGACGACGACCTCGGGTTCCACCAGGCGGGCGGCGTGCGCCGGGTAGAGCGCGAGGGTGACGGCGGTCGGGTAGCAGCCCGGGACGGCGATCCGCGTGGCCCCCTTCAGGTCGTCCCGGGCGCCGGGCATCTCGGGGAGCCCGTAGGGCCAGGTGCCCGCGTGCTCGGAGCCGTAGAAACGTCGCCACTCGACCGGGTCGCGCAGGCGGAAGTCCGCCCCGCAGTCGACGATCAGGGTGTCGCCGTCCAACCTCCCGGCGAGCGCGCCCGACTGTCCGTGCGGCAGTGCCAGGAACACGACGTCGTGTCCGGCGAGCGCCTCCGCCGACGTCTCCGCCAGCACCCGGTCGGCGAGCGAGGTCAGCTGGGGCTGCACCTGGCCGAGACTCCGTCCGGCACTGCTGTGCGCGGTCAGGATGCCGACTTCGACTTCGGGATGGGAGGCGAGCAGGCGGAGGATCTCCCCGCCGGCATAGCCACTGGCGCCGGCCACCGCGACCCGTGTGGTCATGTTCTTCCGTCTCTCCTGACGCGTGGGGGACGTCGGCGCACCGGCGGGGTGACACCCCGGATCGACACACCGAAACTTAACTTAGCCTAACCTAAGTAGTTCTGTCGGTGGAATCGCGGATCCATGGCGTCGCATCAGGTGAGGGGTTTTCAACGACTCTGCGGCGGAGTCGAGTTGGAGGGGTCGAGGGAGGGGGTGCCCCGCCGTCAGGCCGGCGACCCCCGTGCCGCCGTCAGGCCGACGACCCCCATGCCGCTGTCAGGCCGGCGATCCCCGTGCCGCCGTCAGGTCGGTGCACCCCGTGCCGCCGTCAGGCCGGCGACCCCCACGCCGTCGTCAGGCCGTCCAGCCAGGCCGGCGGGAGTTCGGCCGCGTCCCATTCCTCGTGCAGGGCCGACGGCGTCTCGGCCAGGCGCTCGAGCACGGCCACGCTGGTGGGGGAGTGGACGAGGGAGTAACGGCCGTGGATCGCGATCGGGCTGCCCGGGCCGTACTCCGCGTACAGCCGCTCCAGGTGTGCGTGGTGGGCGGACGCGAACTGCGTCAGCCGCCCCGGATACCCGGCCCGTTGCCGCGGGCTCATGGTGCGCAGCACGGCGCCGAGCACCTGCTCGGTGACCTCCGGGTCGAGCTCGGAGACATCGGCGAACGAGAGGTAGAGCGGTGTGACGGCCACCTTGGCACGCTCCATCTCCGCCCGCCTGACCGGGGAACGCTCGTCGGGGGCGTCGGCCGACGGGCCGGCGGTGACGGCGCGGATCAGGGCCCGCTCGGCGATGGCGCCGAGTTCGCCGGTGACGGCGAGGGCGCCGTCGGACCAGCCCGACGCGTAGGCCTCCCCCTTCTCCTGCGGTGCGCTGCGCAGGGCTTCGGTGATCTCCGCGTGCGCGACGGCGAGCGCGCCGGCCTCGACGAGCCCGATGAGTTCCTCCGCGTCGCCGGTGTAGACCCCCGCCCGCGCGAGGAGCTGGAGGAGGGTGGTCTTCGCGTTGAGCACGCTGGCCACGTCCAGCTGCTGCTGCCGTCCCTCGTCGGCGGTGTTCATGGGAGGGTCCTCCTCGTCGTACGGGCGGCGCGGTGCGGGTGCGCGGAACGCTCTGTTCGAGCCTACGCAACGCCCGTTCCTCCGGGGCCCGCATCCCCCCTCCTCCCGTGCGCGTCGCCGACGACCCCCGTACGTACGGTCCGTCACGGGACCCCTCCCACCCGCCCCGTCGGCGGGGTCAGTCCCGGTACACGCGCAACTGGGCCACCTCGTACGACATCTCCGACACCCCGGGGACCGGTGCCGGGTGGTAGCGGCCCGCGCAGACCGACAGGTTCACGATGAGGTGCGCCCGCCAGGAACGCCCCACCCCGCGGCGGTCGTCGAAGACCCGCGCGCCGTTCACCCACCACACCACGTTGCGGGCGCCGAACTCGACCCGCAGGTCGACCCAGGCCCCCGGACGGATCGCCGGGTTCCGGTAGTACAGATGCCGGCCCTTGATCCGGTTCGACAGTTCCAGGAGGTCGGGATTGTCGGGGTGGTACTCGAAGACGTCGATCTCCTGACCGCCGTCGAGCCAGGTCCAGACGGCCGGCCACGCACCCGTCTCCACCGGCAGGCGCACCCGCGCCTCCAGGACGTCGTCGGCCCGCACCAGGAAGGCCTCCGCGCTGCCCTCCGTCGTGAGCAGTCCCGCGTCCCACTTGCCGTCGGGCCTACGGGTCGCCCGGAAGACCCCGGTCCTGCTGTACGAGGGGTCCTCCACGAGGTGGTCGAGCTTGTTGTCGCCCGGATTGGTCGGCCCGCCGCCGGGATAGGCCCAGGAGCGGCCGGCGACCCACTGCTCGGCGGAGGAGAAGTCCGCGTCGAGCACGACCCGCCCCGGTGATCGTGCGGGTCCTCGGGGGCCCGTCCCCGGGCGGCCTTCCCGGCCGCCGCGCCTGAACAGCCGGTCGAAGAGGTCGGACAGCACGGCACACTCCTCTCGCGCGGGCCCGGTCGGCCCGCGAACGATCTGCCCGGCCCGGCCCGTTTCATGCGGGGAACGGCGCCTATTGGCGACAAGTCGTCACAACGGCCGCTGTGCGGTGTGACGCCGCAATCCCTCCGAATGTCCCGCTGGGACATTAATAGGTGTATGGTGCAGGTATGAGTACGGAGCGAGGAACCCGCACCCCGCGGCGTGGCCCGAAGGGGACGCGGACCCGTGAGGCGCTCGGCGAGGCCGCACTGCGGCTCGTCCTGGAGCGAGGACCGGCCGGAGTCTCCGTCGAGGACGTCACCGACGAGGTCGGCGTCTCCCGGCGCACCTTCAGCCGCTACTTCACCTCCAAGGAGGAGGCCGCCCTCGACGGCATCCGCGCCGACTGCGCACGCATCAACGAGGCCCTCGCCGCCCGCCCGGCGGGTGAGACCCCGCTCACCGCCTACCGGGCCGCGCTCCGGACCTGGCTCGCCGACCCGGTCACCCCGGCCTGGCACCGACGCGACGGGGTGCGCGAGGTCTTCCGCCTCGCCGAGAACGAAGCCTCCCTGCGCGCCGTGCTGCGGCGGGTCCTCCTGGAGGGCGAGGCGGCCTCCGTACGACTGGTCGCGGCCCGGATCGACACCGACCCGGAACACGACCTGCGGCCGGCCGTCGCCGTCGGCTCCGGAGCCGCCACACTCCTCGCGGCCACCAGGGCCTGGGTGCTCGGCGGCCCGAGGCAGGCACTGCCCGCCCTGGTGGAGGAGGCCTTCGCCCTGCTCGCGACGGAGCCACCGCCGATGGATCCGCCGTCGCAGGAGCCACGGCCCCTGAGGCAGTCGTCGACCGATCCGCATTCCGACGAACCGCGGTCGACCGATCCGTCGTCGACCGATCCGCATTCCGACGATCCGTCGTAGGCCGAGCCGCCGCTGTCCGAGCCGCCGCAGGCCGAGCGGCCCCCGCCGGTCCCGGTACGCCGGTCTCCGGCCTCATCCCCTCCCCGCACAGCCCCCTCGCAAGGAACCACCATGACGCTCTCCCCGACCATCGACCAGCCCCAGGAGTTCGCGGGCAGGAGCGCGCTCGTCACCGGCGGCGCCTCCGGCATCGGGCTCGCCGTCGCCCGCCGCCTCGCGTACGCCGGTGCGGCCGTGGCCGTCGCCGACCACGACGTGGACCGCGCGGCCGCCGCCGTCATCGAGCTGACCGAGCGCGGTGCCGAGGCCGTCGCCGTACCGATGGACGTCACCGACGACGCCTCCGTCCGTGAAGGCGTCGAGGCCGCGGTCGCCGCCTTCGGCGGCCTCCACCTGGCGGTCAACAACGCGGGCGTCGCCGGTGCACGCGTCCCGATCGCCGAGACCCCGGCCGAGGAGTGGCGGCGCGTCGTCTCCACCAACCTGGACGGCGTCTTCCACTCGCTCCGCCACGAACTCCCCGCGATCCTCGCCTCCGGCGGCGGCGCCGTCGTCAACACGGCCTCCATCCTCGGGACCAACGGCTCCGCCGGCAGCGCCGCCTACGTCGCGGCCAAGCACGGCGTCGTCGGTCTCACCAAGACGGCCGCACTCGAATACGCCTCCCAGGGGGTACGTATCAACGCCGTCGGCCCCGGCTACATCGACACCCCGCTCCTCGCCGGCATCGGGCAGGAGGCGTACGACGCCCTGGTCGCCCTCCATCCGGCAGGCCGGCTCGGCCGTGCCGAGGAGGTCGCCGAGCTCGTCGCGTTCCTGCTCTCGGAGCGTGCGTCCTTCGTCCACGGCAGCTACCACCTCGTCGACGGCGCCTACGCCGCCCGCTGAGTCCCGCGGCCGTGAACGGCGGCCGCGGACGAACGTGAAGGAACCCGGAAGGAAAGCGTCATGAAGGCACTGCAGTACCGCACGGTGGGCGCCCCGCCCGAGGTCGTCACCGTCCCCGACCCGGAACCCGGCCCCGGCCAGGTGCTCCTGAAGGTCACCGCCGCCGGAGTCTGTCACTCCGACATCGCGGTCATGAGCTGGTCCGCCGACCAGCTGCCCTTCCCGCTGCCGTTGACCCTCGGCCACGAAGGCGTGGGCACGGTGGCGGCCCTCGGGGCCGGCGCCGAGGGCTTCGCCGTCGGCGACGCCGTCGCCGTCTACGGCCCGTGGGGCTGCGGCAGCTGCTCCATGTGCGCCCAGGGCAAGGAGAACTACTGCCTGCGGGCCTCCGAACTCGGCATCAGGCCGCCGGGGCTCGGCGCCCCCGGCGCCATCGCCGAGTACATGATCGTCGACAGCCCCCGTCACCTCGTCCCGCTCGGCGGCCTCGACCCCGTCCAGGCCGTACCGCTCACGGACGCGGGCCTCACCCCGTACCACGCGGTCAAGCGCTCCCTCCCCAAGCTGGTTCCCGGGAGCACCGCCGTCGTCATCGGCACGGGCGGGCTCGGTCACGTCGCCATCCAGCTGCTGCGCGCCATGACCGCGGCCCGGGTCGTCGCCCTGGACGTCACGGAGGACAAGCTGGCCCTGGCTCGCGCCGTGGGTGCGCACGAGGCGGTGCTCTCGGACGCCGCGGCGGCTTCCGCGGTCCGCGAGCTGACGGGCGGGCGCGGCGCGGAGGTGGTCCTCGACTTCGTGGGCGTCCAGCCGACCGTGACGGCCGCCGGTGCGATGGTCGCCGTCGAGGGTGACGTCACCATCGTCGGTCTCGGCGGCGGCACCCTGCCGGTCGGATTCGGCGCCCTGCCGTACGAGGTCTCGGTCACGTCCCCGTACTGGGGAACCCGGGCCGAGCTGATCGAGGTGCTCGACCTGGCCCGCTCCGGCGCGATCGACGTCCACACGGAGACGTACAGCCTCGATGACGCCCCGAAGGCCTACGAGCGGCTGCACGAGGGGCGCGTCGACGGGCGGGCGGTCATCCTCCCGAACGGCTGATCGAGGCGACCGGCTCCCGAGCGGCTGATCCGGACGACCGACTCCCGTACGGCTGATCCGGACGACCGGCTCCCGAGCAGCTGGGCGGGCGACCGGCTCTCGAGAAGCCGGGCGGGAGACCGGTCGAGCCGCACCGAAGGGCGCGCGGGTCTGCTCGCGCACCCCAGGGGATCCTTGTTTCGGATACGCTGTATCCGAAACAGTCGATCGAGGTGCGCGTCCCCCTTCGCGCACCCGGAGGCGGCGAGGAGTATCGGACATGCCGGAATCGAACGAGACGGCCAAGGCGGCGGGCGCGCTCGACACCGCCGTCACCGTCATCGGAGCGGGGCCCGTGGGCCTCGCGCTCGCACTCGACCTGGCCCGCCGAGGGGTTCCGGTACGCGTGGTCGAGCGCGACGAGAAGCGCTTCCAGGGCTCACGCGCCAAGGGCATCCAGCCCCGCACCCTGGAGGTCCTCGACGACCTGGGCCTGGCCGACGCCGCCCGCGCGGCAGGCGGCGCCTACCCGCCGATGGGTCTCCACGTGGGTCCGTTCACCAAGGCCTGGCAGATGCACGCCACCGCCCCGGACAGCATCGGCACCCCCTACCCCGACGTGCTCCTGCTCCCTCAGTACGCCACCACCGACCTCCTCCACGACGCCGTCGAACGCCTCGGAGTGCGCGTCGACTTCGGCGCCCGCGCCGTGGAGATCACCCAGGACGAGAAGGCGTGCACGGTACGCCTGGAGGACGGCCGCGTCCTCGCGAGCCGGTACGTGGTCGGAGCCGACGGCGGCTCCAGCACCGTCCGCAAGGCCGCGGGCATCGCCTTCGAGGGCACCACGGACGAGACCGACCGGATGATCCTCGTCGACGCCACCGTCGACGGACTGTCCCACGACCACTGGCACGTCTGGCCCCGGCTGCGCGGACGCAGCATCGCGGCATGCCCCCTGCCGGGCGGCGAAGGCCGCTTCCAGATCATGATCAAGATCCGTCCCGACGACCCCGTCGACCTCACCGGGACGGCCCTCGCCACCCTCGTGCGCCGCCGTGCGGGCGCCTCCCTCACCCTGCGCGACATCACCTGGTCCTCGGTGTTCCGGCCCAACATCCGCCTCGCCGAGCGGTACCGCGACGGCCGCCTCCTGCTCTGCGGCGACGCCGCCCACGTCCACACACCCGCCGGTGCGCAGGGTCTCAACACCGGTGTCCAGGACGCCCACAACCTCGGCTGGAAACTCCAGCAGGTCCTGGCCGGCGCCGACGACGCACTCCTGGACAGTTACGAGCTGGAGCGGCGCCCCGTCGCCGCACAGGTCCTGGGCCGCACCACCGAGCTGTACGAGGGGCTGCGCCGTACCCGTCCCGGCGGGCTCACCCGGGGCCCCGACGAACACCAGCTCGGCATCTCGTACTTCGGAGGCCCCCTGGCCCCGGCCGACGGGACCCGCACGGCGAACCTGCGCTGCGGCGACCGCGCGCCGGACGCGGCGCTGCCGGAGGAGACGGAGACGAACGGGGCGGCGGGCCGTCTCTTCGACCTCTACCGAGGCCCGCACTTCACCGCCCTCGCGTTCGGTGCCGGCGCAGCCACCGCGCTGGCCCGCCTGCCCTGGCCCCCCGGCGGTGCCCCGCTGCGCCGCCACACCGTACTGACGCACACCGCACCGCGTACGCCGGACGAAGCGGCCCTGCTCACGGCGTACGGCATCACCGAAGACACGGTCGTGCTCATCCGCCCGGACGGCTACATCGGCGACATCGGTCACACGACCGCAGCGGCCGGCACCGGCGACGGGCCGGGCGGCAGAGCCACCGCACCCGTGGCCCCGGCGATCGCCCGTCTGACGCCCGCCCGGTGACTGCCTGACTCCCGCCCGAAGGCCGGCTGAGGCCGGTGTTCGGGCCGGCCGGGCGCCCGGTGGCCCCGCCCGGCCCACACCCCCACGACCGGTAGCGTGTCACCGCACCACCGACGGCCGCCGGGAGCCGTGACGCGCACGGCGACGGCGACCTGGCACAGCGAGAGAGGGCCCAGCGCATGGCCGCCACCCCGCCACCCCCCGGCAGCCCGGCCTGGTGGGCCGGACGCCCGCACCCCGCGCCCCCGTCGGCCGCTGCCACCGAGCCGAGGCGCGGCCGGCCGTCGCTCGACACCGCGCACATCGTCGGCACGGCGCTGCGGCTGGTCGACGAGCACGGCACCCAGGCGTTCTCCCTGCGCATGCTCGCCGACGCCCTGAACTCCGGCACGGCCACGCTCTACCGTCACTTCGACGGCAAGGACGAGATCATGGCGTACGTCGTCGACCGCGTCCTGGGCGAGACGGACCTGGACGCCCTGACCATGTCCTCCGACTGGCCCGAAGTCCTCACGGTGACGGCCCACGGGTTCCACGACGCCCTGCGCCGCCACCCGAACACCCTGCCGCTGCTCATGGCGTACGTCCCCGTCGGCCCCCAGGGACTCGCCCGACGCGAACGCGTCCTGGGAGCACTCCTGGAGCACGGCCTGCCGGCCGACCTGGCCGCCCGTGCCTTCACGGCCGTCACGCACTACGTCATCGGCTTCGCCGTGCAGCAGTACGGCCCTGCGGCCGCCCCCGACCAGAGCGCCGAACTCACCGCCTTCTACGACGGACTCGACCCGGCGTCCTACCCCGCCCTCCTCCGAGCCGCCCGGTCCCTGACGTCCGTGGCGGTGGACGAGGAGTTCGAGTTCGGCCTCACCCTCCTCGTCCGAGGCCTCGCGCACCTGGCTCCGTGAGGCCTCCGGCGCGGCTCACGAGACCATGGTCGCTCGACGCCAGGCGTGCAGTCCGAGCCCGGCCGTCACCGCCGCCGCGCCGCCGAGCCCGATCGATCGTGCGGCGCGCAACGATCACCTGCCGGACTCGTCGGGCACGCGGTGCATCACGTCACCCACCGCACAAGGCGCCGACTCCGCGTCCCGGTCACCGGCCTCGCCGCGCTCGCCCTCCTCCTCGGGATCACCGGCGCGCGGAGCACCCACGCGAGCCCGCCGGCCAGGACTGTCCGGCGGCAGAGATCTACGCGACCGACAACACCGAGGTCATCACCGACCCGGACGACCCCCGCCTCCGGACCCGCCTGACCCGCTTCGACCACGAGGTACGGGCGATCATCCGCGCCCACGGCGCCCGCCCGGCGGCCTCGACGCTCCTCGACGGCATGTTCTGGTCCGAGGCCGGGCAGCAGGCCCCGTACGAGCGGTCCCGCGAGTTCGACGTGAACCGGGTCGGCCTCGACGGGCTCCGCCACCTCGCGGGCGTGAACGCCGAGGAGTACGACCAGGAGGCCGTGCTCACCTTCCGGTGCCTGCCCAGGACCTCGCCGGAGACCGACGCGGTCGAGGTCGAGGTGCCGGGTGTCGGCGTGAGCCGGGTGAGCGAGGCGCTCGTCGCGGACCCCGCGGCCCGGGAGAAGCTCGGCGGCGGCTCGGTCACCCTCGACGGGAAGCTCGTCCTGGTCGTCGAGACCGCCGATCTGGACCTTGCGCGAACGTTCACGGTCTCGCTCGGCGCCGACTGGAACGAGTCTCGACTGAACTACGGGGACCGGGAGTTCGTGAGCTGATCGCGCGGCACGCGCAGCTCGCGCGGCCGGTCCGGACCCGGGGCCGCTCGCACCCCGGACCCGGACCGGTACCGGTACCGGTACCGGTCCGGTGGCGACGGCAACCGGGTCGGCGTACCGGTGCCGTCGCCTCCCTCCGCCGCCTATCCGGCGTAGGTCTCGAACTCGGCGACGCGGGGAGTGCCGGTGGAGCCGACGATCTCGAAGGTGATCTTCTTGAGTGCGGTGCGGGGGACGGCGATGACCCCGGCCCCGCTGCCGGAGGTGAGGACGGCCCCGGTGTCACCGTTGAGGACGCGCCAGGACCCGATGGCACCGGCGGAGCCGGCCGCTTCGCGGATGGTGATCGCGGACACGGTGGTGGCGGAGCCCCACTTGACGGACACCGAACCGGTCGAGCCGGCGGGCGACCAGAAGGTGCTGAGGTCACCGTCCCGCACGTTGCCGTAGCTCGTGCCGTCGGCCTTGCTGGAACCGTCGGAGCCGGCCCCGATGCTGAGGTTGGTCCCGCCGGGGGCGGTCGGGCCGGGCGTGGGAGTGGTGGGAGCCGGGGTGGGCGACGTGGACGTCGGAGTCGGGGTGGGCGTGGGGCTGGGAGTCTGCGGGGAGCAGCTGCCGTTCGACACGAGAAGTCCCTTGCCCGCACCGGCCGTTCGGCTGACGACGTCCGGTACGCAGGCGGCGGAGTCCAGGCTGTGGGCGTACGGGATGGCGATGGTGGTGTTGGACTGCGGGTCCGGTCCTGCCGGGTTGTTCTCGGCGCTGCGCGAGGACCAGGTCACGTTGTCGAAGATGTTGCCGCCGACCTGCCAGTACCCGGCCGCATCGGTGTAGAAGGTGCCCAGGACGTCCTTGGAGTCCTCGAAGTAGTTGTTGTCGACCTTGGCGTGGGCGCCGGCGCGGGAGTTGATGCCGGACTCGTTGATCCGCAGGTAGTGGTTGTTGTACATGTGGGCGGTGCCGCCGCGCAGCAGGGGAGCGCGCGAGTCGATGTTCTCGTAGAGGTTGTGGTGGTACGTGATGAAGCTGTTCGAGAGCTCGGTCTCGCTGGAGCCGACGAGGCCGCCGCGGCCGGAGTTGCGCAGGATGCTGTAGGACAGGGTCACGTACTGGGTGTTGTCCTTCATGTCGAAGAGCCCGTCGTAGCCCTCCGACTCGCCGCCCGAGGCCTCCAGGGTGGTGTGGTCGACCCAGACGTTGCGGACGTCGCTCTCCATGCCGATCGCATCGCCGCCGTTGGAGAGGGGGGAGCCCGACTTCTTGACGTTCCGGACGGTCACGTTCTGGATGATGATGTTGCTGGACTCGCGTATGTGGATGCCGAGTTGGTCGAAGACGGCGCCGGAGCCGACCCCGACGAGGGTGACGTTGCTGATCTGCTTGAGCTCGATCACGCCGGCGGCGGTGTTGCAGCTGCTGCCGGACACCTTGGTGGTGTTGGCGTGGTTGATCGTCCCCTCGACCTCGATGGTGATCGGGGTGCTGCTGCTGGCCCGTGCGCACAGGGCCGCGTGGATCGCGGTCCCCGTGGTGGCCCGCACGGTCTGGCCGCCGGCGCCGCCGGTGGTCCCGCCGTTCTGGGTCGCGTAGCCGGTGGCGCCACCGGTCGCCGCCGATGCCTGAGGCATCGACAACACCACGCCGGTCGCGGCCGCGAGGGCCAGGGTGGCCAGTGCCGCGTGGAGCCGTAGTGCGACTGGTCGTCTCATGCTCGCCGTCCTTCTCGTCTTCGAACGCTGGGGATGGTTCCTGGATGCGGTGCTGTGCAGGGCTGTGCCGTGCTGTGCTGAGCCGTGCGGAACGTCGTTCGGTGCAGGGGGAGTTCACCCATGGGGAGACCGGCGGAAGCCGCCCGTCCATAGAAAGAAAGCGCTTTCTTCCTGCGGGACAATAGGGCGCCCCCCGAAGCGTGGCAAGGCTCCGGACAAGACCTCCGGGCAAGACCTCCGGACACGGCCGGACGCGCCGCCACGGAGCTCGGCGTGACCGGTGACGAGGGCGACAACACCGACCGGGAGGGAAACGGGAGGTCCGCGGCTTCCTCGGGCCCCGGTCGCGCCGAGGTCGGAAGGCTCCGGTCCGATCACCGACGCCGGAAAGCGCAACGAGTGAAGGGCGCCGGACGGCACCGTCGTCGGGGTGACGGCGGTGTTCAAGAAGCATGGCAGGGCCCCCCGCGTGCCCGTCGCCGGGCACCTGGTGCCGAGCGGTAGACCGGCTGCACGGCTTCGGTCGCCTCCGAGCCCGCTGCGCAGCACGCAAGGAGACGCCCCGACGGGGGCACCCCGTCGGCCAGGGCGACCGCCGCCGCTGCGGCGGTCGGAAAGGTCGCAGGACGTGATCGGCTTCTGCGGAAGCCGCCGCGGGCGAACTCGGCGAAGTCCATGTTGGCGAGCGTCAGGTTGACATGGACCGTGCGCACCGTGGCAGGCGAGGCTCGGAACTCCCTGGGCTCGTCAGCACGTGCTGAAGGCTCTCCGGCATCGTCGTGTGCGGGGCTCCGCCATGCCGCACCGCCATCTAGCCCTCGGCGCCGGCGGAACGATCCCGAGACGGGCGCGCTCGGGAGGAGGCCCGGGCGCAGGCCCGGTCGACGGCGCCCCGGAGGCCGGCGAACTCCGGCCGCCACGGGGGCCGGTGAACTCCGGTGCGGCCGGCGCCAAGCCTGCTCCGGGGACCCGCGCGGCGGATCGCTCGGCTCGGGTGAGCGGACTTCTTGTCACCTTGCCAGTGTGGGAATGATCAAGTAACGTCCTTCGACGTGAACACCGGACCGGCGATTCGACGCCATACACAGACGGGCCATCCGGTGGACGACTGATCGCTCCGCGGGTGCGTCGAAAGCACCCCCACGGTTCGGCACGCGGACCCCCCCCAGTGCTCAGGCACTGCGACGAGTCCCTTTCGTGTCGAATCAACAGCGAGGTCATCCACATGGCAGTCACGTTCAACCACACCATCATCGCCGCCAAGGACCGCCACGAGTCGGCGCGCTTCTTCCGGGAGTTGCTGGAACTCCCCGAAGCGCCGTCCTGGGGCCCCTTCATCAACGTCCAGCTCGCCGACGGCGTGCTCATCCAGTTCGCCGAGCCGCCGTTCGACATCCAGATGCAGCACTACGCCTTCCTCGTCGACGACGAGCTCTTCGAGCGGGCGTACGCGCGACTCTGCGAGCAGGGCGTCGAGCACTGGGCCGACCCCCAGATGAAGCGGTCCGGCGAGACGAACACCGAACACGGTGGCCGCGGGGTCTACTTCAAGGACCCGGGCGGCCACGCGTTCGAGCTGATCACGCGGCCCTACCTGTAACAAGGGCCTGTCGATCGGTCGAGTCGTGTCGAGTCGACTCGATTCCGGCCGGCCGGGCACCTGTGGGGTGCCCGGCCGGCCCGCGGCCGCCGTCAGGCCAGGAACTCGCCGTCCCGAGCCACCACGACTCCGCCGTGCACCACCATGTCGCGGCGAGGCATGTCCACGACCACCTGCGGCAGGCACTCTCCCCGGACCAGCACGAAGTCGGCCGGGGCGCCGGGCGTGAAGTCCGCGTGCGCCAGGCCCATCACGTCCGCGCCTCCGTGCGCCGCGACGTCGTAGCAGTCCCTCAGCTCGTCGTCCAGGCGTACATCCGTCACCCAACCGAGGATGTGTGCCCGGTGCATCATGTCCGCGTTCCCGAACGGGCTCCACGAGTCACGCACACCGTCCGACCCAAGCCCGACCCGCACCCCGTGCTCCCGCAGGCGCGCGATCGGCAGGACCAGCGAGTCGGACGGCGCGACCGTGGTCAGAGCGATGTCCTGGTCGCCCAAGTCGGCTGCCATGGAGCCCAGCTCACGGTCCGTCAGGCCCGGCAGGCAGAACACATGGCTCACCGTGACCTTCCCCGCGAGGGAGAGCGCCCGTGTGCGGTCCACGATGCCGCGCATCGCCTTCATGCCCTTCTCGCCGCGATCGTGCAGGTGGATGTCCACGCCCACACCGTGGCGGTCCGCGATGCCGAACACGACATCCAGCTGATCGTCGAGGGCGTTGTCGAACCCGATCGGATCGATGCCGCCGATCATGTCGATGAGACCCTCGCGCGCCGCCTTTTCCAGGAGCGCGGCCGTCCCCGGCGTCCGGATCACCCCGTGCTGCGGGAACGCCACGATCTGGACGTCGAGGGCGTGACGCAGCCGCTCGCGCGCCTCCGCCACACCCTCCACCCCCGCCAGGCCGTACGCCGGCGCCACGTCGGCGTGGGCGCGCATGCCGCGCGTACCCCGGGACACGGCGTGCGACATCAGCCCGTACGCCCGCTCGGCCACCGGGCGGCGCTGGCTGCGGAACAGTTCGACGTCCTGCGCCACGTAGTCGGCGATCGCGCTCGCCGGACGCCGCGACACCCACGAGCCGCCCCAGGTCGTCTTGTCGGGGTGGATGTGCGCGTCGACGAGCGACGGCAGCGCGATCCGGCCGCCTCCGTCGACGACCTTCGCGCCGTGCGGCGCCGGACGGTCCGAGATGCGGCCGTCGACGACCACGAGGTCCCTGGCCTTCGCCGCGCCGAACGGGCGGACGTCGCGGAAGACGACCGTCCTGGCCCCGCGCCCCGAGGCGCCGGAGGCCGCCGCTTCGGCGGCGACCGGGGCCGCCGCCGAAGCGGGCCCGGCCGTGGCGGCGGCGGTGGCGGTGGCCGTGGCGCCTGCCAACGCAGCGGCTCCCGCCAGCACCGTGCGACGGGAGAGCGTGGAGGGGGAGGGGGAGGGTGCGGGGGAGGACGAGGGCGACTGCACGGGGGCTCCTTCTTGGGGGCGGGGCGGGGGACGTCGTCGCGGCGAGCGCGGGCAGCGCGGATCGAGCCGCTTGCCGGACGGGCGGCGATGCCGGTGGAGAGGGGAGAGGGGAGAGGGGAGAGGGGGACAGGGGGAGCGAAGGCGGAGAGGCGCAGGGCCGCCCTTGTGCGGGGGGTCGGGCGCCGGCAGGGCGGGCTCGGGGGTGTCGTGCGCGCGGGCCCTCTCAGGCCACGACCCCCGCCCGGACCACCCCCACCGGACGCTTCAGCACCGTCAGGTCCGTCAGCGGGTCGCCCGACAGCAGGAGGGCGTCGCCCGCGAAGCCGCGGGTGAGGCGGCCCGCCGTGCGGCTGAGGCCGAGGAGACGGGCCGCGCCCGTCGTCGCCGTGCGGATCGCGTCGAGGGGCGACAGGCCCGCGGAGTGCATCAGCTCGACCTCACCGCCGATCGGGTCCACCACCCCGCCCGACGAGTCGGTGCCCGCGGCCAGCGGCACTCCGCGTTCGTGCGCGGCGAGGACCGCGCGCTTCAGGGCCGGGAGGTACGTGCGTCCGCGCTCGGCGAGGATCGGGTCGGAGGACTCGGCCAGGCCGGCGATCGCGGTGAGGGTGGGGGTGAAGTACGTTCCCCGGCGACGCATCTCGCCCAGCGTGCGCTCGCCGACGAAAGCGCCGTGTTCCAGGGAGCGGATGCCCGCCATGACGGCGTCGTGGCAGCCCTGTTCGCTGTAGCTGTGGCAGAGGACGCCCTTGCCGCGCCGCCGGGCCGCCGCCACGATCTCGGCGAGCTGGTCGCGCGAGTAGACCTGGGCCAGCGGGTCCTGCTCCGGGAGCCCGGCGCGTTCGTTGACCCGGGTCTTGATCACGTCCGCGCCACGGGCGAGGTTCACCTCCACCACACGCCGCAGCGCCTCCGCCGAGCGCACTCCGTCCTTGAGACGGGCGAGCGGGGTCAGGTCGGGGTCGGCGAGCACGGTGTCGCCGAGGTTCGGGGTGACGAACACACCGGCGGCCGTCAGCCGCGGTGCGAGCGCGGGGCTGTGGCGGGCGAGCTCGCGGACGGCGATGTCCTGGTAGAAGGAGGTCGATCCGCTGCGCGCGCTCGTCGCGCCCTTGCGGACGGCGTCGCGCGCCTCGGCGGCGGTGCTGAGGTGGATGTGCGCGTCGATCAGGCCCGGCAGGATCCAGCGGCCGTGTGCGTCGAGCACCTCGACGCCCTGCGGCACGGCGACGCCGCCCCGGCGACCGGCCGCCCGGACGATGCCGTCCTCGATGACGACGACGGCGTTCTCGGTGACCTCGCCGGTGGCCGGGTCGAGGAGGGTGCCGCCCTCGATCACGAGGTGTCCTACCCGCGCGGTGGTGCCGGGGGCACGGCCACCGGTGGCGGCTCCGCGGTCACCCGCGGCGTGGGCCTCTCCCGCCACGGCCATGGTGCCGGCGAGGGCGGCCGCTCCGGCGAGGACGCCGCGGCGGGTCAGCTTGCCGAAGGGCGGCGGGGTGGCTTCGACGCACATGGGTGCTCCTTGGGGAGTGGTCGACGGCTTCCCCGTTTTGTATACCAAGCTCAAGGCATCGGACAAGGGTGATGATCCAGAGAATCGGAAACGCCCATTCCGGGGGGGTTGAAGCCCGCCTCGGCGTCTGAGAGGGATGCGTGATCGGCCATCTTGGTATACGAATAGTTCAGACGTCGGGACGGGCACAGCTCCGGCCGTCACCGCGGCCCTCGGGCCGGCCGGCCCGCGCGTGCCCGACGCTCAGGCCTCGCCGAAGAGGGACCGCAGCGCCACCGCCCTGCTGTCCCGCACGTGCAGCAGCGTGCTCGCCGCGGCCGCCTCCGCGTCCCCCGCGGCGATGTGCCGGTACATCTCGGCGTGCTGGGCCCGCATGTGCGCGGGCTCCTCGCGCAGGCCGAACACGAGCCGCAGTTGCCAGCTCAGCTGCTCCATCGTGCGGGCCAGCAGCGGGTTGCCCGACATGGCCACCATGCTCTCGTGGAACGCCGTGTGGGCGGCCACCTCGCGGGTCGCCTCGTCCGCGGCGGCTGCCGACTCGGCCTGGTGCAGGGCCGCTTCGAGCATCGAGAGCCCCTCGGTGTCGCCCGCCGCGCCCGCCCGTGCCGCGAGCCGGGACGCCTGGATCGTGAGCGGCTCCCATACCTCGTACAAGTGCTCCACGTCGGCGCGTTCCAGGCGTCGGACGCGAACGCCGCTGTGCGGGAGCAGCTCCAGGAGGCCCTCGGTGACCAGGGCGCGCAGCGCCTCGCGCACCGGCACGCGCGACATGCCGAGCTCTTCCGCGACCTCGCGTTCGACGAGGCGGGCGCCCTGGGCGTACCGCCGGTCCACGATCCGCTGAAGGACCGCCTCACGCGCGCGCGTGCTGAGCGGGGCCGGGGCGGGGGGCGAGGCGGGGGCCGCAGGGGCCGAAGCGGTGCCCGAGGCGATGGGCGAGACGGGTCCGGGGGCCGAACCCGCTCGCGGTTCGGGACTCGCGCTCGCGGTCCCGTCGCCCGTGGCCGTCGAGTCGGTCCGTCGTCCGTCCGTCACTCGCCCCGACCTCTTCCCTGCTCCGCCGTGCCGTCCGTCCCCCGTTCGGGGCGCCCGGGGCGAGGATACGTCGGCGCGCGAACAGTCACCGGTCAAGCCGTCGGGGTCTGTTGGTCCGCACTGTTCGGCCCCGGTTGTGGTACTGCCTTACAGAGACTTCGTCAGGTTTGTGATGAAATACCGCTTTGCCCGTGAAAGGTGGCATCTGTGTCGCAGGAAGATCAGGGGCCGGACGGTCCCCGAACAGGCGCCGAACGGGGCGGGCGGGAAGGGCTGCCGGTGACGGCGGACCTTCCGGGCCGCCCCGACCACCACCATCGAGCCCGTACCGACCGGATCGTCTTCGGTGTCACCGCCGTCCTCACCGTGGCGTTCGTCGTCTGGGGCGCCACGGCCACGGACAGTCTGGAGAGCGCGTCGAGCGACCTCCTCGACGGGCTCATCCGCAACGGCGGCTGGGCGTTCATGCTGGCCGCGTCGGGGTTCGTCGTCTTCGCGCTCTGGCTGGCCATCAGCCGTTACGGCCGGATCAAGCTCGGTCAGGAGAGCGAGGGCCCGGAGTTCCGGACGGTGTCATGGATCGCCATGATGTTCAGCGCCGGTATGGGGATCGGCCTGATGTTCTACGGAGTGAGCGAGCCGCTCGCCCACTACGGCACCCCGCCGCCCGGTACCCACCCCGTGGACTCGGCCGAACGCATGCAGACCGCCATGGCCACCACGCTCTTCCACTGGACGCTCCACCCGTGGGCGATCTACGCGGTCGTCGGCCTCGCCATCGCGTACTCCACGTTCCGGCGGCGGCGCCGGCAGACCATCAGTGCCGTGTTCGTCCCGCTGATCGGTGAGAAGGCGGCGTACGGCGGGCCCGGGCGCGTCATCGACATCCTGGCCATCTTCGCCACGCTGTTCGGCTCCGCCGCCTCGCTCGGCCTGGGCGCACTCCAGATCGGCAGCGGCTTCGAGGAGCTGGGCTGGATGGAGAAGACCGGCACCGGGCTGCTCGTCGCCATCATCGCCGTACTGACCGTGGCCTTCGTCTTCTCCGCCGTGTCCGGTGTGGAGAAGGGCATCCAGTGGCTCTCCAACATCAACATGGTGCTCGCCGGGGTGCTGGCCCTCTTCGTGTTCATCGCGGGCCCCACCATCATCGTGCTCGATCTGCTGCCCACCTCGATCGCCGCCTACATCGACGACCTGCCGCAGCTCGCAGGCCGCACGGAGGCCACGAGCGGTGCGGAGATCCACGACTGGCTGGGCAGTTGGACCGTCTTCTACTGGGCCTGGTGGATCTCATGGACGCCCTTCGTCGGCATGTTCATCGCCCGGATCAGCCGGGGCCGCACCATCCGCCAGTTCGTCGGCGGCGTCATCCTGGTGCCCAGCACCGTCAGCCTGGTGTGGTTCGCCATCTTCGGCGGCTCCGCGATGAAGCTCAGCGAACAGGGCGACCTGGCGGGTGAGTCGACCCCGGAGGGGCAGCTCTTCGGTGTGCTGCAGGAGTTCCCGCTCACCGGCACCATGAGCCTGCTCGTGATGATCCTCGTCGGGATCTTCTTCGTGTCGGGTGCGGACGCCGCCTCGATCGTCATGGGCACGCTCTCCCAGCGCGGCGCCTTCGAGCCCACCCGCCCCGTCGTGGTGTTCTGGGGCGTCGTGACCGGCGCGGTCGCCGCCATCATGCTGCTCATCGGCGACGGTCAGGGCGATGCCCTCGCGGGCCTGCAGAACCTCACGATCCTGGTGGCGGCACCGTTCGTCCTGGTGATGATCGGCATGTGCGTGGCCCTGATGCGGGACCTCCGCAAGGACCCGCTGATCGTCCGCGGCGAGGTCGGCGTGGAGGTCGTCGAACTCGCCGTGATCGCCGGCCACGAGCAGTACGACGGCGACTTCGAGCTGAGGATCGGCCCCGGCACCCAGGACGCCGACGGGCCCTGAACCGCGCGCGGACCGGTCGCACTCCGACCGGTCCGGCCCCGAACCGCGCGCGGACCGGTCATGCCCTGCCCGCCGCCTTCTGAGTGCGGCGGGACAGGGAGTCCACGACCACGGCGGCCAGCAGGACCGCACCCGTGATCATGAACTGGACGGCGTTGCTCACGCCCATGATGTTCATGCCCGACTGGATGGAGCCGATCACCAGCGCACCGAGCAGCGCCGACCAGACGGTGCCGCGGCCGCCGAAGAGGCTCGTACCGCCGATGACGGCCGCGGCGATCACGTTCATCAGGAGGTTGCCGCCGCCGGAGGTCTGGCTCGCGGACTGGATCTGCCCGGCGAGGAAGAGGCCGCCGATCGCCGCCATGGCGCCGGCGATCGAGAAGACCGTCATCCGGACGAACGGCACGCTGATGCCCGCCCTGCGCGCGCCCTCGATGTTGCCGCCGACCGCGAAGATCCGGCGGCCGTACGTGGTGCGCCGGAGCACGAAGTCCAGGAGCACCAGCAGGATCAGGAAGATCAGGAGCGCCAGCGGCAGCCCCTGGTACTGGTTGAGGATGTACGCGGTGGCGAAGGCGAGCGCGGCGATCACGACCGTACGCAGGACGATCTCCGCGATCGGCCGGAACGGCACCCGGGCCGCCCTGCGGCGCTGGGCGTCCAGGAGCGAGGCCGCCAGGAAGAGACCGACCCCGACCGCCGCCGCGACATAGGCGGCCGCAGGGCTGTGATAGATCGTCGAGTACAGCCGGGAGACGATGCTCTCGCTGGGGATGTTGACCGTTCCGCTGGTGCCGAGCACCTGGAGCATGAGTCCGTTCCAGGCGAGGTTGCCCGCCAGGGTCACCACGAACGCCGGTACGCCGACCTTCGCGAAGAAGAACCCCTGGATGAGCCCGACGGCGGCTCCGCCCGCGATGGCGACGAGCATCGCGAGCCACTCGTTCATGCCGTTCAGGACGTTGAGGACGGCGAAGATCGCGGCGCACAGGCCGCTCACCGAGCCGACGGAGAGGTCGATCTCGCCGAGCAGCAGGACGAAGACGATCCCCACCGCGATCATGCCCGTGCCGACGATCTGCTGGCTGAGGTCGGACAGGTTCTGCGCGGACAGGAACGTGCTGTTCAGGCTGCCGAACACCGTCCAGATGATGATCACGGCGAGGACGACCGGCAGCGACCCCAGCTCGCCGCTGCGCAACTTGCGCCGGAACTCGTCGACGTACCCCTTGACGCCCTCCTCGCGGACGAGGAGACGGGTGTCGACGGCGGGTACGGCACCGGATGCCGGCTCCTGGCCGTCGTCGGTGCCGGAGGGGTCGCGGCCTCGGTCGCGTCTCATCGCTCCTCCTCCTGCTCCCGCTTGCGCGCCTGGCGGCGGGTGACGGCGCTGTCGGTGGCTCCCGTGATCGCGGAGATGATCTCCTCGGTGGTCGTCGAGCGCTTGTCGAAGAAGCCGTTGTTCCGGCCGAGGCGCATCACCGCGATCCGGTCGGCGACCGCCATCACGTCCACCATGTTGTGGCTGATCAGGATGGTCCCGAGGCCCTGCTCGCGGAGCCGCTCGACCAGGTCGAGGACCTCCGCGGTCTGCTCCACGCCGAGCGCGGCGGTCGGTTCGTCGAGGATGACGACCTTCGGCGAGCCGATGAGCGAGCGGGCGATCGCCACGGTCTGGCGCTGCCCGCCGGAGAGCGAGGCCACGGGGATGCGGACGCTCGGGATGCGGATGGAGAGGGTCTCCAGTAGTTCGCGCGCCCGCTGGTCCATGCGGACCTCGTCGAGCACGCCGAAGCGGCGCAACTCGCGTCCCAGGAACAGGTTGGCGACCACGTCGAGGTTGTCGCACAGCGCCAGGTCCTGGTAGACGGTGGCGATGCCGAGGTTCTGGGCGTCGTGCGGCCGGCTGATCGTGACCGGCCTGCCCTCCCAGGTGATGACGCCCTCGTCGGGCGGGTTCACCCCGGCGATCGACTTCACGGCGGTGGACTTGCCGGCGCCGTTGTCGCCGACCAGCGCGACCACCTCACCGGGGTGGACGTCCAGGTCGAAGTCCTTCAGCGCCTGGACCGCGCCGAACCGTTTGGAGATGCCCCGGAGTGAGAGCACGGGTGACTCCGGCAAAGGAACCGCCTCCTCCGCTCGCCCGCTCGCGCGGGTCCGAGCCCCGCCGGGAGTCGGTCGCCCGGGCGGGACGTCCCGGGCCGGGGAGCCCGGGACGGAAACGCCGTGCCGCTACTGGAGGCCGGCCTCCTTGCAGGCCGCGGCGTACGTCGGGGTGCAGATCTCCTGGACCGTGTACAGGCCGTCCTTCACGACCGTGTCCTTGATGTTGGTCTTGTCGACCACGACCGGCGTGAGCAGGTTGGCCGGGACCTTCTGACCGCTGCCGCTGGTGACGGTGGTGGGTACCAGGTCGGCCGGCAGCTGCTTGCCCTCGGCGAAGTCGACCGCCATCGTGGCCGCGATGTCCGCCTCCGGCTTGTACGGCTTCATGATGGTGATCGTCTGGGTGCCGAGCAGGATGCGCTGGATCGCGTCGAGCTGGGCGTCCTGGCCGGTCAGCGGCACGTTGATGCCCGCGGCCTTCAGGGCGGTGGCGATACCGGCCGCCAGTCCGTCGTTGGCCGAGTACACGCCGACGATGTTGTCCTTGCCCAGGGCGCTGATCGCGCCGGACATCTGCTGGTTGGCGTTGTTCGGGTCCCAGTTCGGGGTGTCGTACTCCTTGCCGATCTTCACCTTGCCGTCCAGGACCGAGTGCGCGCCGGCCTTGAACTCCGCCGCGTTGGGGTCGGTCGGCGACCCGTTGTGCATCACGATCTGGCCACTCCCGGCCTTGTCGCCGAGCGCGTCGAGGAGTGCCTGGCCCTGCAGCTCGCCCACCTTGCGGTTGTCGTACGAGACGTACGAGTCGACCGGGCCCTGCGCGAGACGGTCGTACGCGACGACCTTCACACCCGCGTCATGGGCCTTCTGCACGGAGGACTGGATCGACTTGGCGTCCACGGCGTCCAGGATCAGGACCTTGTCGCCCTTGGCGAGCGCCGTGTTCACCTGCTGTTGCTGGGTGGTGGCGCTCTCGGCCGCGTTGTAGTAGTCGATCTGGGCGTCGGGCGCCAGCTCCTTGATCTTGGCCTCGATGTACGGCCGGTCGAACTTCTCGTACCGAGTGGTCTTGCTCTCCGGCAGCAGCAGGCCGATCTTCACGTCCTGCCGTGCCGACTCCGCACCCGGCTGGACGGCCCCGCTGGTCGCCACGGCGCCCAGACAGAGGGCGGTGGCTCCGGCCAGGGCTATCGCGCCCCGCAATGTACGGGTCATGGGAGGCTCCTTCCGTACTCCGTCGTCCCGCCGCCTGATGAGTGCGGGGCGCAGGATGCACATGTGGCCTATATATCGACATTAGCGTCAAGCTGGGGACCGGCAAGCGGGTGATCCGGCTCCGCCCGTGCAGCCCGGGACAGCCCCGGACGCGGGATCGCAGGTCGGGCCGGTGCTCGCCGCACCGGATACGGCCGTGCGGGTCGGGAGCCGGCCCCGCGCTGCCGTGCCGGACTCGGTCCTGAGTCGCCCTCCCCGGTGCGACACCATGGCGGCATGCCGACTCCACGTACGCTCAGCTCCCGGGATCCGGTGGCCGTCGCCGTCACCGAGGCCATCGTCACCGGCGACCTCGACGCCCTGCGCGGACTGCTCGCCGAGCATCCCGGTCTGGCCGGCGCCCGGGTCGACGAGGACCGGGAGGGCTGCGGCCCCGGTGGCCGGAGCCTGCTGCACCTCGCCACCGACTGGCCCGGCCACCGGCCGCGCGGCCCGGAGACCGTCGCCGTCCTGGTCGAGGCCGGCGCCGACCCGGACGCCCGCTTCGCCGGAGCCCACCGGGAGACCCCCCTGCACTGTGCGGCGAGCAACGACGACGTCCCGATGATCGACGCGCTCGTCGCCGCCGGAGCCGACATCGAGGCCGACGGAGCGGTCATCGCCGGCGGTACGCCGCTGGCCGACGCCCGCGCCTTCGGACAGTGGCGCGCCGCCCGCAGACTGCTCGAACTCGGCGCACGCCCGACCTTCCAGGACGCCGCGACCCTCGGCCTCCTCGACCGCGTCGAGGCCCGCCTCACCGCCGACCCCGCCCCCTCGCCGGAGGAGATCACCCAGGCGTTCTGGGGCGCCTGTCAGGGCGGCCGGCTCCCCGTCGCCGTACGGCTCCTGGACGCCGGCGCGGACACCGACGGGATCGGCTGGAACGACCTCACACCGCTCGACATCGCCCGCGCCGAGAAGGCGGACGAGGTCGTCGGCTGGCTGACGGACCGGGGGGCGCGGACGGCCGCGGAGCGCCGGGCGGCCGACGGCGGGTGAGATCGCGCGCGGCCGACGGCGGGTGGGACCGTGCGCGGCCGACGGCGGGTGGGACCGTGCGCGGCCGACGGCGGGTGAGATCGCGCGCGGCCGACGGCGGGTGGGACCGTGCGCGGCCGACGGCGGGTGGGACCGTTCGTCCTCCGAGTCCGGCGGCGTCAGTACACGTCCCGCACGTACCGCTTGTCGGCGGCCAGCTGCTTGACGTACACCCCCGCCGACTCCTCGTCGAGCCCGCCGTGGGCCACGGCGATGTCGCGCAGCGCGCGGTCGACGTCCTTCGCCATCCGGGCCGCGTCGCCGCAGACGTAGAAGTGCGCGCCGGACTGCAGCCACGACCACAGCTGCGGCCCGTGCTCGCGCATCCGGTCCTGGACGTAGACCTTGGCGCGCTGGTCGCGGGAGAAGGCGGTGTCGAGGCGGTCGAGCGTCCCGTCGGCGCGGAGGGCGGTCAGCTCCTCCTCGTAGTAGAAGTCCGTGGCGCGGTGCTGCTCGCCGAAGAAGAGCCAGTTCGGGGCCCGGTGGCCGAGCGCCCGGCGCTCGTCGAGGAAGCCGAGGAACGGCGCCACACCCGTCCCCGGCCCCACCATCACCATCGGGGTCGAGGGGTCGGCGGGAGGCCGGAAGTGCGGGGCGCGCTGGACGTACACGGGCACGGGGGCGCCGGGCTCGGCGTCGGCGAGGAACGGCGAGCAGACGCCCTTGCGGGGGCGCGCGTGACGGTTCTCGTAACGGACCACGGAGACGGTCAGGGACACCTGATGGGGGTCGGTGAGGGGACTCGACGAGATCGAGTACAGGCGCGGTCTGAGGCGGCCCAGGACCTCGGCCCACTCCTGGGCCGAGGCGCGCACGGGGTGCTCGGCGAGGACGTCGACGGCCTGCCGGCCCCAGGTCCACTGGGCCAGCCCGTCCTTGTTGTCGGGCCGCAGGAGCCGCTTGAGGTCGCGGTCACCGGTCCGCTCGGTGACGAATCCGAGCAGCGCCGGCGTGGCCCGGGTGATGTCGAGATGGCGGTGCAGGGCCTCGCCGAAGGCCACCGGGTCCTGGCCGGGCAGGTCGACGGGGGAGTCCGCGTCGAGACCGGTGACGGCCAGCCATTCGGCCACGAGCTCGGGGCAGTTGACGGGCTGCACACCGAGCGCGTCGCCGCTCTCGTAGCCGAGCGGAGTCCCGCTCTCGCTGGTGTCGAAGGTGAACCGCCGGACCTCCTTGCCCGCCCCCGGCAGGCTGAGCAGCCGGTTGCCGACGAGCCGGGCGGGGGTGGTGGCCGGCCCGGACCGACGGGCCGGGGCGGGAGCGGCCGCGGGGACGGCCGTGGTGCCGTGAGCTGCTGCCGCGGACCGCGCGGTCGGCTCGTCGGCCAGCCCTGCCAGGACCTGGTCGAGCCAGGCGAGGGCGGAGGTCTCGTAGTCCGGTTCGCAGTCGCTACGGGGAGCCAGGCGGACGCCCCCGAGCTCGTCCAGACGATGGTCCAGGCGCCGCCCGTGCCCGCAGAAGTCGCCGTAGGAGGAGTCCCCGAGGGCGAGGACGGCATAGCGGCGGCCGTCCAGGCGCGGGGTGTCGGGCGCGGCCAGCGCGTCCCAGAAACCGGACCCGTTGTCCGGCGCGTCCCCGTCGCCGAACGTGCTGGTGATCAGCAGCAGGTCGGCGGCGGGCGGCAGCGCCGTGAGGTCGGTCTGGTCCATGCCCGCGAGCGCGGCCCGGTGGCCCGCGGACAGGAGCCGCTCCGCGGTGGCGGCCGCGAAGTCCTCGGCGTTGCCGGTCTGCGAGGCCCACAGCACCACGACCTCACGGCCCGCCGCGCCCGCGCCGCCGTCGGGGGCGCTCCGGGGCGCGCGGGAGTACAGGCCGGCCAGCACCCCGTTCACCCACCGCGCGTGATCCTCCCGGAAGGGCGCGCCGGGCGGCAGGACGGGCACTCCGGCGGCGCCCGACTCCAGACCAGCCAGGAAGCCGACGAGATACTGCCGCTCCTCGGCCGAGAGGACGGGCGGCGGGGTGGGTTCGAGGCCGAAGGCGGCCGCGGGACCGGGCGGCGGACCGCCGCTGGGGAGGATCACCTTCGGGACCACGGGGACGAGCGGGGCCTGCGCGGGCGGCGAGGGGACCGCCGCGCCCGTCCGTGCCGGGACCGCCGACTTCGTCAGCGCCACCGCGCAGACCTTCAGCTCGGGCTGGAAGGAGAGCGGGTCGACGGCGTCGTTGGTGACGGCGTTGACACACAGGTCGTCGCCGAAGAGGTCGTTCCAGTGGAACGGGGCGAAGCAACTCCCCGGTGCCACACGGTCGGTGACCACGGCGGGCAGTACGGCCTTCCCGCGCCGCGAGGCGATCTCCACGGGGTCTCCCACCGCGATGCCGAGCCGCACGGCGTCCTCGGGGTGCAGTTCGACGAACGGCGCCGGGTTGAGCCTGTTGAGCTTGGGGACCTTTCCGGTCTTGGTGAGGGTGTGCCACTGGTGCTGCAGTCGCCCGGTGTTGAGCACGAACGGAAAGGAGTCGTCGGGCATCTCGGCGGGGTCGATGTGCGGCCGGGCGTGGAAGACGGCCCGGCCGCTCGCCGTCGGGAAGACCGGCCCCCTCCCGCGCCCGTCACCGTCCCCCGTCACGTACCGGATCGGGTTCCGTGCCGGGCCTCCGCTCGCGGCCGGCCACTGGACGGGGGTGGTGCGCAGCCGCTCGTACGACACTCCGTTCAGGTCGTAGCCGGTCCTGGGGTTCCCGGCGCGCCTGATCTCCTCGAAGACCTCCTCGGCGCTGTCGTACGAGAACGCCTTCTCGTACCCCATCGCGCACGCGATACGGGCGATGATCCGCCAGTCGGCGAGCGCCTCTCCGGGCGGGTCGACGGCCGGCCGGGTGAGGGTGAGGCTGCGCTCGCTGTTGATCAGTACGCCCTCGGTCTCGGTCCACAGGGCGGCGGGCAGGACGACGTCCGCGTACGCGTTGGTCTCGGTGTCGGCGAACGCGTCCTGGGTGATGACGAGTTCGGCGGCCCGCAGGCCCTCGACGACGGTGCCGCGGTTGCCGACGGAGGCGACCGGGTTGGTGCAGATGATCCAGCAGGCCTTGATCTCGCCGTCCGCCATGCGCCGGAAGAGATCGACGGTGCCCTGCCCGGAGCCGTCCTCTCGGATCGTTCCGGGCGGGAGGTCCCAGAGCTCCTCGGTGAAGGCCCGGTCCTCGGCGACCAGGACCGAGCGCTGCCCGGGGAGGCCGGGGCCCATGTAACCCATCTCGCGGCCGCCCATCGCGTTGGGCTGGCCGGTCAGGGAGAAGGGGCCCGAGCCGGGGCGGCAGATCGCTCCGGTCGCCAGGTGCAGGTTGACCAGGGCGTTGGTGTTCCACGTGCCGTGGGTGGACTGGTTGAGGCCCATGGTCCAGCAGCTGGTCCATTCGCCCGCCGTGCCGATCCACTCGGCGGCGGTGCGGATGTCGGCCTCGGGTATCCCGGTGACACGGGCGACGGCGTCGGGCGGATAGTCGGCGAGGAACGACGGCATCGCCTCCCAGCCCTCGGTGTGCGCGGCGACGAAACCGGGGTCGGTGTGGCCGTTCTCGTGCAGCAGGTGCAGCAGCCCGTTGAGCAGCGCGAGGTCCGTACCGGGCTTGATCCGCAGGAAGAGGTCGGCCTTGTCGGCGGTGGCGGTGCGGCGGGGGTCGACGACGATCAGCTTCGCCCCTGCTTTGACCCGCTCCATCATGCGGAGGAACAGGATGGGGTGGCAGTCGGCCATGTTGGAGCCGATGACGAGGAGGACATCGGCCCGGTCGAGGTCGTCGTACGAGCCCGGCGGGCCGTCGGCGCCCAGGGACAGCTTGTAGCCGGTGCCGGCGCTCGCCATGCAGAGCCGGGAGTTGGACTCGATCTGGTTGGTGCCGATGAAGCCCTTGGCGAGCTTGTTGGCGAGGTACTGGGCCTCCAGGCTCATCTGGCCGGAGACGTAGAGCGCGAAGGCGTCGGGCCCGTGCTCGTCGACGATCAGGCGCAGCCGGCGGGCGGTCTCGGTGAGCGTCCGGTCGGTGTCGGCCGGTACGGCATCGCCCCCGCGCTCCTCCCGTACGAGCGCGGTGGCCAGGCGTCCGGGGGCCGCGAGCAGATCGGCGGTGGTGGCGCCCTTGGTGCACAGGCGCCCCCCGTTCGCGGGGTGGTCCTTGTCGCCCGTCGCCCTGAGGACGGTACGGCGCCCGTCCGGTCCGATGCCGATGTCGAGGAGCATGCCGCAGCCCACACCGCAGTACGAGCACACGGTCCGCACCTGGTCGGGCGTACCGGCCGTACCGGCCCGGGGGGTCGGCGTGTCCTGTCGGGTCACCGGGGCGCCTCTCTGTAAAACCGTTCGAGCCCCGACCGTACGAAATGCCCGTTACACCTGTGTCAACCCGGCGGATCTTGGTCCGTAACACCGGTCACACAGCGGCGCCGGGCGCGCTGTGAGAACCGGGGGTACGCACGCGTGGTGCCGGTGCCGAGCCGGGCCTGGACCATGCCCGAGATCGGAACCGCGCCCGAGGGCGCACCCATGCGCAGGCCGGACCACGCCCGAGGGCGTACCCCACGCCCGAGGCCCCCGGCGTCACGTGGTGGCGGAGCCTCCGACGCCGTCCGTGGCGCGCAACAGGCGAAGGAAGGCCTTCAGACCGGTGATGATCTCCTCGTTGTCGGTGAGCCGGTTCACCGTCGACTCGAACTCCCGCGCCAGCGCGGCGATCCTCCGGTCGGTCTCGTCGGCCCGCTGGTGCGAGGAGAGCGCCACGGCGTCCACCGTGCGGCGCAGCTCGGCGAGGGCCCGGTACTGCTCCTCCGCCTTGGCGTCGAGCACCGAGGCGCCGTTCTCCAGGGCGGCGACCCGCCCGGTCAGCGCCACCACGTCGTCACGCGGGAACGTGACGTCCCTGAGCAGGACACCGAGCCTCCCGCGCAGTCGGCCGAAGTACGCCCCGGCCGGCCGGAAGAACGTGCTGACGAGGAAGAATCCGGCGAACCAGTAGCCCGCCTCCCGGCCGGTCGCCGCGGCCACGGCGAGCGCCCCGACGGCCGTCACCGCATGCCCGGCGACGGCGGCCCGCAGCATCACGCGCGCGATGCGCCGCGCCTCGGTGTCCCGCTCCGCGGAGACGGCGATCCCCTTCTCCCGGCTGAGCGCGATCTCCGCGAGGACCGCGTGCGCGCGGAAGTACAGGTTCCACGGAGCGGTGAGGAGCAGCAGGAGCCAGAGCAGTCCGAGGGCGCCCGCTCCCACGGCGAGCAGCGTGCCGGGCGGCACCCCCACCGCGTACGCCAGAACCAGCGCGCCGACCGCGAGCCCCGCGGCCACGAACACACCCACGACCTTGTTCATGCCGCCCCCTCCGAGCCCGTTCACACCCTGGCGCCATGCTCCCGCCGCGCCCCGCTCCGGGCCATGAGTACCGGTACTCAGATCGGTGCGGCGGACCGTTCTGCGACGGTGGCGGCGGTTCGGCGCCCATGGGACCATTCGTATGAAGCACCAAGTCCATGTGGGGGACGAAGAGGGCACCATGCCTGCCATCAAGGAATCCATCGACATCTCCCGCACGCCCGAGGACGTCTTCTCCTACGTGACCGACCCGACGCATCTGCCCCAGTGGCAGGAGAGCGCGGTCTCGGTCCGCAAGCTCGGGAGCGAGCCCATCGCGGTCGGCTCGAAGGTCGCCGTCACGCGGCGGCTCGGGCGTCGGCAGTTCACCTCGACCATGCAGGTGGTCGAACTCGACCCGCCGCGCCACTGGCACGTGCACGGCATCGACGGGCCCGTACGCGGCGACATCCAGGGCACGATCGAGCCGCTGGACGACGGCGAGCGCTCCCGTGTGACGCTCTCCCTCGACTTCGAGGGGCACGGCATCGGCAAGGCACTCGTCCCGCTCGTCGTCCGTCCGCACGTGCGGAAGGAGATGCCCAAGGACGAGCGGACCCTCAAGGGCATCCTGGAGAGCGGCGCGGTCGGCTGAACCGCGGGGAGCCGTCGCCGTGCTCGAAGGCCCGCGGCCGTGAGGCTCCGCCGGGATGCGGCGGAGCCTCGATCCGCATCGCGTGCCCCGGGGATCAGCCGATCGCGAGCGGGTCCCCCGGCGCGAGCGCGGCCGCGATCCGCTCGGCGACCACCTCGGCCTGGTTGCCGTCGGGCGTGGTCGCCGTCTTGGTCGCCGAGACCGCGATGGCGAGACGCTCGGACGGAAGGTACGCCTGGATGGCCGCGTACCCCGAGAACGACGGGTTCTGCAGGATCCAGCCGTTGACCACGATGACACCGAGACCGAAGTGCGTCGCCTCGGTCTGCTTGAGGCAGATCGTCGCGGGACACGTCGCGGTCCCGCCGCCGAGTCCGACCGTGCCCGGGTCGAGCAGGGTGCGGTACGAGCGGGGCGAGAGGAGTTCGCCGCTGCCGATGGCCTGCGCCGAGCGCGCCAGGTCACAGATGTCGGTGGTGATGACGGCGCCGGGTGCGGTGGTCCACGACGGGTTCCAGAACGTGGACTCCTCGTAGAAGCCGCGGTCCGAGGTGAAGGCGTGCAGGACGGGGCGCGGGATGTCGGGCGTGAAGTTGTTCTGCGTGTTCCGCAGCTCCAGCGGCCCCGTGACCTTCTCCCTCACCAGACGGTCGATCCGTACCCCGGTGATCTTCTCCAGCGCCTCGACCAGGTAGACGTAGTTGGCGTGGGAGTAGCTCCAGCTCGTGCCCGGCTCGTACCAGAAGGAGTGGCGGAGCGGGTACGCGACCAGCTGCTCGGGGGTCCACGCCCGGAACGGGTGGGCCTCCAGCTCCTCCAGGAACTCCGGGTCGGTGACGTAGTCGTGGAGTCCCGTGGTGTTGGACGCCAGCATGCGCAGGGTGATCCGGTTCGCCCTGGGCAGGTCGGGCAGCCAGCGCTCCACGGTGTCGTCCAGCCGGACCCGCCGCTCCTCGACCAGTTTGAGGAGGGCCGTCGAGATGTGCGCGAAGGCCACGGAGCCGGCTCGGAAGTGCATGCCCGGCTCGGCCGGGACGCCGGTCATGGACTCGCCGAGCGCGTCCGTGAGGACCTCGCGCCCGTCGACCGTGACCCGCACCTGCACGGCGTTCAGCCGGAGGTCCTTCTTGGCCTTGCGGGTGATGTTCAGGACCTTGCGGGCCTTCCCGTCGAGGCGGCCCTCGGTCCGTACGCAGTCGGAGCCGCCGCGGCCGCCGGGACCCTCGGCGAGCGCGGGTGCGACGGCCGTCGTCTGGACGGTGAGGGCGAGGAGGGCCGCGCAGAGCAGAGCTCTGCGGGACCGCGCACGCGTGCGCGTGCGCGGGGAGAGGGGGGTGTGCGTCATGCCCCGCACTATGTCCGGGCGGGCGGGCGACCCGGGGCGAACACTCCGCGGACCGCGCGAGTCCCGCCCGTGTGGGGCAGGCGGCAGCGCCGTCCGGACGCGTCACGGGACGGCGGGGCCGACCCGCCCATGTCGCTCCCGGACCGGACGGCGGGCGCGAGCCGCCCATGTCGCTCCCGGACCGGACGGCGGGCGCCAGCCGTACGCACATGGCTCCGCGTCAGGGGACGGGCGTGTCGCGTGGCGGCGGTGGGCCCTCCGCCCGTACGGCCTGGACGACCACCACGATCACGCAGAACGCGATGAGCATCTCGGCCCAGAAGAACGCCAGGTAGTCGAGGAGGCTGCCGATGGGCGGCGCCCCCGGGGCGGTGTTCCGGAAGGCGGCCAGGGCGAACAGCGTGGCAGCCATCCAGCCGAGCGCCGGCCAGGTCAGCCCCATGCGCCGCCGCACGAGGTGCCGGCCGCCCATGAGGACGGCGACGGCGAGCGCCCACATCGCCAGCATCATGAACACGGAGAAGACGAGCACGCTGCGGGAGCGGGCAGCCTCCGCGGAGAAGACGGCCGCGCCCTTGATCTCCGAGGTGTCGACGGCGAGCGAGAACAGGGCGTCCCGGTTGGTGAGGGTCATGCGTACGGGCACGCTCTCGCCGCCCTGTACGGCGCCGAACTCCATGTCCGTCTCGTACGCGTCGAAGGGATAGTCCGTGATCGGGCCGCCGGTCAGCGTCACGGGCACGTCGACGGTCGCGATCCTGCTGTGCGCCGGGAACGTGAGGTCCCCGCGCACGGACGACGAGGTCTGGAGCGTCAGGTTCTCGGCGGGGGAGATGCCGCCCGCCTCCGCGAGGGCGCCGCGGGGGGTGACGAGGAGCCGCAGGACGAGCTCCCGCCCGGCGGCGTCGACGCGCTGCACGGAGGCGTCGATGTCGATCCGGTCGGGAGCCCGGCCTCCGGCGGTGTAGCGGGTGTCCAGGTCCTGGCGCTCGCCGAACTGGAGCCAGAGCCCGCAGAGAGCGGCCGCCGCGACGGCCAGGAGCACGAGTCCCACGCTCAGCGGCCCGCCGGGGGACCGTGGTTGACGTCGCTTGACGGACACGGACGTGCTCCAGGGGAAGAGGGAAGGGAAGGGAGAAAGGAAGAAGGAAGAAGCGGGAGGTGGTGGAGGGGCGCGCGGGTCAGGCGGCGGGCTTGCCCGGCTGGTCGTGGGTCGCGCAGTGGATGCCGCCGCCACCGGACGCGATGGTGTCGATCTGTACCTGCACGACGTCCCGCTTCGGGAACTGCTCCTGGAGGATGCCCCGAGCGCGGTCGTCGGCCGCCTCGTCGCCGAACCTGGGCATGAAGACCGAGTCGTTGGCGACGTAGAAGTTGGCGTACGTCGACACGAAGTCGTCGCCCTCGCCGGTGATCAGGTCGAGGTCGGGCTGCGGCAGGTCGATGATCTCGAAGCGCCGGCCCCGCGCGTCGGTCGCCTTCTCCAGGACCGAGCGGGCCTGGTCGGCCGAGCGGGACCAGGAGTCCGGGGGAGAGCCGGGGAACGCCTGGTCCAGGAGGACCACGCCGGGTGCGGTGAACCGGACGAGGCTGTCCACGTGCGCGTCGGTGATGTCCTCGCCGCGGACGCCCGCCAGCCAGACCACCTTCTCGACGCCGAGGGTCTCGATGAGTTCGTCCTCGATCTGGTCCCGGGTCTTCCCGCGGTTGCGGTTGTCGTTGACGATCGAGCTCTCGGTGACGAGGAGGGTGCCCTCGCCGTCGGTCTCGAAGGAGCCGCCCTCGGCGACGAGGGGTGCCACCTCGCGGGGGATGCCGTACTTGCGCAGCAGCAGCCGGCCCACCTGGGAGTCGTTGGTGTGCTCCTGCTTGTCGCCCCAGCCGTTGAAGTTGAAGTCCACCCCGAGGAGTTCGTCGCCGTCCTCGACGAAGACGGGCACGGTGTCCCGGGCCCACAGGTCGTCGACCGGCATCGCGATGACCTCGACCCGCGAGCCGCACGCGCGCTGGGCCGCGGCGACCTGGGCCGGCCGGGCCATCATGACGACGGCCTCGTACTCGGCGACGGCACGGGCGATCCGGGCGATGTCCTCACGGACGTAGGGCAGGTCGTCCCCCCAGACGGAGGTGAGCGCGGGCCACGACATGAACGTACGGGTGTGGCTGTCCCACTCGGCGCCGAAGCGGCGCTCGCCGCCCGCGGAGGAGGGGCGGGCCGAGCCGGTGGCGGGGCGGGTGGAGGCCCCGGTGGCACCGGCCGGCGCGGAGTCACCGGGGCCGCAGCCCGCGGCGCCGAAGGCGAGGACGCCACCGATGCCGGCGAAGGCGCGCAGGGTCGTGCGGCGGGTGGGAGAGGGGTGGGACACGCTGTGCTCCGATCATGGGCTGGCGAGACTATCCAGCGGCGGCGGGCGGATCGTGACGAGACGCGCGCGGCGTGGCGGATTCGCGGGCCTGGGCTTCACGCGGGTGACCTGCGTGCGGAGACGGTCGGGGTACCCGGACGTGAGTGGGGGCGGGCCGTGGCGCCACTCTGACACTGACTGGATTTTCAGTCAAGGCGGGAAGGGTGTGGCGCGCCCGCGGTCGCGCCGTCGAGACCTCTTTCGGGGTCCTCGGATGGCGGCTCTGGGCTCAGGAGGACTGAAGAATCGGTCAAGTGATGCGAGCGGGCGGCTGCAGTGGTGTCCCCGGGTCGGCGGACCTCGGCCGGACGGCCGGAGGAGGGGAGCGGATAGGGTGCGGGGCATGTCGTCTCGCAGTACTCAGATCCTGGAAGCGGCCGCCCGGGTGATCGCCCGGCGCGGGGTGCGCGGCCTGCGCGTGGAGGAACTCGCCGCGGAGGCCGGGGTCTCCACCGGACTGATCTACTACCACTTCAAGGACCGGACCGGGATCCTGCGGCACACGCTGGAGTTCATCAACGACCGCGCCGAGCGGTACACCACGGAGCGCGACCCCGACGCGGAGCCCCTCAGTGCCCGCGAGGAGCTCGACGAGGTCCTCCTCCTGGAGCTCCAGGACACGCCGGAGGTGCGGGAGAACAGCTCGGCCTGGGGCGAGCTGCGGGCGAGCGCCGTCTTCGACCCGGTCCTGCGCGAGGACCTCGCGCGGGCGACCCTGATCTGGGTGCAGGAAGTGGCCGCGCTCCTGGGCCAGGTGCAGCCGATGGCGCCGGCGGCCACGCTCGCCGCCGCCGCGGAACGGCTCACCGCCCTCCTGGAGGGCCTGAGCATGCGCTGGCTGAGCGGCGGCATCGCGATCGACCACGCGCGCACCCTGCTGCGCGAGGCCGTCGACGCGGAGCTGGCCTCGCTGAAGAAGTAGGAGCCCGACGGGACGGCCCGGTCCCGGCGGGCGGGCGGATGCCGGCCACTCGGTCGCGCGGGTGCGCGCCCGTGCGATGCCCGTACGCCCGTTGAGGGGAACACCGAGTCGCGAGGCCGGACATATCGGTACACGATGACACTTCATGGCCCCTTCTCCCAGGAGGCGGGAATGGCTGAGCTCATCGTCATCGGATACGACGACCCCCGGGTGGCCGAGAAGGCGTACGACACGGTGCAGGAGCTGCAACGCGACTACGTCGTGCATCTCAACGGTCTCGCGATCGTCTCCGTCGACGCCGACGGCAGCACCCACGTCGACACCGACAGCCGCGTCGTCGGCGCCTCCGCCACCTCCGGTGCCGTGTGGGGAGCCATCTTCGGCCTTCTCTTCCTGCTCCCCGGTGTGGGACTCCTGACCGGAGCCGCCCTCGGCGGCCTCGTCGGGAAGATCAGCAAGTCCGGCGTCGACGACCGGTTCCGCCGGCAGGTGGAGGACCTCCTCAAGCCCGGTACGGCCGCCGTCGTGATCATGGCCTCGAAGGTCACCGACGACAAGTTCACCGTGGCCATGCGGCCGCACGGCGGAACCGTCCTCAAGACCTCGCTCAGCGACGAGGACGAGAAGGAACTGGCCGAGCAGCTCACCGGCCCCCAGTAGCCGGCCGGCCCCACCCCGCCGAACCTCCGGCATGCGTCAGGAAGGCTTCCTCATGGACCCCGCGCTCAGCAGCGACGTGCTCGCGAAGCTGCGACAGCCCCGCCCGTACCCCGCCGTGTCCCTCGTGATGCCCACCCACCGCCGTGAGCCGGACAACACCCAGGACCCCGTACGCCTCCGCAACCTCGTGGCCGCGGCGGAGAAGGCGATCCAGGACGACCCCGGGGTGACCCGCGAACGGCGCGCCGACGTCATGGACCAGCTGAGCCGCGCGGTGGCCGAGACCGACCTCGCGCACGCCGAGGACGGCCTGGTCGTCTTCGTGGCCCCGGGGGAGCACTACGTCTGGACGGTGGCCCGGTCGGTCCCCGAGCGCGTCGTCCTCGCCGACACCTTCCTCACCCGGAACCTCGTGGCCGCCCAGGCCGCCGAGCAGCCCTCCTGGGCGCTCGCCGTCTCGGCCGACCGCGTCTCGCTGTGGAGCGGCAGCCCCGAGCGGGTCACCGAGCACACCGGGGACGGCTTCCCGCTGACCCGCAGCCTCGACGACCCGGACGCGGAGCGCAAGGAACGCATCGGCGACCTGCCCAGCACCTTCCAGGACGAGGCCACCCGCCAGTTCCTGCGCGAGGCGCACACGGCCCTGCGCACCGTCCTCGCCTCCGCTCCGCGCCCGCTGTACGTGATCGGCGAACCCGCAGCCCTCGCGCTCCTCGAGGACACCGGACCGCTCCAGCCGGGCGCGACGCCCGTGCACCACGGAGGGCTGGCGAAGGGGCCGGCCGCCGCCGTCCAGGAGGCCGTCGAGCCCGCCCGCGTCGCCCGCGAGAACGCCGCCGCGACCACCGTCCTGGCCGAACTCGACGCCGCCCGGGGACGCCGCGAGTTCGCCGGCGGCATCGACGAGGTGTGGCAGGCGGTCAAGGAGGGCCGGATCCGGCTGCTCGCCGTCGAGGACCACTACCGGACCGTGGTGCGCGACGAGGGCGGCCATCTGGAACCCGCCGAGCCCTCCGAGCCCGGGTCACGGGACGACATGGTCGACGAGATCGTCGAGCGGGCCCTCGACACCGGCGCCGAGGTCCAGTTCGTCCGCGACGACGCCCTGCTCGACATGGGCCGCATCGCCGGCGTCCTGCGCTACTGACGACGACCGCGCCGAGGCCGCACACCGACCGCGCACCGACATCACTCGCACCGACCGTACGACGAACGCTCACGAGAAGAGGACGCATCCTGTGAACCCCACATCGACGCGCGCGAGGCGGGCGGTCCGCGCACGGGCGGTGAGCGCGGCCGCGGCCGTCGTCGTCACGGCCCTCGGCGCGGCCGGCCTCGTGTCCTGCGACACCGGGAACGACGACACCGGCAGCAGCCCCACCTTCAGCGAACGCCCCACGGCCCCCGACACGGCCGGCTTCTCGGGCGAACTTCCCTCCTCCGTCGCCTCGTCGGGGGCGGCCGCGGTCGAGTCCGCCCGCGCGTCCGCCTCCTCCGCGGCGGCCTCGGCCTCCGCGCGCGAGGCCGAGCGCAAGGCGTCCATCGGCGCGGAGGTCGAACGCACGCGCCGGGAGGCCGAGGAGGAACTGAAGGACGTGAAGGCCCCCGGCAACGCGCTGAACGAGGTCGCGATGACCGGCAAGCCCCGCGCGGACACCGGCGGCGTCCTGACCGTCGTCCTGAACATCACCAACAACACGAACGAGGAAGCCTCCTACGCCGTGCAGGTCGACTTCCTCGACCCTTCGGGCAAGGTCGTCGAGACGCAGTTCGTCGGCGTCGAGGACCTCGAACCGGGCGAACGCCAGCAGCCGTTGGTCATCAGCCGGCAGCCCCCCGAGCCGGTGCTGACCCCGAGGCTCACCAAGGCACAGCGGTACTGACGCCAGGACCGACACAGGAGGAGAGCCGTATGTCCGAACTCATCGTCCTCGGCTACGACGATCGCGCCGTCGCGAACAGGGTCTTCGCCGAGGTGCAGAAGCTGGGGGACAGCCATGCGATCGAACTGACCGGGCTCGCCGTCGTCTCGGTGGACGCCGACGGCAAGACCCATGTGGACACCCCCGCGAGGAGGAAGGGGGAGGCCGCCCTCTCGGCCACCGCGGGCGCCCTCTGGGGCATGGTCTTCGGCATGATCATCCTCACGCCGGGAATCGGAGTGGTCGGCGCCGCCGTCGGCGGACTCATCGGCAAGCTGAACCAGATGGGCGTGGACAACAAGTTCCGCGACAAGGTCCAGTCGCTGCTGACCCCCGGCTCGTCCGCCGTCGTGGTCATGGCGACGAAGGTCTCCGAGGACAAGTTCGCCGCCGCCGTCGAGCAGTTCGGCGGCACCGTGCTCAAGACCTCGCTGTCGGAGGAGAGCGAGCGGGAGCTCGCCGAGCAGCTGGCGGGCCCCGACCCGACCGGCTGACCGACCGCCCGTGGCACGTCGAACCGCCCGTGGCACGTCGAACCGGCCACCCCTCCACGGGGGTGGCCGGTTCGTTCGCCCCGTCGTCAGAACTCGACCGCGTCCCGGATCAGGGGGCACGTCATGCAGTGGCCGCCGCCGCGCCCACGGCCGAGCTCGGCGCCCACGATGGTGATGACCTCGACGCCCGCCTTGCGCAGCAGCGTGTTGGTCTGGGTGTTGCGGTCGTACGTGAAGACGACGCCGGGTTCGAGGGCGACGGCGTTGTTGCCGCTGTCCCACTGTTGCCGCTCGGAGGCGTACACGTCGCCGCCGGTCTCGATGACACGGAGGTTCGGCAGACCGAGGCCCTTGGCGACCACGTCCACGAACGGCGTGCCGCCCTCGTCGGTGATGTCCACGCCGGGGGCCTTGTCGCCGGGCCGCAGCGTGAAGGTGTGGACCGCGTCCATGATCTTCGGATAGAGCGTGACGATGTCCCGGTCCGCAAAGGTGAAGACGGTGTCCAGGTGCATCGCGGAGCGCAGCTTCGGCATGCCCGCGACGATGACCCGGTCGGCCGCACCGTTCTCGAACAGCGAGGCGGCGACCTGGGTGATGGCCTGCCGTGAGGTGCGCTCGCTCATGCCCATGAGGACCACGCCGTTGCCGACGGGCATGATGTCGCCGCCCTCGAAGGTGGCCTGGCCCCAGTCCCGCTCGGGGTCGCCCCACCAGACGGCGGCGTCCCTGTAGTCGGGGTGGAAGGTGTAGACGGCCTTCATGAGCAGGGTCTCGCCGTGCCGCGCCGGCCAGTACAGCGGGTTGAGGGTCACGCCGCCGTACAGCCAGCAGCTGGTGTCGCGGGTGTAGAGCGTGTTCGGCAGCGGCGGCATCAGGTACTCGCGCACCCCGGTGGCCTCGCGCGCCAGGGAGACGTATCCGGAACGGAACGCGTCGGGCAGGTCGGACGTCGACAGGCCGCCGATCAGGTACTCGGCCAGATCGCGGGCCGCGACGGAGTCCAGGAAGGCGCGGGTGTCGTCGATCAGGCCCAGGCCGACCTCATTGGCGATGATCTTCCGGTCGAGGAGCCAGGCGCGCGCCTCGGGGATCGCCATCGTCTCGGTGAGCAGTCGGTGCAGCTCCACGACCTCGACGCCCCGCTGGGTCAGCTTGTTGACGAAGTCGGCGTGGTCGCGCTGCGCGTTCTCCACCCACATCACGTCGTCGAACAGCAGGTCGTCCGAGTTGGTCGGGGTCAGCCGGCGGTGGGCGAGCCCCGGGGAGCAGACAAGGACCTTGCGGAGCCGTCCGACCTCGGAGTACACGCCGAGCGCGGGCTTGGCGGAAGCGTCGTTGCTGGTCATGCGGGGCCTTTCGGGTACGGGGGTGACGAAGGGGCGGGTCGGAGGACGACGAGGCGGAATCAGAGGCTGATCCAGCCGGTCGCGAGGGCCACGACGCCCATGACGGCGCCGGCGATCGAGACGACGAGGATCACCAGCTCGCGCGGGGAGAAGAGCTGTCTGCCCTGCTCGCGCCGGGCCTTGACGAACAGGAAGGTCGCGGGCGCGTAGATGAGGAAGGAGACGAGGACGAACTTGAGCCCGGCCGCGAACAGCAGGAACGCCGTGTACACCGTGGCCAGGGCGGCCACGACCAGCTCACCGCGGGTGCTCCGGCCCGCCACCTTCTCCTGCTCGGGTCTCACCGCGATCTTCACCGCGAAAGCGGCGGCGAGCAGGAACGGGATCAGGCTGAGCGCGCTGGTCAGGTCGAGGGCGAAGTTGAAGGCGTCGTCGGAGAACGCCGTGACGACGAGGACGACCTGGCTGAGGGCCGTGGTCATCAGCAGCGCCGGCACGGGCACGTCGTCGCCGCTGGAGCGCCCCAGGAAGCGCGGCATGTCCTCGTCCTTGGCCGCCACGAAGAGCACCTCGGCGGCCATCAGCGTCCAGGCGAGATAGGCGCCGAGGACGGAGATGATGAGGCCGACGCTGACGAAGACCTTGCCCCAGGTGCCGACGGCCGCCTCCAGGACCCCCGCCATGGAGGGCTGCCGCAGCTCGGCGATCTCGCTCATCGGCATGATGCCGTACGACACGATGGTCACCGAGGCGAAGACGGCGAAGACGCTGAGGAAGCCCAGGATCGTCGCCCGCCCCACGTCCTCGCGGCGCTTGGCGTGCCGGGAGTACACGCTGGCGCCCTCGACCCCGAGGAAGACGAAGACGGTGGCGAGCATGGTGCCGCGGACCTGGTTGAACAGCGAGCCGGCGTAGTCGGCGCCGCCCCAGTTGTCCGCGAAGACGGACGCGTCGAAGTAGAACAGGGCCAGGATGACGAAGACGATGATGGGCACGACCTTGGCCACGGTCACGATCCGGTTGATCGCCGCGGCCTCCTTCACCCCGCGCCTGATCAGCAGGAAGAACGCCCACAGTCCGGCGGAGGACAGGACGATCGAGAGCGCGGTGTCGCCGTCGCCGAGCGCCGGGGCGATCGCGCCGATCGTGGACATGATGAGCACCCAGTACGTCACGTTGCCGACGCAGGCGCTCGCCCAGTAGCCGAACGCCGAGAAGAAGCCCAGGTACTCGCCGAAACCGGCCTTGGCGTACGCGTAGACGCCCGCGTCCAGGTCCGGGCGGCGCACCGCGAGCGCCTGGAAGACGAAGGCGAGCATCAGCATGCCGAAGCCGGCGATCGCCCAGGCGATCAGCGCGCCCGCGACCCCCGTCTCCTGCGCGAACCGTCGGGGCAGCGAGAAGACCCCGGCGCCGACCATGGAGCCGACGACCATCGCGGTCAGGGTGACGAGAGTCAGTTTGGCCGTCGGCGGGGACCCGGCGGTGGTGGCGTCTGTTCCGGTATCGGCGTTCGACATGACCTACCTCGAGGGCGACTCGGTGGGGTCCCCGGGCGACTCGGTCCTCTGGATCTTCTCGATCGTGAAGCCGGTGATGCCGCGGAGGACGCTGAGCGGGGGACTGGCGTGGTGGAAGACCGCGTAGGGGGCATGCGGCAGAGGGGCGTTCGGGAGGGTGGGGGACAGCGCTCCCCGGGCGGCCCGCCGGACGTCGGACCGCCGGTGCCCCTTACTGCGCCCGACCGGCGCGGCGGTCAGGGCGTCCGCGAGCGACGGTTCCCGTGGGGTTCGTTCGTCTTCGGCGGGTTCGCCGACCTGCATGCCCACCCCTTGGAGCGACGAGAGATGACTGGAAGCCGAATCTAGCCGGAGAGGACCGTTTTGTCTCAATAGGGCACTATGTGTGCCCGTAGGGAATGGGTGCGCAGAGACCACGGCGTCGGAGACGGGTCGAACGTCGACGCGGTGCTCGAACGGGAAGTGGGCGGGACGCCGGCACGACCTATGGGCTCTCGGCCACATGGCCCGAATGCCGCAGATCACCGGGTTAAACCTCGAACGGAGCAAGATCGCCGTTTCGAGGTAATGCCCTCGAATCGATGGGGTGTACCGGGGTCACCGGCCGTTACTGTTCCCCGGGATCTGGACGGATTCCCAGATCTTCATCCCTCTTCCTCCCCTTTCACGAGCTTTTCCCTGCCTTCTGTCTTTCTCCTCTTTCACTGACCGGCGCCCCCGCGCGCGCCGGTCACCACCCCCCTGCGAAGGAGAGCCCGCCCCCCATGACCGTCGACACGAGCCCGGAAGCACAGCAGGACACGCCGAAGCAGTCCAGCCTCAGTACCGCCGCCGCCCGGAACCTCGCCACCACGACCAAGTCCGCCCCGCAGATGCAGGAGATCAGCTCCCGCTGGCTGCTGCGCATGCTCCCCTGGGTCGAGACCAAGGGCGGTGCCTACCGGGTCAACCGCCGGCTGAGTTACACCGTCGGGGACGGGCGCATCGAGTTCGTCCAGGACGGAGCACACGTCCGGGTGATCCCCCGCGAGCTCGGCGAACTCGCCCTGCTGCGCGGCTTCGAGGACGACGAGGTGCTCAACGCGCTGGCCGGCCGGTGCGTCCAGCGCGACTTCGGTGCCGGCGAGGTGCTCGTCACGCGCGGCGCCCCCGCCGAGGAGATCCACCTCGTCGCCCACGGACGCATCAACCAGACCTCCCTCGGCAAGTACGACGACGAGGTGGCCGTCGCGGTACTCGCCGACGGCGACCGCTTCGGCGAGAACGCCCTTCTCGACGCCGACGCCCGTTGGGACTACACCGCCACCGCCGAGACCGCCGGCACGCTGCTCACCCTCTCCCGCGCCGAGTTCGCCGCCGTACTCGCCTCGTCACCGGCCCTCCAGGCCCACATCGAGGCGTTCAGTTCGCTCCCGCTGCAGCGCCAGAACAAGCACGGTGAAGCCGAGATCGCGATGTCGGCAGGTCACACCGGCGAGGTCGCGCTGCCGGGCGCCTTCGTCGACTACGAGCTCAAGCCGCGCGAGTACGAACTCTCCGTCGCCCAGACCGTCCTGCGGGTCCACACCAGGGTCGCCGACCTCTACAACGGGCCGATGAACCAGACCGAGGAGCAGCTCAGGCTCACCATCGAGGCGCTGCGTGAGCGCCAGGAGCACGAGCTGATCAACAACCGGGAGTTCGGCCTGCTCCACAACGCCGACTTCAAGCAGCGGATCCAGACCCACTCGGGCCCGCCCACCCCGGACGACCTCGACGAGCTCCTCTGTCGTCGCCGCGGCACCCGGCTCTTCCTCGCCCACCCCCGGACGATCGCCGCGATCGGCCGCGAGTGGAACGCCCGTGGCCTCAACCCGGGCACCGTCGACCTCGACGGTCAGCAGGTCCTCAGCTGGCGGGGAGTCCCGCTGCTGCCCTGCAACAAGATCCCGATCACCAAGGAGAACACCAGCTCGATCCTCGCCATGCGCCTCGGCGAGGACAACCAGGGCGTCATCGGCCTCCGCCAGACCGGTCTTCCGGAGGAGTACGAGCCCGGCCTCTCGGTGCGCTTCATGGGCATCAGCGAGCAGGCGATCATGTCGTACCTCGTCACCACGTACTACTCCGCCGCCATCCTCGTGCCGAACGCGCTGGGCGTGCTGGAGAACGTGGAGATCGCCCGCAGGCACTAGGACCCGTCGTCCGACTCCCGCCTGCCCCGCGATTCGGTCGACGGCGGGAGTCCGGCGACAGGACCTGGAGAAGCCGCCGCGGCGGCCGCGGCGGTCCGGAGTGTTCCGGGCCGGCCGACCGTGCCCGGGATCCCGGACCGCCCACCACCCTCACCAAGGAGTCACGGATGCCCGAACCCGGGTCTTCCCCTCTGCAGTCGAGCCTGCCCACCGCCGCCGCCCACTTCGGGATCCATGTCCTCGGACGGGCGGCCGCTCCCACCGAGACGGCCGGGGCAGCCGCTCTCACGGCCGCGGCCGCCGCGGCCACCGGTGCCGGCACCGTACCCGTGATCGCCACCGCACCCGCGGTCGCTCCCGGCGTCGTGGCCGCTCCCGTGTCGCCGGCCGGCGCCGTCGTCACCGCGCCGCCGGTTCCCGAGCCGGGGTTCGTCCTGCCCGGGCCCACCGGCCTCGGCACGGCGGCACTGTCCCTGGCCCGGCGCGCGGCGGCCCCCGAGCTGCCGGAGCCTCCGGCGCCCGCGGCACCGGTCGAGGGCCGGCCGATCCCGGGCCTCTACTTCCACCCCGTACCCGAACCCGACCCCGTACGCGTGGACGAGGTCAGCCGCAGGATCAAGGCCTGGGCGCTCGACGAGGTGCAGCTCTACCCCGAGGACTGGGAGGGCGAGTTCGACGGATTCTCCGTCGGGCGCTACATGGTCGCCTGCCACCCCGACGCCCCGACCGTCGAGCACCTGATGCTCGCCACCCGCCTGATGGTCGCCGAGAACGCCGTCGACGACTGCTACTGCGAGGACCACGGCGGCTCGCCCATCGGCCTCGGCGGACGGCTCCTCCTCGCGCACACCGCCCTGGACCCGCTCCACACGACGACGGAGTACCAGCCGGACTGGGCCGAGTCGCTCCATGCGGACGCCCCGCGGCGCGCCTACCGCTCCGCCATGGAGTACTTCGTCGACCGGTCGACCCCCTCGCAGGCCGATCGGTTCCGGCACGACATGGCCCGGCTGCACATGGGCTACCTCGCCGAGGCCGCCTGGGCCGAGACGGACCACATGCCGGAGGTGTGGGAGTACCTGGCGATGCGTCAGTTCAACAACTTCCGCCCCTGCCCCACCATCACCGACACCGTCGGCGGCTACGAGCTCCCCGCGGACCTGCACGCCCAGCCGGCCATGCAGCGCGTCCTCGCGCTCGCCGGGAACGCGACCACCATCGTGAACGACCTGTACTCGTACATGAAGGAACTCGACAGCCCCGGCAAACACCTGAACCTGCCCGTGGTGATCGCCGACCGCGAAGGCGTCTCCGACCGCGACGGCTATCTGAAGGCCGTCGAGGTCCACAACGACCTCATGCGCGACTTCGAGGCCGAGTCCGCCGCCCTCGCCGCGGCCTGCCCCGTCCCGACCGTCCAGCGCTTCCTGCGGGGCGTGGCCGTGTGGGTCGACGGCAACCACTACTGGCACCAGACCAATACCTATCGCTACAGCCTGCCCGATTTCTGGTAAGAAATGGATTATCTGTGACCAGCACCGAGTACACCACTGTCACCGGCACCTCCGCGTTCGTCCCGTCCCCGGCGACGCCGTACCAGGGTGACATCGCCCGCTACTGGAACGACGAGGCCAGGCCCGTCAACCTGCGTCTGGGCGACGTCGACGGGCTCTACCACCACCACTACGGCATCGGCGCCGTCGACCACGCCGCCCTCGGGAGCAGCGAGGACAGCGAGTACGAGAAGAAGCTGATCACCGAACTGCACCGGCTGGAGTCCGCGCAGGCCGAGGTCCTCCTGGACAACCTCGGAGTCATCGGGCGGGACGACACGCTCGTGGACGCCGGCTGCGGCCGCGGCGGTTCGAGCGTGATGGCCCACCAGCGCTTCGGCTGCAAGGTCGAGGGCGTCACCCTTTCCTCCACGCAGGCCGACTTCGGCAACAGGCGTGCGAAGGAGCTCGGCATCGACGACCACGTCCATGCCCAGGTCTGCAACATGCTGGACACCCCGTTCGAGAAGGGAAGCATCGCCGGCTCGTGGAACAACGAGTCGAGCATGTACGTCGACCTCGACGACCTCTTCGCCGAGCACTCCCGCTTCCTCAAGGTCGGCGGCCGCTACGTCACCATCACCGGCTGCTGGAACCCGCGGTACGGCCAGCCCTCGAAGTGGGTCTCCCAGATCAACGCGCACTTCGAGTGCAACATCCACTCCCGCCGCGAGTACCTGCGTGCGATGGCCGACAACCGTCTCGTCCCGCAGGCCGTCATCGACCTGACGCCCGACACCCTGCCCTACTGGGAGCTGCGCGCCACGTCGTCCCTCGTCACCGGGATCGAGGAGGCGTTCATCAACTCCTACAAGGACGGCTCCTTCCAGTACGTCCTGATCGCGGCCGACCGGGTCTGATCCGGCCGATCCCGCGTGGGCCGAAGGGCCCGGTCCGTCGTGCCGCGGACCGGGCCCTTCCGGGCGTTCCCGCTCAGCCCCGCGCCGCGGCGACCTCGTCGAGCAGCCGCGCGCGGTCGATGGCGTCGCTCCCCGTGGCCGGCACGGTGCACGCGTAGGCGCCCGCCACCGCGCCGTAGAGCGCGCACCGGTCGAGGTCCTCGCCGTTCAGGCGGCCGAAGAGGAAGCCGGCGGCGAAGGCGTCACCCGCGCCGTTGGAATCGACCACCGGCTCGCGGGGCGTGACGGCGGGTACGTGGACCAGCCCGGCTGCGGACAGCATGGAGGCGCCCTCGGCCCCGGCGGTGGCGATCACGACCTCCGCCCGGCCCCGCTCCAGGATGCGGCGCATGGTCCGCTCCGTGTCCGCGAGGGCCGTGGCCGAGACGAACACGATGTCCGCGCCGTAGGCGAAGGGCTCGTGATAGGGGTTCTCGCCGTCCCAGTCGTGCAGATCCGTGGAGACGGTGAGGCCCGCCTCGCGCAGTGGCGGAAGGGCGAAGGCGCAGGGGTACGTGATCGAGACATGGGCGTGCCGGCTCGCCGCGGCCAGGGGGCGGAGCAGCTCCTCGGGCAGCCGGTCGGACTCCCGGGAGCGGCTGTCGTCGTAGAGCGAGAGCCGACGGCCGTCGGGGCCGACGAGGTTGACGGCCCGCTTCGTCCCGCCGGGCAGGGGCACGGCGGTGAAGTCGATGTCCCGGTCGCGGTGGAACGTCCGGACGAGGTCGCCCGAGGGATCGTCGCCGATCATGTCGATGTGGTGCGTCCGAAGGCCGAGTGAGCTCAGGCCGAGGGCCACGAAGTCGCCGGTCTGTCCGGCGCGGGTCTCGATGCCCGGCCGGATCATGTAGCTGTCGGCGTAGGGGAGGGGGAGTTCGGGCACGTACACGATCGTGTCGACGCCCGACCCGCCCAGGACGAGGACGTCGTACCCACTGCTCATCGAAGTTCCTCTCGTGCTGCGGCGCGGCCCAACTGCCCGCGACCGCTGGTGAGTCAAGCAGCCTGCGACGTCCGTCGGCAAGATCTTGCAGGTGCTTGCTGAAGGACTCTGCGGAGATCCGGCCTCCGTCGATCTCCGGTTCGAATGTCCGGTCCTGGTATGGACCTGACAAGTGAACTGTCGCTACGGTGGCTTCCGTGCTCGCTTGAGAGCGCTCTCAGTACCTGCTCCCCCACCTCAGTGCCTGCTCCCCCACCAGGAGGCTCCTGTGAAACGTACGTCCGCCCTGCGCGCCGCCGCCGCGGCCCTGCTGCTCACCGTCGGACTCGGCGCCGCCCAGGCGGTGCCCGCGAGCGCCGTCCCCACCTCCACCGCGCCCACCGCCTCGACCGGGCTCCTCGACGCCATGCGCCAAGACCTCGGGCTCACCGCACGGCAGGCCGAGGAGCGACTGGCTGCCGAACGCACCGCGGCCCGCGTCGAGTCGGAGGCCAGGAAGGCCGCCGGTGGCTCGTACGGCGGCTCCTGGTTCGACGCGGCCACCGGACGGCTCGTCGTCGCCCTCACCGACCGCGACGAGGAGGCCGAGGTCAAGGCGCTCGGCGCCGACACCCGGCTCGTCCGGCACAGCGCCGGCGCGCTCGACCGCGCCAAGGCGCGGCTCGACGCCCGCCCCGCCCCGAACGGGGTCGCCGGCTGGCACGTCGACCCCCGCTCCAACAGCGTCGTCGTCACCGTCGTCCGCGCCGACCGGAACGCCGCCGCCGTACGGGCCTTCGTCGAGCGGGCCCGTGAGACCGGGCCCGTCACGGTCGCCGAAACGGCGACCGCGCCCCGCACCTACGCCGCCGGAACCGTCGGCGGCGACCCGTACTACACCGGCAACGTCCGCTGTTCCATAGGCTTCTCCGTACACGGCGGCTTCGTCACCGCCGGGCACTGCGGCGGGGCCGGAGCTGCGGTACGGGGCTGGGACGGATCCGCGATGGGCACCTTCCAGGGCTCCTCGTTCCCCGGCAACGACTACGCGTACGTCAGCATTCACAGCGGCTGGTGGACGGTGCCCGTGGTGCTCGGCTGGGGCACGGTCTCCGACCGTCTCGTCCGGGGGTCCGCCGAGGCGCCGGTCGGGGCGTCGATCTGCCGTTCCGGATCCACGACCAAGTGGCACTGCGGCAGCGTCCTGGCCAAGAACGAGACCGTGAACTACAGCCAGGGCGCGGTGCAGCAGATGACGAAGACCAGCGTGTGCGCGGAGGGCGGTGACTCCGGCGGCGCGTTCATCAGCGGCGACCAGGCCCAGGGCGTCACGTCCGGCGGCTGGGGCAACTGCTCGACCGGCGGGGAGACCTGGTTCCAGCCCGTGAACGAGATCCTCGGCCGCTACGGCCTCACGCTGCACACGGCCTGACGGGCCGGGGGGACCCGTAACGCCCGTGCCCGCGAGGGTGGTTGACGAATGGTCTGGACCAACCTACGGTCTGCTGGAGCGCGCGCCACACCTAGGACCACCCCCCCCCCACGTCCCAAGGAGCACGCATGCCAGCGCCCCGGATCGCCCGTCTCGTCGGAGCAGGTCTCGCCACCCTGCTCGCAGCCGCCACCCTCGCGGCACCCGCTGCCGTGGCCGCCCCGTCCGCCACGGCGGCCGACACCTGCGCCCTCAGGCAGAAGCCCGCGGGCAAGGTGCTCCAGGGCTACTGGGAGAACTGGGACGGCGCGGCCAACGGCGTCCACCCGCCCTTCGGTTGGGCGCCCATCGACGACCCCCGCTTCGCCGCCCACGGCTACAACGTCGTCAACGCCGCCTTCCCCGTGATCCGTTCGGACGGAACCGTGCTGTGGGAGGACGGCATGGACAGCACCGTCCGTGTCTCCACCCCGGCGCAGATGTGCAACGCCAAGGCGGCGGGGGCGACGCTCCTCATGTCCATCGGCGGAGCCGCCGCGGGGATCGACCTCAACTCCCGTGCCGTCGCCGACCGGTTCATCGCGACCATCGTGCCCATCCTGAAGACGTACAACTTCGACGGGATCGACATCGACATCGAGACCGGTCTCGTCGGAAGCGGCAGCATCGGCACCCTGTCCGCGTCGCAGGCCAATCTGGTGCACATCATCGACGGCGTCCTCGCCCGCATGCCCGCCGGGTTCGGCCTGACGATGGCGCCGGAGACCGCGTACGTCACCGGTGGCAGCGTCGCCTACGGCTCGATCTGGGGCGCCTACCTCCCCATCGTCAAGAAGTACGCCGACAACGGGCGCCTCTGGTGGCTCAACATGCAGTACTACAACGGCAGCATGTACGGATGCTCGGGCGACTCCTACTCGGCGGGCACCGTCGCCGGGTTCGTTGCGCAGACCGACTGTCTGAACCGGGGCCTCGTGATCCAGGGCACCACCATCCGGGTGCCGTACGACAAGCAGGTCCCCGGCCTTCCCGCCCAGCCGGGCGCGGGCGGCGGCCACATGGCCCCGTCGCTCGTCGCGCAGGCCTGGAACCACTACGGCGGGGCGCTCAAGGGCCTCATGACCTGGTCGGCGAACTGGGACGGGGCGAAGGGCTGGACGTTCGGCGACAACGTGAAGGCCCTCCAGGGGCGCTAGGTCCTGTCTCGAACTGCCGTCGTCGCCCGAAGGGCCGGGCAGGCGGGAGTTCGACGCCAGGGCCTGGACCGGCGCCTGCCGTGCTCCCCGCCGTGGGGGGGGGGGGGGGGGGGGGGGGGAGGGGGGAGGGGGGGGGGGGGAGGGGGGGGGGGTGGGGGGGGGGGGGGGGGCGGTGCGTGTC
>NZ_JBVHZJ010000001.1:30932-37922 GCF_055574655.1 Streptomyces sp. NPDC029956 | reverse complement strand
TGGGAGATGGGTGACTCCCCCCCCCGCTCCCGCCCCCCCCCCCCCCCCCCCCCCCCCCCCCCCCCCGCCCCCCCCCCCACCCCCCCCCCCCCCCCCCCCCCCCCCACGGCAGTTGTGCTTTGCTGGCCGTATGACTCCGCTCGTGACGCGCCGACACGTGGACTACGTGCGCGTCACGACCACGTCCTGTTCCGGCTGACCCCGAGGCCCTCGTCCCGGCAGCCGGCCGTCGCCCGCGCGACCACCGTGCCCCCGTCACACCCCTGAGCGTCACCCTCCGACGGCCCTTCGGGCCCCGTCGGCACGGGCGGGCGCGAGCGGCCTCCCGGTGCAAGCCCGCACATGACGCGCAGACGACATCAGGAGGACCCATGACCACCCGCGACATCCCCGTTCCCACGACCGTGGCCGGCGTCGACGCCGCCCCCGCCCCCGACGTGAAGGCCTTCACCGCGGAGTGGGAGGAGTGGCACCGCGACAAGGACGCCCGGCTCGCCGCCGAGCACGGCTTCCTCGCCATCACCGGCCTGCACTGGCTCACCGACGAACCGCAGCGGGTCCTCGACGCCCCCGGACTCTGGTCGACCGGACCCGACAGCGTCACCGTCGCACTCGACGAGGGGACCGAACTCGTCGTCGACGGCACGGCCGTCCGCGGACGGTACGACTTCGGTGTCATCCCGGAGCGCGGCGGCGTCGACGCCGTCTGGGGGGACACCGTGATCGAGGTCGCCAAGCGCGGCGGCCACCACATCGTCCGGCCGAGGCGTCCCGGCCACCCGCTGCGCGTCGCGTTCGCCGGGACACCCGCGTACGCGCCCGATCCGCGCTGGGTCGTCACCGGCCGGTACGTCCCCTTCGCCGAGCCGCGGCCGACCACCGTCGGCGCCTCCGTCGAGGGGCTCCGGCACGTCTACGACGCCCCGGGCAGCATCACCTTCCGCCTCGACGGCCGGGAACTGAGCCTGACCGCCTTCAACGGATACACCCCCGGCGGTTTCACGGTGCTCTTCACCGACGCGACCTCGGGCGTCACCACGTACGCGGCCAACCGCAGCCTGCGGATCGACGCGCCCGGCCCCGAGGGCGAGGTCGTGCTCGACTTCAACCGCGCCACCAACCTCCCCTGCGCGTACACGGACTTCGCGACCTGCCCGCTGCCGCCGGCCGAGAACCGGCTGCCCGTCGCGGTCGAGGCCGGGGAGAAGATCCCGCACGAGCGCGGCCCGGTCACCCCGTAGGCGACGGGCCGGGCAGCTCAGGACCGGCCGGCAGGGTGAGGGCCGCCACCGCGAGCGCGGTGACGGCGGGCGGCAGGGCCGTACGCACGTCGGGGGCGAACAGAGGGGAGTGGTTGGGCGGGAGCCGGCCCGCGGAGGCCGCCCACTGGCGGGGCCCGCGGTGCCGGTCATCCGTAGACGAGGGGGACGTCCGTCTCGCCGTGGAGCGCGGCGCCCGCGCCGCCGTACGGCGGGAAGTCCTCCGATGCCGTCGCGTCGACCGGCGGGCACCCTCGACGGTGTGTGAGCAGCGTCACGCGCGCCCTGCGTGATGTTTCCGGACCGGCGTCCGCTTGATCATCCGGCGAGACACGCCGCTTCGAAGGGGAAGGGTGATCACGTATGGACCGCGAAAACCTGACGCTGTCCGCGGCCGACATGGGGCGTCACGCAGCAGCGTTCGTGGGGCGTGCCACCGCCAGGGCTCGGCTTCCGCTGGACTACACCGCGGCGAGCCTGCGCGTCGTCGACCGGCTCGTCGACGGACTCCGGCAGGGCGGCGCCGGACGGGAGGACATGGCCGGGCCGCTGATCGGCATCGGCGCCTACGTCGGCGAGGTGCTCGTACGAGAGGCGGGCGCGGTCTGGGTCGACATCCCCCCGGAGCACCTGCTCCGGTCCGTCTTCGCCCACCCCGTCGGGTCGCGGATGCCGGACGGCCGGCTGTGGAATCCGCTCGGCCGGACCGTGAACCGCTTCGAGATCGGACCGCAGGAGTCCCTCGAGACCTACTTCCTCACCCTGCACGGGCGGCGGCCACCCCGTACCCGCAGACGGCCCGTCCCGGCGCCGGACGGTCTGGCGGCGGGCATGTGCTGACGGTCTGACAGGATGACTTCCTTCCGGTACGCCGTGGCGACCGGAGGTTCGTGGACGTACCGGTGGTGAAGAGGATCGTGTGGACGAGGGGACGGGGCACGCGCCCACCACGCCACGCGATCCCGAACTCGGCTCGGCCGTCGCGCGGGCGCAGGAGGGCGACGAGGAGGCCTTCGCGTACGCGTACCGGACCGTCTACCCGGGGCTCCTCGGCTACCTGAGGGGCATCGTCGGCGAGGACGCCGAGGACGTGGCCTCCGAGGCCTGGCTGGAGATCGCCCGCGACCTCGGCCGGTTCCGCGGCGACGGCGTGGGCTTCCGCGGCTGGACCGCGACCATAGCCCGCCACCGGGCACTCGACCACCTGCGGAGAGCCCGCTCCCGTCCCCGGCCGGCCCTGCTCGAACCGGACGTGCTCGAACTGCCCGCCGCCGCCGACACGGCGGGGGACGCCCTGGAGACCCTCTCCACGGAGCAGGCCCTCGCGCTGGTCATGGGCCTGCCGCGGGAGCAGGCCGAAGCCGTGCTGCTCCGGGTCGTCGTCGGCCTCGACGGGCCGACCGCCGCCCGGGTTCTGGGCAAACGCCCCGGTGCGGTACGGTCCGCCGCACACCGCGGATTGAAGCGGCTGGCGCGGGAACTCAGGGGAACAGGGAGGTGATGGGATGCCCGACGAGCATCGGTACGAAGGTCTGGAGCGGACTCTGCGATCCGCGCTGCGCGGCGACCGGGAGGCGACGGCCACTGCCGCCACGGACGGGCTCGTGACGGGCGGCGGCGTCGCCGCGGGCGGAACGACCGGGCCGGCGGTACGTGAGGCGGAAGCGAGCGCCCGAGCCGCCTTCCGGGCCGCGCGTGACGCCGGCCTGCACGTCCCCGGCCGAGTGCGCCGGGCACGGCGCCGCGACGACTGGACTCCCGGCGCCGCGCGGCGACTTCGCCGGCGTTCCCTGAGAGCGGCCCTCGCCGCGGCCCTCGCGAGTGTGACGCTGGGCGGAGTGGCCATCGCCGCCGTGGACCTGCCCAGTCCCTTCGCGGACGAACCGACGCACGTCCCCACGACACCCCTCGCCACGCCGGGCGGGACCACCGCCCCGGCGGCCGGCGCGACGACCCTGCCCGGTGTCACGTCCGCACCCCTGTCCCTGAGCCCGGCCACGCGGCCGGCGCCGCATCCGGACGGGCGAAGGGGCGGGGAGCACGGGGAGAGGAACGGATCGGACAACGGAGTCGGGAACGGCCCGAAGAGCGGCCCGAGGGAGGGACAGGGGAACGGACACGCCTACGGCCGCGAGGGCGGACACGGGAGCGCACCGGAGAAGGGCCCGAAGCCCGCATCGAGCCGTGCGTCGAGCCACGCGCCCAGCCACGTACCGACCGACGCGCCGACGAAGGGGCCGAGGAACGACCCGGGCCGAGAAAGGCCCTGACGTTCCGGCGCCCCTTGCCCGGATGCCCCGGTGAGCAGCTGCCCGGATGCCCCTGGTACGCGGCTCCCCGGATGCCGCTCACGCCGCGCGGACGCGGCTCCGGCGGTGGTGGGCGATCCCGAGGGCGATGCTCCGCCGCGCGGCGGAGGCGCGGTCCTCCCGCACGCACCGCCGTGCGCGGGCCTCGTCGACCGGGTGACGTCGACGCGATTGCCGCAGTTCGCGCCCCTGGGTCGGCGGTCGGCGGGGATACGGTCCGCTGCATGGAAGGTGACAGGGGCGTGGAACACGATCGTGGGGTGCAGGGCGATCGTGGCATGGAGGGTGACCCCGGGGTACGGGGCGACCGCCGGGGCTGGCTGCGCTGTCTGCTGGCCGGAGCCGTGTTCGTCGTATGCATGGCCGGCACCACGCTGCCCACCCCGCTCTACCCCCTCTACCAGGAGAAGTTCGGGTTCTCCGAGCTGACGGTGACCGTCGTCTACGCCGTGTACGCCTTCGGGGTCATCGGCGTACTCCTCCTGGCGGGCAATGCCTCGGACACCGTCGGCAGACGCCCGACCCTGCTCTGCGGTCTGGGCTTCGCGGCGGCGAGCGCCGTGTGTTTCCTGCTCGCCGACGCCCTGGGCTGGCTGTACGCGGGCCGGCTCCTCTGCGGTCTGTCGGCCGGTCTCTTCACCGGCGCCGCCACCGCCTACGTCATGGAGCTCGCCCCGCGCGGCGGAGGATCCCGGGCGACGCTCGTGGCCACGGCCGCCAACATGGGAGGGCTCGGCTGCGGGCCGCTGCTCGCCGGACTCCTCGCGGAGTACGCCCCCGACCCCCTGGTCCTGCCGTTCGCCGTGCACCTCGGCCTGGTGGCGGTCTCGGTCGGCGTCCTGCTGTGGCTCCCCGAGACCGTACGGGAACGGCGAGGTCCGGCCGCCGTCCGGCCGCAGCGGCCCGCGCTGCCGCCGCAGGTGCGGGCCGTGTTCGTGCCGGCGGCGATCGCCTCGTTCGTGGGGTTCGCCCTCTTCGGGGTGTTCACCTCGGTGAGTCCCGCGTTCCTCGCCCGATACCTGCACGTCGACAACCACGCCGTCAGCGGCCTGGTCGTGGCCCTCGCCTTCTTCGCCTCCACCGCAGGGCAACTGGCCGTCGACCGCGTCGGGGTGACGCGCTCGCTGCCCCTGGGCTGCGTGGTGCTCTTCGGAGGTCTCGTCCTCCTCGGGGCGGCCCTGTACACGGACCTTCTGGCGCTGGTCGTCCTGTCCGCCGTGGTCGGCGGTGTGGGCCAGGGTCTCGCGTTCCGCGCGGCCCTGGCCTCCGTCGCCGCCGCGGCGCCGCCGGACCGCCGAGCGGCGGTGATCTCGACCCTGTTCGTGGTCGCGTACACCGGCATCTCGATCCCGGTCATCGGCGTGGGACTGCTGGCCGACCCGCTCGGCCTGGAGGGGGCGGGGCTGGTCTTCATCGCCTGCATGCTGGTGCTCGTCGCCTCCGCCGCCGCGTACCTGATCCGGCGCCCGGTGCCGGCGAAGGGACCATGACCGGCCACCCGCCGACGAACGAGCGTGTCGGACGGCGCCGAGCGAGGGTGTCGGTCGGGCCCGGTCGAGGTGTCGGTCGGGCCCGACCGAGGTGTCAGACGGCGACGAAGACGTCCCCCGCCGTGTCGCGGAGGACGAACCCGTTGTCGAGCCGGACGCGGACCCGCACCGGGATCACCGCCTCCTGGTAGGCGATCCACGCCGGTTCCAGGCCGGCGACCTGCTCCTCCAGCTGCGCCCTGCTCCCCGGTGGCATCTGGTGGCCGAAGTCGTCGAGGAGCGACTTGAGCCGTGCGTACTCCTGGACCTCCTTGCTCTCCCGGCGGTCGTCGGCCACCTCTTCGACGGTGCCCTCGGTACCCGCCGCCAGGGCCAGGAAGCCCACGACGGCGGCCGGCTCCGTCGGGGATTCCTCGGCCAGGGCGACCTGACCGGTCAGGGCGAGTTCCACCGCCAGCTGTACGCGCCGGCCCACTTTCAGCGTCATCGGTCCTTCGTCTCTCCGCTCGGCCGGGCCACGACCACGTACGTCCGAGGAACGGCCCGGGGTGCCATTCTCCCGGGCCGCTCCGGTGCCGACGGACAAGGGGGCCCGCCGCCCCACCGCGCGCCGGCGGTATCAGCAGGCGGGAGGTGTCGTGCCGTCCACCGCGATGCGCAGGTCCGCGCCCTGGGGGCCCACCGAGCACACCGTGACGGCCGTGTCGGCGTCCTCGTCCACCAGCGTCCTGCCCGCGGCCAGCGGCGCGTCGTCGGTGGTCGACGTGCCCGGGGTGGCGTCCACGAGCCGGTTCCTCACGGTGCCGCCCGCGGTCACGATACGGACGATCACCCCATTGACCAGGGGGTCGGTCGCGACGTAGTCGTCGTAGGGCGGGGTGGCGCGCCGGTACTCCAGTGACACGAAGCTCCCGTCGGGGCGGGCCGTCCGGTACTCCTGGATGCCGCTCTCTCCCAGCACGCCCAGCTGGTAGCTCCCGGTGGCGGTGACGCGCGGCACCTGGGAGTCCGGCACCCAGCCGGCGAACTGCCGGTAGTCGACCGGGTAGAGGTGCATGCCGCCGCCGCCCATGGTGTCGGTCGGGTCGTCGCCTCCGGAGACCGTGCACGCGCCGTTCACGGTCGTGACGCTGCCCGTGGCCGGGCAGCCCTTGAGGGTGTCGGAGTGCTGGAAGCCCGAGGAGTGGCCGAACTCATGGGTCCACATCCACGTCTTGTGCCCCACGCCGTTGGAGAGGATCCAGTTGCCGGGCACGGCGGCGAGTCCCTCCCAGGCACACGCCGAGTGGCGGGAGATGTCGACGAAGAGGTAGTCGTACGTGTCCGGCTCGACGCCCCGCGCCCGCGCGGCGGCCCGGGCGGCGCTCAGGATCGCCGCCGACTCGCAGCCGGCCGGTCGCGCCCCGAGGTCCACGCCGGTCAGCATGTCGCCGGTGAGCGAGAGCAGCCCGCCGGAGACCTCCTGGAGATACGTCTTGAGGGACGGCGTACCGGCCCCGAGGGTCGCCTGCTCGACGGGCGCGGGATCGACCGGTGCGACGTCGTTCCAGTGGGTGGCCATCACCAGCGCCCGTTTCTGGCCGGTCACCGGACGGGTCGGCCAGCCCGTCGCGAAGGCGGCGGCGTTCCAGAGCCGCATGGAGGTGTATTCGCCGGCGGCGGGGGTGCAGGAGCCGGCCTGGACGGTGTCGTTGCCGCTGAAGGTGCGCAGGCAGTCGCCGAGGGCGGCGTCGGTGCGGTACCTGTTCTTGAGGAGGACGTATCCGTTGCCCTGGTCGACGGCCTTCCACAGGCGCATGGAGGTGTATTCGCCGGCGGCGGGGGTGCAGGAGCCGACCTGGACGGTGTCGTTGCCGCTGAAGGTGCGCAGGCAGTCGCCGAGGGCGGCGTCGGTGCGGTACCTGTTCTTGAGGAGGACGTATCCGTTGCCCT
>NZ_JBVHZJ010000001.1:0-30833 GCF_055574655.1 Streptomyces sp. NPDC029956 | reverse complement strand
TGGTCGACGGCCTTCCACAGGCGCATGGAGGTGTATTCGCCGGCGGCGGGGGTGCAGGAGCCGGCCTGGACGGTGTCGTTGCCGTCGAAGGTACGGAGACAGTCACCGAGGCCCGCGTCCGCGCGGTACTTGCTCTTCAGTGGCTGGGCCTGTTGCGCCTGTTGCGCCTGTTGCGCCCGCGCTGTCTGTACTGCCTGTTGCGTCTCCTGCGTCTCCCGCGTCTCCCGCGTCGGCGCCGCGGTCGCCGGCGTGTACGAGAACACGGAGACCAGCGCCAGAAGGGCGGCAGGTGCGGCCCAGGCTCTCACCGAGGACAGCGGGGCGAACCGTCGTTTCATCTCTCCTCCAGAGGCGTGCTGTCGATGTCGTGTCACAGCCGTGCAGTCGGATCTGCGGCGCCGTCAGGCCGTCAGGACCTCGCCGTCCGGGAACGTGATCCGGATCCGGTCGTCGTCCCCCCTGTCGCAGTGGATCGCCGCGCGCAGCGCCTCGGGGTGCACCGCGTCCCGGGTCAGGACCACCAGCGTCACCTGCACGCGCGCGCGTGAGGGGTGCCGGGGGGCGACCGGACCGGCGGCCAGGAGGTACGGCGTCGCCGAGTGGGGACCGAACGCGTTGGCCTCGACCTCGCGGGCGATCTCGCCCTCCTCGTCCCAGCCGTGGAGGCCCACCACCGCGCTCGTGAGCCCCGCCTCCGTCCGCGCGAGCGCCCAGCCCGGTCCCCTGAGCACCTCCGGCGGGGCGGCGTCCGCGACCGCGTACCCGCCCTCACGCACGCGTACCCCTTCGGGCGGACGCACCCGGTGCACGCGGATCTCCCAGGGGCCGTGCAGGAGGCTCGTCGACTCGACGGGGAACTCCTCCTCGTGCCCGGGGAGTCGTGCCGTGTGGCGGGACGAGGCGCGGCGACCCTCGCAGGACACCGGAACGATGCGGCTCCGCCGGGACGGTGTGCCGTCCGTCGCGAGCAGCGCCAGATGGCCGTCCACCGTGCGCGCCCACGCATGGGCGGCCGACTCGGGTGCCGTGGCCGTCGTGTACCCGAACTTCGCGTAGTGCGGGTCGTCCTCGCCGGGACCTTCGGGCGGATTGTGGTCGCTGCCGTGGTTGACGAGCCGGACGATGCCGTCGTGCCGGGTGCCGTGGAGCAGCCAGCCGGGGGCCGGCAGCGCCGTGTACCGCGTGCCCTCCTCCACCGGCAGGGGCTGTTCGCGCTCCGTCCACACGGGATGGTCCGCGGGCAGCAGCAGACCGAGGAAGGCCTTGCTCGCCCAGTACGGGGAGGCCGGTCCCGAGTACGGCTGGGTCGTCGGCAGATGGGTGCCGTACCACCCCAGGGGCAGCAGCCCCCGCTCGTCCGGCACACCGCGCTCCACGAAGTGCCGCGCCGTCCCCGACGCGAGGCGCCGGGTGAGTCCGGGGGCCAGTGGAGTGCAGTCCGTGAGGGCGCCGAGCCACACCGGCGCCGTCGCGGCGAACCGGTACGTCAGGGAGCGCCCCTGGTGGACGGGCGCCCCGTCGGCGCCGAAGAACTCCGGGTAGGTGGACAGGAACAGGGCCAGCCGCTCCCGGTAGACCGCGCCCCGGCCGCCGTCCCCGTCCGGCCCGGCCATCCGGGCCCACAGCAGCGGGTACAGGTGCATCGCCCAGCCGATGTAGTAGTCGAAGTTGCGGCCGTCGCCGTCGCTGTACCAGCCGTCGCCGACGTACCAGTCCTCGATCCGCTCCAGGCCGCCCTCGATGTCCTCCCGGCTGTGCGGCGCGCCGACGGAGGCGAGGAACTGCTCCGACACCACCTGGAAGAGACGCCAGTTGTTGTCCCAGGTGCGGGCCCCCACGAAGCCCGAGAGCCACTCGACCACCCGCTCCTGGACCGCGGTGTCGAGCGCGTCCCAGATCCACGGGCGCGTCTCGTGCAGACCGATGGCGACGGAGGCCGCCTCCACCATCTGCTGCGAGCAGTCGGTGAGCACCGGCCAGGCTTCGGGGTCGTCACGCAGCGTGCCCGTCGTCAGACCCTGCGTATACCTTTCGATGAGGTGCGGGTCGACCTTTCCGTCCGCGCCTGCGATCCGGAAGGAGGCGAGCAGGAATGAGCGTGCGTACCCTTCGAGGCCGTCCGAGACGACGCCCGACCAGCTGGTGCGGCCCGGCAGGCGGTACTGCGCGAACCCGGGGGTGGCGTACGGGACGAGGGCCTCCAGCTGCCGGTCGGCGAGCGCCTCCCAGTGGGCCCGCGTCCAGCCGGTACGGGGGGACAGGACGCGGTCGGTCGGTGGCAGGCGCAGGTGCGGGGCGGACCGGGAGGCGGGCAGGGGCGAGCGCGGCCGGGTGGGCGGGGACGGGGGCACGAGGGCTCCTTTCGGGGGCCGGGCGGTCACTGGACCAGGTCGGCCGTGTGGCTGTGGCCCCGGGATCCGCCGACCCGGACCGTGAGCACCGTGCGGCCGCCCGGTGTGACGGTCACCGTGTCGTCGGCGCGGACCACGCGGCGGACGCGGAAGGGGAGTTCGACGCTGAGCTCCGTTCCCGTACGCCCGGGGTCGGCGACCGCCACCGACACATGACGGCCGGTGCGGCGTACCAGCACGGTGCCGGGGCCCGAGGAGGCGAGGCCGCCCGCTTCTCCGGACCGCCAGAAGTGCGCGGCGAGCAGACCGTGCCGGTGGGCCTCGACGGCCTGCGCGGAGGCGTTGTTGGCGACCACGACGACAGGACGGGAGAGCGACCAGACGCCGGTCGCGACGGCGCTCGCGCCGGGCAGCAGGACATAGGAGTAGGACGCGGACGAGGGAGAGGGGCCGTGGTCGAACCAGAGGGTGAGGTAGCGACGGGTGACGGGGGTGGTGCTGCCGCCGGTGTCCGCGCCGGTGTTGAGCGCACGCCAGGTGCCGGTGCGTTCCTCGCGGAGCGCGTGCAGCGAGCCCGTCGTGCCGATGTCGCCACGGGGCGGGCCGGGGAACACGAAGCCTCCGTAGCCCTCCAGATGGGCCCAGCGGGCGCCCGAGAGCTCGGCCCGCCGGCCGTGCTCGTCGAGTTGCCGGCGCCCGTCGACGGTGAAGCGCTGCCGCCCGTCGGCGTGGAGGTTCCGGTTCTCGACGACGGTCTCGACGGTCCTGCCGTCGCTCGCCGTGACGTCCGCTCCCAGCGCCACGACGGCGTTGTCGAGGAAGAACCACGCCTTTCGCGCCCGCAGGGTGCTGTCCTGGGCCGCCAGTTCCATGGCTGCCGCGCCGAACCGGCCGTCCAGCGCGGCGCCACCCGCCACCGCGTTCGTGGGGCGGTACGTACTGGTGCCGGGGCTCGTCCCGAGATCGGCCCGGGGGCGGGTGTCCACGGTCGTGCCGGGGAGGCGGTACGGGTCGACGGTCGGCCAGAACCCGTCACCGAAGGCCGAGGGGTCGTCGCCGTCGTACAGATAGGTCATCCCGTCACCGGTGTACCAGCCGTGCAGGTTCTCGCCGTTGCCCGCCTCGTACGCGGCGATGCGCCGCGACGACAGGGACAGCGCGCAGGCCCAGCGCGGCCGCCGGTGCACGACCCGGTCCATGTCGGCGAGGACCACATGCCCCGTCGGCCGCTCGGCCGGCCGCACCGCGGGGTCGTCGAGGACGGCCTTGGCGCGCGCGAGCGCCGGAATGCCCACGAGTCCCCTGTAGGGAGTGGCCTCGTTGCGCAGGATCCAGCCCTTCGCGAGGGACCGCCAGAGCTCGGCACGGTCGGCGGGGGCGCCCGCGGCGAGCTGGAGGACGCGGCCGACGGTGGCCGCCCCGTCGTGGTGGTCCCGGGACCGCTCGCGCGACACCGCGCGGCCACGGACGGCGTCCATCATCACCCCGTCGAAGACCACCGGGGCGAACGACCGCTCCACCGCCTCGTACAGCACGGTCACCGCGGGATCGGACACCGCCCACTCCGAACCGGCGAGCAGCGCGATGAGCTGTCCCGCACCGCCGAGGAGGACACTGCCGTACGTCCCCGTGTAGGCGACGCTGCCGTGCTGGACGAACGACCCGTCCTCGTAGAAGCCGTCCCCGGACGTGACGTACCGGAAGAGACTGTTGCGTCCGCCGTCCCGCACGTCGGAGAGGCCGTCGCGGGCGAGGACCAGTGCCGCGGGGTCCCGGGCGAGGAGGCCCCGCAGCGCCACGATGACGGCCTTGTCGGCCCGGTTGGCACCGGTCTCGGCCAGGGACGGGATGTTCGTACGGCGATCGGGGTTCGGGCAGAACCGGGCCACGGCGGCGACGTACGAGGCGAGGTCGGCCGGCGACAGACGGGCGCGCAGCAGCACGCAGGTGTCCATCAGCGCGCGGGGTGCGCCGATCTCCCAGAACCACCAGTTGCCGGTCTCGGCGCGCCCCGGGTGGTAGCCGACGGAGCCCAGGAACCGCAGCCCCTCCAGGAGGGTGTCGAGCACGTCCCCGCGGCCGGTGAGCATGGTGCCGGGGGTCGCCCAGGCCGTCGCGATCGTCCGGAGCCGCGGATAGCTCTGGCCGAACACGCCGGGGTCGGAGGCGGGGGAGAGGTCGGCCCAGAGTGCCTTCCGGCCCTGCGCGGTGTCGAGCCGCTCCCACCAGGTGGTGGCCTCGGACTCCAGGGCGGCGAGCGCGGCGGCGAAGTCCGGGTCCGCGGGGTCGAAGGCGCCGCCGGTGAGCTCCTGTTCCGCCCGGGCGAGGAGGGCGTCGTACGGATCGGTGGTGTCCCCGGACGAGGCGGGCCCGGGGGCGGCCCCCTCCGTGGGCGGCGACGCCGCGGCGGCCGTTCCGGGAAGGAGAGAGAGAACCGGCGTGGTGCCGGCGAGGGCGAGCATCTGTCGTCGGGGAAGAGCCATGACCGGTGCGCCTCCTGCTGATCGGCCGAAGAGTGCGGGGAGCGAGAAGGAGAGGGAGCTGAGAGAGGGACGGGGGAGCTGGGAGAGGGAAAGGAGCGGGGCGGGGCGGCGGGCGGCTGCGTGTCAGTCGGTGAGGGTCGACGGGTCGACGGCCGGCTGGGGCAGGCCGAGCGCCGCCAGTTCCGCGCGGCCCTGCGCGTCGACGGGGAAGGCCCATCGGTTCACGAAGAAGTCGGTGAGGTCGCGGCCGGCCACTCGGCTGGCGTAGAGGGCGAGGTAGCGGTACCGCTTCGCCGTCTCCGTGTAGTCCGACGCGGGGTTCTCCTCGCGGACCAGCCGGTGCATCCGGGGCCAGAAGTCGGCGCCGAAGGCGAGCTCCAGCTGGCGCAGCGGGACGAGCTTCTCGTACGCCCCGAAGGACTTCTCGTACACGAGGCCGGGTCCACCGAGCTTCGGCAGGGCCGACTGGAAGGGGGTGAGGCCGGTCTTGGCGTCCGGGAGGAGGAGGTTGGACGTCTGCCCGAGTGCGCGCTGGACCGCGAGGGAGTAGATGTTCACCGTGACCTCGGTGAGCCCGGTCGGCTTGTACGCCATCTGCTGGTGGGTGTGGCCGAGTTCGTGGTAGAGCCCCCATCCGCGGGTGCGCAGGCCCTGGACGGTGGTGGCCCGGTCCAGGTAGGCGCGGGGGAAGCCGTTGTAGCCGTGGGTGGCGAAGGCGCCGACCCCGGCGGGGACCACCGACACCTCGGTGAAGTGGAAGCGGCCGGACGTCGGGCGGTGCAGCGGCGCGGAACCGTCGAGGCCGCTGATGTCCTGCTCGGCCCGGATGATCTCCTCGAGGAGCGACAGCAGTGCCGCGTGGTCCTCGCCCCGGTGGAGGAGGGCGCCGGCGCGGGTCAGCGTGACGAGGGTGCGTGGGCCGTGGAGTTCGACCACCGGCACGTCGGTGAGGGTGTCGAGCCGGTGCTGGAACTCCGCCTCCGTGGTGCGGCCGAGGGCGAAGACGGGCATCGGGCGACAGCCCTCCTTGAAGCGCACGCCGGCCCGCTCGCCGTCTCCTTCCAGAGTGAGGTACACCGGTCCGCCGTGCGGATCGGTCACGGTGTTGGCGCCGGGCTCGAGCGCGTACGGGCGGGGCTCCTTGACCGTGCCGTAGTAGTCCCAGTGACCGATCCACAGCGTCGGCACCAGACCGTCGAAGGGGAGGACGGTGAACCGCAGCGGAGTGTTCGCGGGGGCGTACCGGCCGGCGGGTTGGAACTCGCCGGCCCGCAGGGCGGACGCGAGGCGCAGCCGCTCGGCCTCGGCGGAAGGGCGTGCGGTGAGAGAGACCGTCTGGGCGTGCGCGGCGGCCCGGGCCGTACCCGAACCGACGGCCAGCGCCGCACCGGCCGCGGTCATCGTGGCGAGGACCGAACGACGGGACGGGGCGGACCCGCGCGGGGACGAGGGGAAGGAGGAGGCGGAGGAGGGGAGCGGGGAGAACGGGGGGATCTGCATCGGTGTGATCTCCTGGGGGCGAGGAGGCGCAGAAGGCGGGGCGCGCATCCCGGAGGCAGCCCTGAGCTCGGCTCGGAACGAGGCGCGAGCTGCACGGCGCGGGGCTCGGGGAGCTGCGCGCCAGCATGTAAGCGTTTGCTGTCCGGCCGCAAGGGGTCAGGACGTGTTTCTGTTCGTTACTGCGTCAACAGGCTGTCGTGCACGCGGAATCGCTCAGGATCGGCGGCGTCCGGCGGCGCGCGGAGGCGCCACCGAGTCGCGCACGACGATGTGGGTCCCGAGACGCAGGGTGCCGGTCGTCGGGGCGCGCCAGTCGTCCTCGTCGCCCCCGTCGACGGCGACGCGCACGGCCTGCCGCCCCAGTTCCTCCAGCGGAACGTGCACGGTGGTGAGGCGCGGTCGTAGTTCCTGGGCCACCGGCACGTCGTCGTACCCGACGAGCGACACGTCCTGCGGCACGCCGATGCCGGCCTCCTCGAGCGCCTGGGCGGCGCCCGCGGCGACGATGTCGTTCGCGGCGAAGACGGCCGTGAACCGCAGTCCCTCCCGGAGGAGTTCGTTCATCCGGCGGTAGCCGAAGGCCCGGCTGAACGCGCCCGGCTGCACCAGGTCCGGGTCGTGGGCGACCCCGCGCAGCTCCAGGGCGCGCCGGTGCCCGGCGATGCGGTCCCGGGTGGTGGAGAGGCCGGGCGGGCCCCCGAGGTAGAGGATCCGCTCGTGCCCCTGGGTGAGCAGATGGTCGGTGATCGCGAAGGCGCCGCCCTCGTTGTCGTACTCCACGCCGACCGTGGGGACGTCCTCCCCGAGGGAGGGCCGGCCGCACAGGACGAGCTTGGAGCCTCCGGCGTCCAGCTCGTGGGCACGGCGGGCGAGCTCCGCCCGGTAGGTGCGATCGGCGACGCTGCCGCCGACGAGGATCACGGCATCGGCGCGCCGCTCGTGCATGAGCTCGATGAAGGCGAGTTCGCGCTGCGGGTCGCCCTGGGTCGTACAGACCAGGCACAGCCGGTCGCCCGCCGCCGCCTCGCGTTCCACACCCCGCGCGATGTAGGCGTAGAAGGGGTCCACGACGTCGCTGATGATGATGCCCACCGTGCGGCCCGAGACGCCGGCGAGGGCGCGCGCGTGCGCGTTGACCACATAGCCGAGGCCCCGCATGGCGGCCTCCACGCGCTCGCGTGTGGCGGCCGCGACCGGGTAGTTGCGGTTCAGTACGCGGGACACGGTCGCCGTGGACACCCCCGCGAGGCGGGCCACGTCCACGACCGTCGCGCGGCGCTGTCCGGCCGCCGTCGATTCCTGCCGGGACATCCGGTCCTCCCCCTGGAGCGTCTGGTCGTCACTGTGCGGGCCGTTCTCCGGCCTTCGCCGGGAGGCGCGGGCCCGTGGCTCCCGGGTCCCGTTCCGCCCGGTGCCTCCGGGTGGACGGCTCCGCCCCGCGTCCGGCCCCCAGCCTAGGCCCTGCCCGGTGGCACGGAGAGGGGCCCGGTCGGCTACGTCGCCCCGACGCCTGGAGGAACGGTCGGGGGCGTCGTCCGGTCGCCTGGAGGATCGGTCGGCGACGTCGTCCAGACGGCACGAAGCCCGGTCGGGGGCGTCGTCCGGACGCCCGGACGCCCGGTCGGAGACGCGGTCGGGCTGTCCGGTCACGCGATCCGCTCCAGGTCCGACAGGAGCACGGCGTGCTGGAGGGGCGCCCCGCGCGCGTAGCGGTCGAGTTCGTCGACGGCGAGCGCCCCGAGCCGTCCCGCCTCGTTGCCCTGGGCGCCGGCCAGATGCGGGGTGATGAACACGTTGGGCAGCTCCCAGAGCGGGTGGTGGTGCGGGAGCGGCTCCGGGTCGGTCACGTCGAGGACGGCGTCGATCCGGCCGTCGACCAGGTGCGGGACGAGCGCCTCGGTGTCCACGAGCGGTCCGCGCGCGGTGTTCACGAGCAGGGCACCGGGCCGCAGGAGCGCCAGGCGCCGCGCGTCGAGGAGATGGTGGGTTTCGGGGGTGGCCGGCGCGTGCAGGGTCACCACGTCGCTGCAGGCGACGAGGGTGTCCAGGTCGGTACGGGTCGCCCCCAGCTCCCGCGCCTCGGCGGCGCTCACGTACGGGTCGTACAGGAGGACCTCGGCGTCGAGGGTCCGCAGCAGCTGGACGACGCGGCGTCCGATCCGGGAGGCGCCGACCACTCCGACGGTGATGCCGTGGGTGCCGAGCCAGTGCAGCCGGTCCAGGTCGGCCGTGGTCCGGTGCGACCTGCGGGTGCGGAAGAGCTCGGCGAGCGGGAAGGCCCGCTTGGCGCCGAGGATGATCGCCGCGAGGGTGAACTCGGCGACCGGGACGGCGTTGGCGGCCGCCGCCGAGGAGACGGCGATGCCTCGGGCGTATGCGGTGCTGCTCAGGAAGGTCTTCACCGTGCCCGCCGAGTGGATCACCGCGCCGAGCCGCGGGGCCCGATCCAGGACGCCCGCGTCGACGGGCGGGCAGCCCCAGCCGGTCAGCAGCACCTCGCAGTCGGCGAGCGCGGCCGCCGCCGCGGGGCTGTCGAACTCCTCCACGGGACAGGGAAGTCGCAGGTCGGCGGATTCTTCGAGTCGTGCTCGCACGGCGGGTGGGAAGACGTCGTCGAGCAGGGCGGGGTCCATGGCGAGGAGCGTCCGAGGACGGCGGGGGAGTGTGGGCGCCCGGCCGTTCACGCCGGTCCACGCCGACGGTTCGTCAGAGGTTCGCACCATGCCTCCGGATAGTAAGCGTGTACTGCAGATGACTGCGCACGCTAGGGACAGATGTCGGGGACCGTCAAGCAATCCCCGCTCACACGGCAGGATTTGGCCGACGGGCAGCCGGAATGGCGTGGATACAGGGCTGGTTGGCCTGGTTCGGACGACGGCGGATTCGCGAAGGGTTCAACGCTCACTCTTGACGCCTGGGTTAACCGCTTACTACGTTGCCGCCGCAGAACGTCACATCGACTTCCCTGCGTCACCAGCCGAACAGGACTCCTCCATGGCTGACACAGCACCCCCGCTGCCCCTGAAGGGCCGGCGGCAGGACGCCGGGGCGACGGCAACGCCCGTCGCCCTCCGCGGAAAAGCGACCCTCCGACAGCGGATCAAGCGCGACAAAGTGATGCTGCTGCTCTGCCTGCCGGGCCTGCTCTACTTCCTCGTCTTCCACTACGTACCGCTGCTCGGCTACATCACCGCGTTCCAGGACTACCAGCCGTACCTCGGGTACGCGGACAGCGCCTGGGTGGGACTGGGCAACTTCGCGACGGCCTTCGCCGAGCCGGCCTTCTGGTCCGCCGTCCGCAACACCCTGACCATCGCCCTCGTCGAGCTGGTCTTCTTCTTCCCGCTGCCGATCGCCCTCGCCCTGCTGCTCAGCAGTGTCGTCAGCGACAGGCTCCGCCGCTTCGTGCAGAGCGTGGTCTATCTGCCGCACTTCATCGGCTGGGTCATCATCGTCTCGATCTTCCAGCAGGTCCTCGGCGGCGCGGGCGTCCTGCCCGAACTGCTCGACTCGGCCGGGCTGCCCCGCTACGACATGATGAGCGACCCGGACGCCTTCCCCTGGCTGCTCACCCTCCAGCTGGTCTGGAAGGACGCCGGCTGGGGCACGATCATCATCCTCGCCGCGCTGCTCACCATCGACCGCCAGCAGTACGAGGCGGCCGCCATCGACGGCGCCGGCCGGCTCCGCCGCCTGTGGCACGTCACCCTGCCGGGCATCGCCCCCGTCGTCATCCTGCTGCTCATCCTCAACCTCGGCCAGATCCTCTCGGTCGGCTTCGAGCAGATCCTGCTCCAGCGGGACGCCGTCGGCCCGGAGGCGGGCGAAGTCCTCGACACCTACGTCTACTTCCACGGCATCAAGGACGGCGACTGGGGTGTCTCGGCGGCCGTCGGCCTCGTCAAGGCGGTGGTCGGCACCGTGCTCGTCCTCGGCGCCAACAAGCTCGCCCACCACTTCGGCCATGAAGGGATCTACCGTGGCGCCGATCGCTGAGAGCTCCCACGTCACCGAGACCCCTCACCCCACCGAGACCCCCCGTGCCACCGAGGTCACGCCGCGCGCCACCGCGAGGAAGACCCGCGCCGCCGCCAGGAGTTCACGCGCCGCCGCCTCCGGCCGCCCCCCGTGGACGGAGCGCCCGACCCGGATCGGCCTGGCCGCCAAGGGCCTCGCCCTCACTCTCGTGGTAGCCGCCGTCGCGTACCCCCTCCTGGGGGTGATCGGCACCAGCTTCGCCTCCCAGAGCGACATCATCAGGTCCGCGGGCCTCGTCCTCTGGCCCGACCACCCCACCCTGGACGCCTACCGCACGATCTTCACCGGCGGTGTCGTCACCCGCGCCCTGCTCGTCAGCGTCGGCGTCACGCTCGTCGGCACCGGCTGCGCCCTGCTGCTCACCATCGGCATGGCGTACGGGCTGTCCCGGCGCGATGTCGTCGGCTCCCGGATCATCCTGATGACCGCGCTCTTCACGATGCTCTTCAACCCGGGCGTCATCCCGAACTTCCTGCTCGTCAACGAACTCGGCCTCTACGACACCTTCGCCGCCCTCGTCATGCCGACCATGGTCAGTGCCTTCAACCTGGTCGTCCTGCGCTCCTTCTTCATGAACCTCCCCGAGGAGCTGTACGACGCGGCGAAGGTGGACGGCGCCGGCGATCTGCGGATCCTCCTCCAGGTCGTACTGCCGCTGTCGAAGGCCGTCATCGCCGTCGTCAGCCTCTTCTACGCGGTGACGTACTGGAACGCCTTCTTCAACGCCATGCTCTACCTCGGCGACAGCGAGAAGTGGCCCCTGCCGATGGTGCTCCGCACCTTCGTCCTCCAGGGCCAGAGCCTCGACAGCGCCGTCGCCGGCGAGGCCGTCGCCCCCCAGCAGTCGGTCCAGATGGCCGTACTCGTCGTGGCGGTCCTCCCCATCCTCTGCGTCTACCCCTTCCTCCAGCGCTACTTCACCAAGGGCGTCCTCACCGGCGCCATCAAGGGCTGACCCCCCCACCGCACATCGCGAAGCCCCTCGGCGCCGCTCTCCCACCCCGCCCCCGCTCCCTGCTCACCCGCCCTTCTCCCAGGAGTCGCCATGTCCCGGTCCTCCAGGTCCACCCCCTCCACCCCGCTCGACCGCAGAACTCTCCTCCGCCTCGGGGCCGGCGTCGGCCTCGGCGTCGCCGCCGCACCCCTGATCACCGCATGCGGCGGCAGCGGCGCCGCGTCCGAGAAGGCATCGGTCAAGAGCGGCTCCCTGCTGCCGAACACCGTCCTGCGCGACCTCGGCATCACCCCCGACCACCCCGGCACGGCGCAGGGCGTCCCCCAGGGATTCACCCGCTACCCGGCCAAGCCCGTCCGCTCCGTCCCGGGCACTCCGCTCAAGGGGGCCAGGACCATCACCGCCTCCCTGGAGACGTTCAAGCCGCCGGCGCCCGGGCGGGAACGGAACGCGGCCTGGCAGGAGATCGAGAAGCGGCTCGGCACCCGGGTCGACATCCAGGCCGTCGCCGCCGACGACTGGCCCACCAGGTTCTCCACCATGGTCGCGAGCGACACCCTCACCGACCTCTTCATGTACCCGGAGACGGGCGGCGTCGACCACAAGGCCGCGTTCCTCGCCGCCAAGTGCGCCGACCTCACCCCGTACCTCTCCGGCGACCGCATCAAGGACTACCCGAACCTGGCGGCCATCCCGAAGGGCGCCTGGCAGGGTTCCATCTACGGCGGCAAGCTGTACGGCATCCCCATCGCGCGCGCCGGCACCGGCGGCGCCGGGTACTACCGCCACGACCTGTTCGCCGCGGCCGGGGTCACCGGTCTCGACCAGATCACCGACATGGACCGCTTCTTCGAGCTGTGCAAGGAGCTGACCCGCCCCAGGGAGAAGCAGTACGCCATCTCCGCCGGCGTCACCACCCTGATCGCCATGTCGTACGGAGCCCCCTACTACTGGCGCATGGACACCACGACCGGGAGGTTCACCCTCGACCTGGAGACGGAGGAGTACCGGGCCGCGATCGAGATGGCGGCCAAGCTGTACAAGGCCGGGTGCTACTACCCGGGCACCGTCCAGATGTCGGGCGCCCAGAAGGCCCAGTACACGGACCTGTTCAAGAACGGCCGCGCCGCCTACGTCTTCGACGGCTGGCCCGCCTACCTCACGCCCAGCACCGGATACCTCGACGCGATGGCCGCCATCGACCCCTCGTACGACGTCCGCCCGATGACCCCCATCGGCGAGAACGCCGTCGCCTGGAACAACAACGCACGGCTCAGCGAGTCCTTCGTCAAGAAGGCCGACGCCCACCGCGTCAAGGAGATCCTGCGGCTCGCCGACTGGGTCGCCGCGCCCTTCGGCACCGAGGAGTACACCCTCCTCGCCTACGGCGTCGAGGGCACCGACCACCGGCGCGACGGCAAGGGCGCGCCCATCCTCACCGAGCAGGGCGGCCAGGACGTCGCCGTCCCCTGGCAGCTGATGGCCTCGGCCACCCCCGCGCTCTACTCCGCCGCCAACCCGCGGGGCGTCGAGCATCTGCACGACGCCTACGCGCGGCTCATCCCCAGGATGACCCCCGACCCCACGGCCAGCTACTCCTCGCCGACCTGGGACTCCAGGTCCTCCGGCACCCTCAACACCCTCAAGGGCGACTGGATCAAGGACATCGTCACCGGCCGCAAGCCCATGAGCAGCTACGACGGCCTCGTCAGGGAATACCTCGCCAAGGGCGGCCGACAGGCCCGCAGCGAGTTCGAGGAAGCAGCCCAGAAGGGAGCGAAGCAGTGACCCGCACCGGCATCCTGCGCGCAGCAGTCGCCACCGTCGCCACCGTGGCCGCGACGGCCGCGCTCGCGACCGCCGTCCCCGCGCAGGCCCTCTCCCCGCACGCCCGCCCCTTCGACCCGAAGCCCGGCGCGCCCGGGGCCGGCGACCCGCTGTTCCCGACACTCGGCAACGGCGGGTACGACGTACGGCACTACGACCTCTCCTTCGACTTCACCCCGGTCACGTACGACTTCACCGGCACCATGGAGATCAGCGCCAGGGCCACCCAGGACCTGTCCTCGTTCAACCTCGACATCGACTCCCTCACCATCGACGCCGTCACGGTCGACGGCGAGGACGCGGCCTGGTCCGTCGCGCCCGGCAGCAGCGGCCAGGAACTCACCGTCACCCCCGAGGGCGGCCTGCGCGACCACCGCCCCTTCGACGTCACCGTCAGCTACCACGGGAACGGGCAGACCAAGCCGGTCGGCGCCCCCGGCTGGCGCCACATCAGCGACGGCGGCTTCGCCTCCGCCGCCCAGGCCTCCCGGGCCGACACGTTCGCACCCGTCAACGACACCACCATGGACAAGGCGACGTGGACCTTCCACCTCACCGCCCCCGACGGGTACACGGCCGGCGCCAACGGCACCGCCACCGGCACCCGCCCGGCCGGCCCCGGAAGGACCACGCGGGACTTCCGGCTCGACGCCCCCATGGCCCCCGAACTCCTCGGCATCTCCGTCGCCCGGCAGACCGTCCTGACCGGACGCGGCCCGCACGGCATCACGCTGCGCCACTACGTCCCCGAGGACCAGACCGACACGTACCGGCCGATCGTCGAGCGCACCGCCGGGCAGATCGCCTGGCTGGAGAACGCCCTCGGTGTCCGCTACCCCTTCGACACCTACGGGATGCAGATCGTCCGCGACGGCTACGGCGACGCCCTCGAGAACCAGACCCTGTCCCTCTTCGGCCCCAACTGGTTCAAGAACGCCGCCACCTCCACGACGTACACCAACGTCATGATCCACGAACTGACCCACCAGTGGTTCGGGGACTCGGTCACCCCCACCACCTGGCAGAGCGCCTGGCTCAACGAGGGCCCCGCCGTCTACTACGCGGCCCTCTGGGCCGACCAGCAGGGCACCGCCTCCCTGGAGGACAAGATGAAGGCGGCGTACACCAGGCTCGACGCCGTCCGGAAGACCGACGGCCCGCCCGGACTCCCCACCGCGCTCGGCGGGTTCAACATCTACGACGGTGCCGCCGTCGTCCTGTACGCCCTCCACCAGCGGATCGGACAGGAGGAGTTCGACGCCGTCGTCGCGTCCTGGCTGAGGAAGCACCGCGGCGGCAACGCCGACTCGCAGGACTTCGTCGACAACGCCGTCCGCGTCACCCACGACGCCTCCCTGCGGCCCTTCCTGGAGGACTGGCTCTTCGCCACGGAGAACCCGCCCATGCCCAGACACCCGGACTGGGTGTGAGCCCGATGCGACGGATCCGCGCCCTGGCCGCGCTCACCGCCCTCGCCGCCGGACTCCTCACGACCGCGCCCGCCGCGGCTCAACCCGGGCCCAAGGTCCTGCACGCCGCCCCGGACGGCTCGGGAACGACGTGCAGCACCGGCCGCCCCTGCTCCCTCACCGGCGCGCGTGACGCGGCGCGCGGAGTCACCGGTCGCGACGTACGCGTCGAACTCGCCGACGGCACCTATGCGTTGGCCGGACCACTGACCCTGGGGGAGAAGGACTCCGGCAGCGACGGTCACCCCGTCACCTGGACCGCAGCCCCGGGCGCCACCCCCGTCCTCTCCGGCGGGCGCACCCTCACCGGCTGGGCCGCGAACGCCGACGGCACCTGGACCGCCCGCGTCCCCGACGGCGTCACCCCGCGCCAGCTCTTCGTCGACGGCGTCCGGGCCGTCCGGGCCCGCGGCGGCTCCTGCCCGGCCGCCGTCTGCGACGCGACGAGGACGGGCATGACGGGCGCCGCCGCCACCGGCATCACGGACTGGGCGCGCCCCACGGACGCCGAGGCGGTCATCACCGTCCGCTGGCGCAACTACCACTGCCGCATCACCGGCGTCGACGGCGACCTGCTGACCTTCGCCCGGCCGTGCTGGACGAACTCCGCATCCGGTACGGACCGCACAGGACCCGCCTGGGACACGACGACCGTCGACTCCACACGCTTCACGAAGGTGGCTTACTTCGAGAACGCGGCCGAACTCCTCGACGAGCCCGGTGAGTTCGTCTGGAACGCGGAGCGGCGCACCGTCACCTACCTCCCACGCCGCGGCGAGGACATGCGGCGAGCGCGGGCCGTCACGCCCGCCACCGAGCGGCTTCTCGTCCTCGACGGCGCCCACGACGTGCGCGTCGAGCGCCTCGCCCTGCGGTACGCGGCCTGGGACCAGCCGAACACCGACGAGGGGTACGCCGGGACCCAGGCCGGGCTCACCCTCACCGGAGCCGGCGGCCCCGCCGACCACGCCGGCCGGCACTACACCAGACCGGCAGCGGCCCTCACCGTGCGAGGCGGCCGTGACATCGTCGTCGACCGCCTCGACCTCAGCCGTCTCGGCGGCGCCGGCCTCGCCCTCGAGGACGGCACCAAGGACACGACGGTCACCCGCTCCCGCTTCACCGACCTGTCCTCGGGCGCCGCCTACGTCGGCGACACCGAACCCCTGCCGGAGCCGGAACGGGCGGGGGAGCGGAACACCCTCTCGTACAACACGATCCGGCGCACGGGCGTGGAGTACACCGACTCCGTCGGCATCTGGGCGGGGTACGAGGCCCGGCTCACCGTCGACCACAACACCCTGGCGGACCTCCCGTACTCCGGCATCTCGGTCGGCTGGGGCTGGAACCAGCCGGAGGCCCGCACGTCCGTGCTGCGCGACAACCGGATCACCGCCAACCGCATCACCGACGTCATGCGTGTGGCGGACGACCAGCACGACGGCGGCGCCGTCTACACCCAGGGGGCACAGCCCGGCACGATCGTCTCCGGCAACTACATCAACCGCAGCGCCTACGGCAACACCGAACGCGACGGCAACGGCATCTACCTCGACGAACAGTCCAGCCACATCCGGGTGGAGGGCAACGTGATCACCCGCGTCGGCTACAAGTGGGTCTCCAACTGGGCCGACTACGGCATCGACAACCACGCCACCGGCAACTGGACCGACACCGCCGCCCCCGCCCTCACCGGCACCGGCTCGACGGCGACCGGCAACCACACCTCGCTCGACCGGCTGCCCGCCGAGGCGCTCGGGGTGGCCCGCGCGGCCGGCGCGGACGGCCGGGGCCACGTCGAACAGCTCCGGCCCGACCTCGCGCGCACGGCCACGGTGACCCAGTCCTCGACCGACGGCACGGCCACCGCCGCGTACGCCGTCGACGGGGACACCACCACCGACACCCGCACCCTCTCCGAGCCGGACGCCTGGTGGCAGGCCGACCTCGGCGCCGTACGGCACGTCGGCCAGGTCGAGCTGTGGAACAACACCTCCATGACGACCGCCGACGTCGACGTCCAGCTCGCCGCCTCGCCCGATTTCAGCGACGCGACGACGATCCCCCTCACCGGGAGGGCGCTCCGGCCGACCCTGGTGAACACCGACACGGAGGCCCGCTACCTGAGGATCGTGCAGCGTGGCACGGGCCGCGTGGCCCTCGCCCATGTCCTCGTCCATCCGTGACGCTTCCTCTGTGACACCTCCGGGAAGGAACGACCGACCATGACCGACCTCCGCCTCGGTGTCCTCGGCTACGGACTGCGCGGCTCACTCGCCCGCACGGCCCACCGCCCCGGCGCCGGCTCACGGGTCACCGCCCTCGCGGACCACGACGCCCGGGCCCGGGCGGAGGCGGCCACGGCCTTCCCCGGCGCCCGGCTCCTCACCGGCCACCGCGAGATCGTCGAGGACCCGGACATCGACGCCGTCCTCGTCCTCACCCCCGACCACACCCACGCCGACCTGGCCCGCGAGGTGCTGAAGGCCGGCAAGCCCGTCTTCGTCGAGAAGCCCCTCGCCACCGACATCGAGAGCTGCGACGCGATCCTGCGCACCGCCTACGAGACAGGCACCCGTCTCTACATCGGGCACAACATGCGCCACATGCCGGTGGTCCGGTTGATGCGGGACATCGTCGGACGCGGCGAGATCGGCACCGTGAGGACGATCTGGGTCCGCCACTTCGTCGGCTACGGCGGCGACTGGTACTTCAAGGACTGGCACGCCGAGCAGCGGTTCACGAACGGGCTGCTGCTCCAGAAGGCGGCCCACGACATCGACGTCCTGCACTGGCTCGCCGGCGGGTACGCCGAGCAGGTGCAGGCGCTCGGCGACCTGATGGTCTACGGCTCCAACCCGCACCGCCGAGCCCCCGGCGAACCCAAGCCCGACGACTGGTACACCAAGGACGGCCACTGGCCGCCGCACACCCAGCGCGGGCTCAACCCGGTGATCGACGTCGAGGACGTGTCCCTGGTCAACATGCGCCTGGACAACGGCGTCCTCGCCGCGTATCAGCAATGCCACTTCACCCCCGACTACTGGCGCAACTACACCGTCATCGGCGATGCCGGCCGACTGGAGAACTTCGGCGACGGCCCCGGCGGCGCGGTCCGGGTGTGGAACTCCCGCCGCTCGGGCTACCGCGCGGAGCCGGACGCCGAGTACCCCGTACCCGCGGCGGAGGACAACGCGGGACACGGCGGCGCGGACCCCCTCCTCGTCGACGAGTTCGTCCGCTTCGCGCGTGACGGCGGCCCCACGGACACGTCACCGGTGGCGGCCCGCATGTCCGTGGCGGCGGCCGTGCGAGCGACGGAATCCCTGCGCACCGGGGGCACACCCCGAGCGGTGCCGCCCCTCGACCCGGAGCTCGTCGCGTACTTCGCCCGCGGCCAGACCCGATGAGGTCGGACCGGCCGTCTCCGGTCTACCCATGGCGTGTCCCCTGTCCCTGGGCGCTCGGTACGGGACGACCGAAGGCCAGGTCGAAGAGCCGTCGCCAGTCCACGCGCGGAGCGGGGACGACGACGCCGGGGCGGTCGCGCGGCACCAGCACCCGCAGGGCGCCCGGGCGCAGCGTGCAGACGACCGGCGTGGTCATGCGCAGGGCCTCACCGTCGACCGCGACGGGGATCTCGTCCGTACGGGAGCTGTCCGTCGTACGGGAGCTGTCCGTGTTCGATCCGTTCGTGTCCGATCCGTTCGTGTCCGATCCGTTCGTGTCCGATCCGTCCGTGCCCGAGGAGCCTCCTGTGCCCGAGCCGCTCGTGCCCGAGTCGTCTGCGCCGGTGTCGCCCTTACCCGTGTCCGAGTCGTCTGCGCCGGTGTCGCCCTTACCCGTGTCGTCCGTGCCGGCCTCGCCCGTCACGGACGAGGTCACCTCGACCCGGCGGGCCGTCGTGACGGTCAGCCCGGTGGACTGCGAACCGCGCACGGCGAGGTCCGCTGCCTCCGCCGCGCCCTCCACCCGGATTCCCAGCACGCCCAGCTCGCCGTCGTCGAGGCTCGGCCGGCGGGCGCCGCCGCTCAGTACGTCCGCCGAGGTGTACGCGTTGTTGCTGACCAGGAGGGCCTGCTGGGACGCCAGCCCCGTGCCGTCGATCCGCGCGTCCAGCCGGCGCACGCCTTCGCCGACGAGCAGGTCGGGCATCAGGGTCAGGGTCGTGCCCGCCTTGTCGTCGCGGTACTCGGGGCGCTGCACGACATCGGCGTAGACGCCGAAGGAGACGGTGTTGACGAAGGGCCGGCCGCCGACGTCGCCGAGGTCGATCCGGAGCTCCTCGCCGTCCGTGAGCGCGTCGAGGCAGCGGGTGGGGTCGGAACGGTCGAGGCCGAGGTCCATGGCGAAGTGGTTGCGGGTGCCGGCCGAGATGACGAGGAACGGCAGATCGTGCTCGGCGGCGACCGCCGCGACGAGGGCCTGGGTGCCGTCGCCACCGGCGACGCCGAGCAGGTCCGCGCCGTCGGCCACCGCCTCGCGGGCCAGTGCGGCCACGTCGGCCGGGGCGTCGGGATCGAGCACGGTCACCCGGGCGCCCAGCGCCTCCGCCCGCTCGACGAGACCGAAGCGGCCGACCTTCCCGCCCCCCGACTTCGGATTCATGATGAGGAACGCCCGCTGGGGCCGGCGGGCCGGGAACGAGCGGGTCTTCCGCCGTGGACGGGCCCGGTGCAGCGCGGCCCGCGCGCAGGCCAGCGAGAGGGCCCAGCACAGGACCAGCACCAGCGCCGTGCGCCACAGCCCGTCGTGGGCGTAGAGCGCCACGACGCCGGCCGGGGCGGCGACCGCGACGAGCGCCCCGAGCATGCGGACCGCCCCGCGGTGCGCCAGGAACCACCACACGCCCGCGGCGCAGACGACGAGCCCCAGGAGGCCCGCCAGGACGACCACCAGGCCGCCGTCACCGATCGTGAGCACCAGGACGACCAGGGAACCGACCGCGGCGAGCACGGCGATCCGGGCCAGGAGCCGCGCCGCGGTACCCGCACCGGATCCCGCCGTACGCGTCCCGCCCCTGCCGTCCTGGCTCATCCCGTGTCCCACCTCTCGGCCCGGTCCGTGCCCCCAGCGTTCACGCTCCGGGGCGGACGGGCATCCCTGCCGGGCCGTGCGGGTGAGACGCGCCGCCGGTCGGGACTCCGCGTGTCAGGACGACGCCGGTCAGGACCCCGCGGGGCGCGGGGCGCGCCGCCGTTCGGCGACGAGGTACCCGATGCCCGGCAGCGTCAGCAGGGCGCTGGCCCACAGGGGCAGCAGGAACAGCGTCTCCTCGCCGACCAGCTTCCGGGTCAGGACCAGCACCGGCAGCCCGACGGCCAGCGCCACGATCCAGCCCTTGCCGAAGCCGAGGGCGCCCCGGCGCAGTTCCAGGACCACGGTGACGACACCGATGCTCAGCCAGAAGGCCAGCCTCCCGGCGTCGATGTCCACGACCGTCGTCCGGTGGAGGAGGTGCGAGACCAGCAGCAGCCCGCCCACGACGAACGGCACCATCGCCGCCGTCCTCGGCACGCGCCGGTGCAGCGGCATCCGTGCCCTGGCCCACGAAGCGGCGAACGCCCTGACGTCGCGGCCGACGACGTCCCGCGGAGTACGGCCGGCCGCCGCGGCGTCCTCCAGGTGGGCCGTGAGTTCGGCGAGCATCTCGCGTACGGACGCGTCGTCGAGCCCCCGGTACTCCCAGTTGCTGCGGCAGACCGCGAGTACGTGCGCGTCGGTCATGGTGTCGGTCCCCCGTGGGTCGTTCGTGTGAGAATCCGGTCGGCCTGGGCGGTGAACCCCTGCCATACGGTCCGGCCGTGCTCCAGCTCGGCCCGGCCGGCCTCGGACAGCCGGTAGTACTTGCGCGGCGCGCCGCCACGGGACGACGGTGCGCGGAACGGCTCGACGAGCCCGGCGCGCTCCATCCTGGCCAGCAGCGGATAGATGCTGCCCTCGCCGACGAGTTCGAGCCCGCTCTCCGTGAGTGCCTCGATGAATTCGTATCCGTACCGCGGCCGTTCGGCGATCAGCGAGAGCAGGCACAGGTCGAGCACACCGCGCAGGAGCTGGCTGCGCCGCTGGTCACCGGCTGTCGGCAGCTCCTTTGTCATGCGGCGCATGGTAGTCGGCGGCTGTCTTGCGCCACAAGACAGTGACAGGACGCGCCGCCCTGATCGGCCAGGAGGGGGAGGCAGGTGCATGATGTGCACCAACAGCGGACGAGTTTCTGTCTGGAGGCCGAAAGAGTGAACGATGGCAACGGGAGACGGCGCCTTGTCCGCCGTGCCTCGGCCGGAAAGGGCGCCTCGGTCCTCCGCTCGGCCGGTGCCCGCAGACGCCTCGACCGGAGCGACGGCGACGCCCCCCTCGACCGCATCACCACGCGCGAGCGGCTCGCCTGGCTGAACTCCGCGGGCTCCCGGATCGGCACCACCCTGGACCTGAAACGCACCGCTCAGGAGCTGGCCGAGTTCACCGTGCCCACCCTGGCCGACGGCGCCGCCGTCGACATCCTGGAGAGCGTCCTGCGGGGCGAGGAGGGCTCACGCTGGACGGGGACGGGCGTCCCGCTCCTGCGGGCCACCGCCCTGAGCTTCGTCGACGAGCTGGTCTCCCTGGAGCCCACCCCGGTCGGCGAGACCTTCGTCCGGCCCGAGGAGGCCCACGAGACGCTCCTCCACGAGTACTGCCTGCGGCAGGGCAGGCCGGTCCTCGTGAGCCGCATGCGCGACGAGGACTACCTCCGGGTCGCGCCGACGGAGAGCGCCGCGGCGAAGATGCGCGCCGCGGGAGTCCACAGCTATCTGGCGGTGCCGCTGATCGCCCGCGGTCTGCTGCTCGGCAGCGCCGACTTCGTACGCGGCCCCGGAACGCCCCCGTTCTCCGCCATGGACCTCGCGCTGGCCGAGCAGCTCGCCTCCCAGGCCGCCGTCTACATCGACAACGCCCGGCTGTACGGACGCGAGCGCGAGCACGTCGTCTCCCTGCAGCGCAGCCTGCTGCCCCGCGCGACCCCGGTGACGCCCGGGCTGCGCGTCCACGCCGAGTACACGCCCTCGACGGCCCACCACGGCGTGGGCGGCGACTGGTACGACGTGATGGCGCTGCCCGGCGGGCGTACGGCCCTCATGGTGGGCGACGTCATGGGCCACGGACTGCCCGCCGCCGCCACCATGGGCCGGCTGCGGGCGGTCGCCCGCACCCTGATGACCCTCGACATGGCGCCGGAGCGGGTCCTCGCCCGGCTCGACCTCGCCACCCGTGACCTGGAGGACGAGCAGGTCGCCACCTTCCTCTGCGCGGTCCACGACCCGGCGGACTCGACGTACACCCTGGCCAGCGCCGGTCATCTGCCCCCGCTGCTCGTCGACGGCGACGGTTCCGCCGCCTTCGTGGACGTGCCGATCGGCGCGCCGCTCGGCGCGGGAGTGATTCCGTACGACCCGGTCCGTGTGAAGGTCCCGGTGGGCGGCCATCTGGTCATGTACACGGACGGCCTCGTCAAGTCGCGGCACGCGGATCTCGAACTCCAGCTGGAGCGGCTGCGGGCCGCGGCCCGCGGCCTCACCCCCGAGGCGCTCGAACACGGCGGCCTCACGGACTGCGCCCCCACCGACGCCAGCCGTTTCGACGAGGCCGTGCTGCTCGTGGCGACGACCGCGTCGGGCACCCCGGACGAGCTGTGCGAGTGGCAGCTGCCGCAGGAGGGGCGGGCCGCGTCCGTCGCCCGTGGTCTGGTCACGGACCAGCTCGACGCATGGGACCTCGCGGAGCTCGCCGACGTCTGCGAACTCGTCGTCTCGGAGCTCGTGGGCAACGCCCTGCGCTACGGCAACGGCCCCGGCCGGCTCCGGCTGCTGCGCGGCGAGCGCCTCGTCGTGGAGGTCTCGGACACGGGCCCCGACCTGCCCCAGATCCAGCACGCGGACCTCAGCGACGAGGGCGGCCGGGGCCTCCAGCTCATCAACATGCTGTGCCGCCGATGGGGCTCGTGCCGCACCGTCTCCGGCAAGGTGGTGTGGGCGGAGCAGAACCTGCCCACGTGAGACGGACCGCCGCGCGCACGACGAGGGCCCCTCTCCCGTGACGGGAGAGGGGCCCTCGCACGGTCTACAGCTCCTTCACCCGGATGTTGCGGTAGGAGATGACGTCCGTCGTGCCGTGCACCTGGAGCCCGATGTAGCCGGAGGCGTACCGCCGGCCGTCCGTGCCCGGGTCGTCACCGCGCGGCGGCTGGAAGACCTGACCACCGGTGTTGTCGAACTCGTTGATCAGCTTGCCGTTGCGGAAGACCGAGTAGTGCTGGCCCTCCACCCGGATCTCGTAGTCGTTCCAGGTGCCCTTGGGCGTCACCCCGGCACCGGCGAGGCCGACGCGGTCGAAGCCGTAGAGCGAGCCCGTCTTGTACATGTCGCCGTCGGGCCGGTCCAGGACCTGGATCTCATGGCCGTACTTGATGGCGACCCACTCGGGACGGTTCTCCTCGGGGTTGTCGTGGACGTACGGGAAGCGCACGAAGACCCCGCCGTTGGCGTTGGCGGCGCCGGGGGCGTCGTCGCGCCACTGGAGCTTGAGCGAGAAGTCGCCGTACTGCCGCTGCGGGAACCACAGCATGCCCATGCCCGGCACCGTCGTGCTGCTGGTCATGGCCCCGTCCGCGCTCAGCCCGAACTGTCCGCCGCCGACGTGCTGCCACTTCGAGAAGCTCGCCGCGGTGCCGTCGAACAGGTCGCGGTACCCCTCGGTCTGGCCCGGCCTGCCGATGCCCGACTGCTTGGCCGCGCGGTAGATCCTCCTGTGCTCGCGGGTGTCGATGACGCCGTCGGCGAGCAGCCGGTCGATCACCGTGTCGACGTGCTTGAGGAACAGGGCGTGCGAGGACCAGTCCTTCTCGTCCTCGATGAGTTCGTTGACCGTGCAGCGGCTGTTCGTCATCCGGTTGGGGACACCGGTGTCGACGGTCCCGACGATCACCGTCAGCCGCTCGTCGAACTCCGGACAGCCGGGCGCGGGCACCCCGCCTCCCTCGGCGACGGTGAAGGCCGTGCTCCGGGCCGTGGAGGTGTTGCCGGCCTTGTCCGTCGCCCGGTACAGCACCGTGTGACGGCCGACGCGGTCGACGATCACCGGGGTGGTGTACGCGAGGTAGGGGCCGCCGTCGAGCGAGTACTCGATCCGCTCGACGCCCGAGTCCGCGTCGAACGCCGACAGCGTGACCGTGGCACTGGTGATGTAGGCGCCGTCGGAGTTGCGCACGCCCGTGACCGAGGCGGCGGCCTCGGGGGCGGTGGTGTCGGGATCGGGCTGGGTGACGACCGTGAAGGCGACCGACTTCACCGCGGCGGTGTTCCCCGCCTTGTCGCCCGCCCGGTAGCGGACCGTGTGCTCGCCCGCCTGGTGCACCATCACCGGAGCGGTGTACGGCTGCCAGGCGCCGTCGCCGATCGCGTACTCGATGGTGTTGACGCCCGACCCCGTGTCGGACGCGGTGACCGTCACCGTGGCCATGTCGAGATAGCGGCCCTGGTCGTCCCGCTCGCCCGACACGGTCGCCGAGGTCTCCGGCGCCGTCGTGTCGTCGGTGGGCCGGGCGACGACCGAGAACGCGGCGGTCTTCTCGGCGGCCGTGTTGCCCGCCTTGTCGCTCGCCCGGTAGCGGATCGCGTGCGCGCCGACCTGGTCGACGACGACCGGGACCGTGTACGGCTGCCACGGGCCGTCCGCGCCGACCGCGTACTCGACCTTGTCGACGCCCGCACCGGCGTCCGTCGCGCCGAGCGTGACCGTCGCCTGGCCGACATAGGCACCGTCGGCGTTGCGGTCGCCCTCGACCTTCGCGGTCGTCTCCGGCGCGGTGGTGTCCTCGCCGCCGCCCTCGGTGACCGTGAGGATGCCCTGCATCTGGCCGTGCCCGGGGATCGTGCACTTGAAGAGGTACCGGCCCGGGGTCAGCGTCACCTCGGCCGTGTGCCGGCCGCCGTTCGCGTCGCTCGGGTTGGCCAGGATGTTGAGCGGGACGTCGTTGTTGTACTCCGGGTCGGAGACGTCGAACGTCAGGGTGTGCGGCATGCCGGTCGTGTTGCCGGTGGCGGCGCTGTTCTCGAAGACGATCGTCGTCGCGCCGGCCACCGCCGTGGTCGGGAACTCCAGATAGCGGTCGATCGGATCGCCCGCCTTCCAGGTCAGCACCTGCGCCGCCGCGGTCCGGCGCCCGTCGTCGCCGCGTCGCGCGTCGTCCGCCCTGCCGTAGGCGGCCGCCGAGGTCAGGCCGACGACCATCGCCACGGCGGCCAGCAGGGCCGCCCACAGGCTCGCGCCTCTGTGTCTCGTGATCACTGCGCCGCCCTCCTTGCCAGCTGGTCGGCGGCCGGGGTGGGCCCGCCGCCCTTGTAGGTCACGCGCCACAGCGCGGAGTCGGGGTGCGAGGTGAAGAAGCCCCGCCCGTAGTCGAGGACGTACAGCGAACCGTCCGGGGCGAACTTCCAGTCCATCAGGTTGCGGATGCCGCCCTGCCCGACCGGGACGATCTTCTTCAGGGACTCGGCGTGCACCGGCAGTCCGCCCTTGCCGACGGTCTTCGGATCGGTGAGCACGGCGTGCCGCGGCTGGTCCCCGTCGTAGAAGTCGCCGACGAACCACTTGCCGTCCCAGTACGAGGGCCACTTGACCGCCGAGTCGCTCGCCGCGTCGTAGCGGTAGAGCGGACCGTTCATGGTCGCCTGCCCGCCGCCCTTGAGCCACGGCAGCAGCAGCTTCTGCTCCTCCTGCTTGTAGCTCGGGATGCCGGCGGCGTCCCTGGGGTAGTCCACGCCGCCGCCCTGGGGCGAGTACCAGATCGTGTTCCCCGTGACCGGCGGCAGGTTCACCAGGCCGTCGTTGTTCGGGGACTCGTTCTTCGGCGCGTTGCAGTCGTACCAGCCGAGCGGCTTGCCCGGATCGAGGAGACCGCGGTCGCGGTAGGGCTGCTTGTTGCCCATGCAGTACGGCCAGCCGTGGTTGCCCGCCTTGGTGATCGCGGCGAACGTGTCGTACTTGGCCGGGCCCCAGGTCGTCGACGGCGCACCCGCGTCGGGGCCGACCCAGCCCGCGTAGAGGATGTCGGTCGTCCTGTCGACGGAGATGCGCGCGGGGTTGCGCACGCCCATCACGTAGATCTCGCCGCGGGTCTTCCCGCCGCCCTCGTCGCTCTCCTCGCCGGTGAAGAGATTGCCCGCGGGGAGGGTGTACGTGCCGTCGGCCTCGGGATGGATCCGGAGGATCTTCCCGTTGAGGTTGTTGGTGTTTCCGGCGGTGCGGCGCGCGTCCGCGAAGGAGACGCCACGGAAGTTCGGGGCGGGGTTGTTGCCCGAGTAACCTCCACTGGATCCGGACGAGTTGGTGTCTCCGGTGGCGATGTACAGATTGCCCTTGGAGTCCCAGGCCATGCCGCCGCCCGCGTGGCAGCAGCTGTGGATCTGGACCGGCCAGCTCAGCAGCACCTTCTCGCTCGCCAGGTCGAGCCTGTTCGTCGCGAGGTCGAGCGTGAAGCGGGAGACCCGCCGCTCGCCCATGTGCTCCACGCGGTCGATCCGGGAGTGCGGCGTGTAGTGGAGGTAGACCCAGCCGTTGGTCGGGAACCCGGGGTCGAGCTCGATGCCGAGCAGCCCCTCCTCGTTCTTGACCAGCTCGTCGCCGCCGCCCTTGTTGCCGAAGACGGTGAGCGCGCCGGCCTTGGTGACCTGCCCGGTCTTCGGGTCGTAGACGTGGATCTCGCCGTTGCCCTTGCCGATGTCCGGGTTGTTCCAGTCGGTGACGACCGGGACGCTCGAGTCGGCGCCGCCGCGGCCGATGTACAGGATGCGGCCGTCGGGAGCGGCGACGAGGCCGTGCGGCTCGCCGATCTGGTCGTTCTGGCCGGGCTGGTTGGGCTTGGTGACGCGCTGGGCGGTGTAGTTGGCGTCGATGGTCGCCTTGCAGTCCGCCCGGGAGATCCGCGCGGTCCAGGCGATCGCGCCGCGCAGATGGTCGCGGAAGTCCGCCTCGGCGTAGCTGTCGACGGTGCCGCCCATGGCGGTGTAGAAGGACCGGCCGCCGTCGTAGTCACGGCACCAGGACACCGGGTGGTCCCAGCCGTTGGGCTTGGCCGCGGGCTGGTACGAGGACTCGCGGAGCCGCGCCACGGTGTGCACGGTGCCGGACGGGTTGCGGTCCCAGTTGAACCACTTGTCGGGCCGCTTCCACTCCAGCGGAAGGGATCTCGTCGCCGGGTGCTGCCGGTCGCCGACCTCCACCACCGCGCGTTGTGTGCCGCTCGCGGCGCCGGTCGGCCGGGCGCCGACGAGGCCGGTGAACCAGCTGGAGTAGGGCTCGGTGCGGGCGGCCTCGTGGACGCCGACGAAGCCGCCGCCCGCTTCCATGTAGGCCTCGAGGCCCGCCTCCTGCTCCGGGTCGAGGACATCGCCGCCCCCGGTCAGGAAGACCACCGCGTTGTACGTGCCGAGACGCTTGGCGTCGGTGAAGACGGCCGGGTCGTCGGTGGCCACCGTGCGGTAGCGGCCGGCGGCCGGGCCGGTGAGGCCGATGCTCTCGACGGCGGCGATGCCCGCGTCGACGGTCGGCGATTCGGCCGTCGCGGACCCGTGGAAGACGAGGACGCGTACGTTCGCGCCGCCCGGCGGTGACGGCAGAGATAACGTTGTCGCCGCCCTGGCCGAGGGCGGGGCCGGATCCGGCTTGGCGGCGGCGGGGCTGCCTCCGAGCAGCGAGGCGGTCAGGGCGCCGGCCCCGAGTGCCGCCACGGCAAAGGCTGTTCTCGATCTCGACCGGTGATGTGGTGTGCGCTTCATGGGTCACCCATCCCTCTGAGGTCACAACGACAGCCGCTGAAGCTAGACCTCTTTGCGCGGTTCGCCAAGAGCTATGGCCGCAACCGGACGAACTTTGTCCTGGGTGTGGATAAACCATGGCCGCCCCGCTACGGTGTGGGCCGTCCCCAGGAGCCCCCGTTGGCCCCGCACCCCCGTCAATCTCCTCTGAAGACCGGAGAGTTCGACATGGACAGACGCAGCTTCAATCGTCGCCTGCTCGCGGGCGGGGCCGTCGCCGCGACCGGCGTGACATCGTTGTCCCTCAGCTCCGCCTCCAGTGCCGCACCCGGCGCGGCCGCCGCGGCCGCCCCGCTGAGGACTGCCCCGGCCGGCGGGCAGGTACGCCATCTCAAGCTGTACGCCGAGAAGTTGGCCGACGGGCGCATGGGCTACGGCCTGGAGAAGGGCAAGGCCACCGTGCCCGGCCCGCTCATCGAGCTCAACGAGGGCGACACCCTCCACATCGAGTTCGAGAACCTGATGGACGTCCCGGTGAGCCTCCACGCGCACGGCGTGGACTACGACATCGACAACGACGGCACGAGGATGAGCGGGAGTCATGTCGAAGCGGGCGCCACCCGCACGTACACCTGGCGCACCCACGCCCCGGGCCGCCGCCCCGACGGCACCTGGCGGCCCGGCAGCGCCGGGTACTGGCACTACCACGACCACGTCGTGGGCACGGACCACGGCACCGGTGGCATCCGCAAGGGCCTCTACGGCGGACTGGTGGTGCGCCGCAAGGGCGACATCCTGCCGGACAAGCAGTTCACCATCGTCTTCAACGACATGACGATCAACAACCGGCCGGCCGCCGATCCGCCCGACTTCCTCGCCACCGTGGGCGACCGGGTGGAGATCGTCATGATCACGCATGGCGAGTACTACCACACGTTCCACATGCACGGTCATCGCTGGGCCGACAACCGCACGGGTCTCCTCACCGGTCCCGAGGACGTGAGCCGGGTCGTCGACAACAAGATCACCGGGCCCGCGGACTCGTTCGGCTTCCAGGTCATCGCGGGCGAGCACGTCGGAGCCGGCGCCTGGATGTACCACTGCCACGTCCAGAGCCACTCCGACATGGGCATGGCCGGCCTCTTCCTGGTGGCCAAGCCGGACGGCACCGTACCGGGCCACGGAGACCACGGAACGCACGGTGCGGCGACGGCGAAGGAGGCACCGGCCGACCGGTCCTCGGCCGGGACCCACCACCACTGAGCTCCGTGGCGCGCGCCCGGCCGGGGTCGTCGCGGTCGGGCGCGGCAGGCGCGCCCGGCCACGTGACCCACATCACTTTCACTGTCCGACGCCTTTTCGTTATCCCCGCCCCGCTCCAGGCTCTCCCATGCGCAATCATCTCCAACGAACGGGACGGTCGGCGTGCGGCAGAGCACAGGAATCGAGCGGGACACCGAGCTGGTCCTCGCGGCGCGGAACGGTGACCCGTGGGCGCGGGACCAGCTGGTCACCGCCCACCTGCCCCTGATCCACACCACCGTGGCACTGGCCATGAACGGCCGCCACGGTGCCGAGCACGTCGAGCACGTCGTGCGCGAGACGATGCTCCGCGCCCTGGACGGGCTCCCCACCCTGACCGACCCGGGGGTCTTCCGGCCCTGGCTGGTCGCCATCGCCGTGGACGGCATCCGGCGGCACCGGCACCAGCAGCCCGCCGGGTACGACCACGGCGCGGCCGCCGATGGGTCCTCCGCGCACGGGCAGGCCCACGAGATCACCGAGGCGGCCCGCTGGCTGGACCCGGACGACGGCGAGCAGCTGGCCCTGTGGTGGCTGGAGTGCGCCGGCGAGCTGACCCGGTACGAGACGGCGGCCGCCCTGCGGTGGCCGGCCGAGGAGGTACCGGCCCGGATCGAGGCGGTACGGGCCCGGCTCGACGCCGCACGCGTCGTCGTCGGCGCTCTGGCGGGCAACCCGGGCTGCCCCTACCTGGGCAGGGAGGCGGCCGACTGGGACGGCCGGCCCTCCGCCCCGTGGCGCGACCACCTGGCCCACCACACGCTCGGCTGCGGGCACTGCGCCCCGCGCTGGCACACGCTGGTCCCGGCGGAGCTCCTGCTGGCGGCCACCTCGCCCGTCCTGACGGCACGGACGGACGAAGCCCTGCGGGGACCGGCGACGCCGACCTCCGCGTTCGGCTCCGCCTCCGCATCCGACGGGCTCGGCACCGTCCCGGGTCCGTACGCGGCCTCCGGCGGCGACCCGTACCGTCCGTCCGAGGCCGCCGACCCGGCCGACACGGCCCGGCTCGGCGGGTACGGACACGACCACTCGGCGGACCTGACGGAGCCGTACCTCCTGGCAGGCTCCGCGGGACACACCCGCTCCCACATACCCCGGTCCGCGCCCACCGCCTCCCCGGCGCCCGGCCGGCACGGCACCCGCGCGGCTCTTCGGCGCCGTCGCCAGACGCAGGAGCGGAGCCGGCGCCGCGCGGTCATCGCGGCCGGCGTCGTGGTCATGGCCGTCACGGGCGGGGCGTTCTCGCTGTCCGGGGGCCGCGGCGGGGACGACGAGATCCTCGAGGCGAACCGTGTGACGGCCCCGGAGCTGGAGCTGCCCCTCGACCAGGACCCGTCCACCCACTCCGGGTCCCCGGCGGCGACGACCCCCACCGGCTCGCCGTCCGCGTCGAAGTCCGCCTCCGCCCGCCCCTCCGCGTCGGCCTCGCCCAGCGCGAAGCCCACCACCGCCTCGCCCCGCCCGGTCCGCACCACCAAGCCCGCCCCGGTGAAGACGACCCCGCCGCGCACCGCGGCACCCACCCCGGACACGCCGCCGACCAGGCCCGGCTCGGGTTCGGGTACCGGCACGGGATCGGGCTCGGGTGACGAGGCCGGGAACGGGACGGGCGCCGGCCCGCAGAACGACCAGGGGCAGAGCTCGGAGGCCGACCAGGTCATCGCCCTCGTCAACGCCGAGCGCGCCAAGGCGGGCTGCGGCCCGCTGAGCGCGAACGCGACCCTGACCAGGGCGGCGCAGGGCCACTCCGACGACATGGCGGCCCGCGACTTCTTCGACCACACCAACCCCGACGGCGCCGGTCCGGGGGAGCGGGTGACGGCCGCCGGATACCCGTGGTCCACCTATGGCGAGAACATCGCCATGGGCCAGCGCAGCCCGGAGCAGGTCATGGAGTCGTGGATGAACAGCCCCGGCCACCGCGCGAACATCCTCAACTGCGACTTCAAGGAGATCGGCGTCGGCATCCACTCCCAGGGCGGCCCGTACTGGACCCAGGTCTTCGGCGCCCGCTGACGGAAGGGGGGGGGGGGGGGGGGGGGGGGGGGGGGGGGGGGGGGGGGGGGGGGGGCGGGGGGGGGGGGGGGGGGGGGGGGGGGGGGGGGGGAGGGGTG